>CAIJPE010000375.1 GCA_903822435.1 uncultured beta proteobacterium | reverse complement strand
GGTGGTGGCGGTTCTGGCGGCGCTGGGGCTGGCTCTGGCGGCCTTTGTGCTGAAAGAAACCAGCAGCACCGAGACCCGGCTGGCGTTTCATGCGCGGACGATCTTCTCGAATTATTGGCTGTTGCTGCATGACCGGCATTTTCTCGGCCTGACCTTTATCGGCGGCTTTGGCATGGCCAGCTTCTTCACCTTTCTGGCCAGTTCCTCGTTCGTGTATATCGATCATTTCGGCCTGACGCCGACGCAATACAGCCTCGCCTTCGCGGTCAATGCGATGGCCTTTATCGGCGCATCGCAATTCAGCGCGCCGCTTGCCAAACGCTTTGGCGTTGCACCGGTCATTCGCGGCGCAGTGAGCTTTTACGCCGCGATGGCGCTGGTGTTGCTCGCCGTGACTTTGGCGGGGGTGGACAATGTTCCGGTGCTGATTGTCCTGCTGTTTTGCACGTTTGCGGGGCTTGGACTGGTGGTTCCGGCCAGTGCGGTGCTGTCGCTTGATCATCACGGGCCGATTGCAGGTATGGCCTCGGCCCTGGGCGGCACCCTGCAGATGCTGACCGGCGCGCTGATGATAGCGCTGACCAGCCTGTTCTTCACCGGCTCAACTTTGCCGATGGTGGCCGCGATCTTCGCCTCGGCCTGCTGCGCCTTTTTGCTGGCGCAAGGCACTTTGGGCGCAAGAAAAACAAATGAATAATAGATTTTTTCTATTGAATTCATTCCGAATGGCGGAAAAGATGCAAAAATTCGACTAAAGTCGCAGTCTTGGTTCACCCGTGAACCTAGACTGTGCGGGCAGGCAGGATATGCTTCTGCGCAGGCTGGAATTTCCTCGTATCCTTGATCAAGAAAGGAAATCCGGCAAGGAGGAAGCAAAATGGTTTCAAATACCGCAAATTATGCGCCATCCGGCAACGGGCTGCTGGATCGCGCCCACACCATAGCCAAGCCCGGATTTAACCGCTGGCTGGTTCCACCGGCCGCGCTGGCCATTCATCTGTGCATTGGCATGGCCTATGGATTCAGTGTGTTCTGGTTGCCGCTGGCGCAGGCTATCGGCATTTCAAAACCGCTCGCCTGCCCGGCTGATGCGGGCATCTGGAACGCTCTGTTCACCACCACATGTGACTGGAAGGTTTCAGACCTAACCATCATGTACACGCTGTTTTTCGTGCTGCTTGGTTCGTCTGCGGCCATATTCGGCGGCTGGCTGGAGCGGGTTGGCCCGCGCAAGGCCGGTTTTGTCGCTGCCCTTTGCTGGTGCGGCGGGCTGCTGATTTCGGCGGCCGGTGTTTATGTGCACCAACTCTGGATGTTGTGGCTGGGTTCGGGTGTGATTGGCGGCATCGGGCTGGGTCTTGGCTATATTTCGCCGGTTTCGACACTGGTCAAATGGTTTCCGGACCGTCGTGGCATGGCCACAGGCATGGCGATCATGGGTTTTGGCGGCGGCGCGATGATTGGTTCGCCGCTGGCGGTTGAACTGATGAACCGCTTCAAGGATGCAAGTTCGGTTGGCGTCTGGCAGACCTTCTTGATCATGGCGGGTATCTATTTTGTGTTCATGATGGCGGGGGCGTTCGGCTATCGCATTCCGCCGGCAGGCTGGCGTCCAGCACGCCGCGCCCTTGCACCACGCGCGGCCGCAGGCGCAAGGCCTCGGGGAGCAACTCGAGCGGCTCGGCCAGCCAGACCTCGCGCCAGGGGCCCACCGGCACGACAGGCGGCGACCATCCCGGCGTGCGCCCCAGCAACGTGGTGCGCCACCAGCGCAGCTGCTGTTCGCGCAGCATGGGCACGCGCCAGCGCGGTCGCGGCCGCCGCTGCGCCAGGCGGGGCTCCAGCGCCTCGCACCGCACGGTCAGCACGTTGCCGCTCTCGCGCAGGGCGGCGCCGACGGGAAGGCGGTGCGCCAGGAACAGGTTGTCGCTGGCCAGCACGGCCTGGCCATTGAGCTGCACCTCGCACACGGTGCCCAGGCCGTCCAGGCCGAGCAGCGTGTGGGCGGTGGCGTGGGCGGGCCGGTCGAAGACGCATCGCCACATCCAGCTCTCGGCGTCGAAGTCGCGGGCCGGGCCATCCAGGCTCCAGTGCCCCAACGCCTGAAGTTGCGCGGCCAGCGGGCCCGGCCCGGGCACGGTCATCCATCGCTCGGGTTCGGCCTGGCCCGGCTGCAACGGGCCGATCGACCAGCCCTCAGCGAGGCGCTGCATGCCGCGTCTGGCGGATGGCCCGGTGCATCAGGCCGCGGTCAGTTCGAGCACGGCACCGCGGATGGCGGCGATGCTCTGGAAGGCGCTGCGGGTGAGCATGCGGTCGGGGAATTCCACGTCGAAGGCACCCTCCAGCGCCAGCATCACGTTGACGCTGGCGTGCGAGCTCATGCCGGCCTGGTAGAGGTCGGCGTCGGGCAAGAGCCCTGCTGCCGCCCGGCTCAGGCGGCCGTGTTGATCCAGGATGGCGCGGATCTGCGCGTCGATGTCGGTGCTCAAGTCGGGCTGCCTTTCGGGTCGGATGCGGTGCTGGGGGTGGGATCGATGGGGGTTGCCGGATGCGCGCCAGGCAGGGGCAGGCAGGCCAGCACGGCCACGGCATGGGTGCCGTCGTGGCTCAGGCTCAGGGCGGTCTGGAGCGCAGGGCCGCGGGCCGCCCAGGCCGCCGCGCGGCCGTGCAAGACCAGATGGCAGGCCCCGTCCGCGCTGCGCAGAACCTCGATGTCGCACCACGAGACGCCGGCTTCAGACAGGTTGAGCGCCTTGATGGCGGCTTCCTTGGCCGCAAACCTCGCAGCCAGGCGCGCCGCGGTCATCGCCGGGGCCGACTCGGCGTACCGCCGCTCGGCCCGCGTGTAGATGCGCTCGGCATAGCGGGGGCCGAAGTGCCGCAACGACGCTTCCACGTCGGCGATCTCGACGGTATCGATGCCCACGCGCAAGCCGGCGAAGGCCGGGCCGGCTGCCTGGAGCTGGCCTGCGTGCGACGGGTCGGTGGACATGCTCGGTTCCTGGAAAGGGACAGCGACTGTATCGGCGCGAATGCGGCCCCATCCAGTCTTCGAGAACCCGCCCCCCTGAGTGAGCGGGTCCTCCTGGCAATTCGTCACGAAGGGCATGCCACCCCCATGGCGCGGGCTTCGAAGGGGCCCGACAATTTCAACCGCTGGTTACAGAACGCAACAAGGGCCCATGCTCGCCACCGCCACCTTCGACAAGCATCTCCAGGCCATGCGCGCCATCGCGCGCGAGGTGGCCGCGCCCCATGCGGCCGACGTGGACACGCGGGCACGCTTTCCGTCGGAAACCGTGGCCGCGTTGCGCGAGGCGGGCCTGCTGTCGGCCGGGGTACCCCGTGAACTCGGCGGCGCCGGCCTGTCCATGCGTGAACTCGCCCGCCTGTGTGCGGCGCTGGCCCAGGGCTGCGGCTCCAGCGCGATGGTCTACACGATGCACCTGACCCAGGTGGCGAGCATCGCGCGCCACCTGGACGAAGGCGGCTACTTCGCCGGGTACCTGAGCCAGCTCAGCCGCTCGCAGTGGCTGCTGGCCTCCATGACCTCCGAAGTCGGCACCTGGGGCGACACGCGGTCCAGCGTGTGCGCCCTGCAGCACAACGGCACCCGCTTCCGGCTGGAGAAGGACGCCACCACAGGCTCCTACTGCGAGCAAGCCCATGGCATCCTGGTGACCTGCCGGCGCGACGCCGACGCCACGTCCCACGACCAGCAACTCGTGCTGGTGCGCAACACCGACTGCACGCTGTCGCAGACCACCACCTGGGACACCCTGGGCATGCGTGGCACGGTCAGCCACGGCTACCGCCTGAGGGCCGAAGGCTCGCTGGAGCAGGTGCTGCCCGCCGCCTACGTGGACATCGCCTCGCAGACCATGGTTCCCTACACCCACATCCTGTGGTCGGCCCTGTGGTGGGGCATTGCCGCCGACGCCCATGCCAAGGCCGGCGCCTACGTGCGCGGCCAGGCCCGCAAGACGCCCGGCCAGACGCCGCCCACGGCCTTGCGGCTGGCCGAGCTCTCGGCCCGGTTGCAGACCGCCCAGATGCACTGGGACGGCATGGCCACAGCCTATGAGCAGGCCTCCCGCGATGAGCTCTCGGGCATGGGCTGGCGCCTCAGGTTCAACCACCTGAAGACCGCCATGTCCGACACCGCGCCGCGCCTGGTGCACGAGGCGCTGCAGATCGTGGGCATGTTGGGCTACCGCAACGACAGCCCCTACAGCCTGGGCCGGCAGTATCGCGACGCCCTGTCGGGTGCGCTGATGATCAACAACGAACGCATCAACGCCAGCAGCGCGTCGATGCTGCTCGTCTACAAGGACGCCTGAAGCGATGGGCGCCCGGTACGACGTCCGCACCGTCTTCGACGGCCTGGTCGCGCACGGCCTGATCATCCCTGTCGGCGCCAAGGGCGTGTTCGGGCGCAGCGCCGTTTTCGAGGACGTGCTCGAACGCTTCAACACCCTGGTCACGCACGCCGGGCGCGGCGATGGTGCGGTGTCTTGCGTCTACCCGCCCGTGATCGACCGCAAGGTGCTGGAAAGGGTCAACTACCTCGAATCGTTCCCGCACCTGTGCGGCTCGGTGCACAGCTTCACCGGCAACGCCATCCAGGCCCTGGCGCTGGCCGAACGGGCCCGCCAAGGCGAAGACTGGGGCGCGCTGCTGCAATCCACGGGCGTCACCCTCAACCCAGCCGTCTGCTACCCGGTCTACCCGAGCCTGGCCGGCACGCTTCCGCCGCAAGGCCGCGTCATCTCCATCCTCGGCTGGGCGTACCGGCACGAGCCATCGGACGAACCCACGCGCATGCAGTCGTTCCGGGTGCGCGAATACATCCATGCGGGCACCGCCGAGCAGGTCACGGCCTGGCGCGACGCCTGGCTGATGCGCGGCGTGGCGTTGCTCGAGTCGCTGCAGCTGCCGGTACACGCCCAGGTGGCGGCCGACCCCTTTTTCGGCCGGGCCGGCCGCATGATGGCCAACAGCCAGGTCGCGCAGGAACTGAAGTTCGAGGTGCTGGTGCCCGTGATCTCTTTCGAAGAGCCCACGGCCATCTGCTCGTTCAACTACCACCAGGACAAGTTCGGCAAGGCCTTCGACATCCTCACGCACGACGGCCGGGTGGCGCACACCGCCTGCCTGGGCTTCGGCATGGAGCGCGTGACGATGGCGCTCTTCGTCACCCACGGCTTCGACCCCACCGAGTGGCCGCTTGCCGTGCGCGCGCTGCTCTGGCCCGAAGGACGGGCCTCGGCGGCCTGAGCACGACCGTGGACCCGGACCCGAGCGTCACCGCCCTGCCCGCGGGCCTGGGTCCGCAGGCGCATGTGCGCCACGCCCTGCACGCCGATGACCGCGTGTGGGTGGAGAAGAACTGCGCGATCGACGTCTGGATCGAACTCACCCACGCCTTGGGCCTCGAGCCGCGGGCGATGCTGGGCGTGACCGCGGCCATGGACTTCCTGGGCGACCAGTGGACATTCTTCAAGCCGTCCAATGAAGCCTTGCGCAGCCTGTACGGCATCGACGTGCAAGAGCTCACCCTGTGGCGCCCGCTGCAGGACCATGTGCTGGAGCACCTGGCCGCAGGCCGCCTGGTGTGCGTGGAGGCCGACGCCTGGTGGCTGCCCGACACAGCCGCCACGGACTACCGGCGCCAGCACACCAAGACCACCATCGTCATCGCCGCGTGCGATCCACGGGCCGAGCGCCTGGTCTATTTCCACAACGCCGGCCTGTACGCCCTGGAAGGCGAGGACTACCGCTGCACCCTGAGCAATGGCGGGCTGCCGTTGCCGCTGTTCGCCGAGTGGGTCGACCCGCGCCGGCGCGTCGCCCGCACCGAGGACGACCTGCGTGCCGAGTGCCGGCGCAGGCTGCGCGAGCACCTGGCCTGGCGCCCCGCGGACAACCCCGTGCGGCGCTTCCAGGCCCGCTACCTGGCTGACCAGGCGCTGCTGCGGCAAAAGGGCCTGGCCCACTACCACGCCTGGGCCTTTGCCAACACACGGCAGCTGGGCGCGGCCATGGAACTGCTGGGCGAACACCTGCTCTGGCTGGACGAAGCGCCGCAGGCCGCGGCAGACTTCCACACCGTGGCCCAGGGCTGCAAGACGCTCATCCTGAAGGCCGCAAGGGCGGTGGCAGGGCCGCGCGATCTGGACGGGGCCGAACTGTTCGACGCCATGGCGGCTGGTTGGGAACGCGGCATGGCCCGCACGGTGGCGGCGCTGGGCCCCTAGAACCGCAAGATCCGGCTGCG
>CAIJPE010000374.1 GCA_903822435.1 uncultured beta proteobacterium | reverse complement strand
GGCCCGGGGGCTGCACGCGCCGCCTGGGCACCTCAGCAGGTGAGCATCGTCGAGCGGCTGCGGATGAGCTCGCGGGCGCGATTCATCGCATATCGGATGGCTTCGTCGGCCGAGCCCCAGCGGTAGCCACAGGCCAGGCTGTCGTCGCGGAAGGCGTCGCCGGCCCCCGTCGGGGCGCCACGCTCGCGGCGCACCACCAGCGCGGCAATGTAGCCCGCGCCGCGGGGCGCATCGAGCGCCCCGACATAGATGCGGTAGTCGCCTTCGCGGCATTCATCGAAACGCATGATGGTTTCCTCTGCGGACATGAGTCGGACTCGGGTCGCGATATTCGACCCCCACGGGCCCTTCGGCATCCCGCTGAATGGGGAAACATCCCCCCGCGGGAGGATGCCGATGCCCCGGGGGCGTCTGGCGTGGGAACATCATCATCGGAACGACGGCCCTATCCGTTGATACCGGCTCAATCCCAAGATGATTCCCATTCCCCAGACTGCCTACCTGCGGCAGCCCAGCCTGCAGGGCGACACCGTGGTGTTCGTGTGCGAGGACGACCTCTGGCGGGTCCACGCGGACGGCGGCACCGCACACCGGCTGACGGCCGGCCTGGCTGAGCCGGCCACGCCCTGCCTGTCGCCCGACGGCGCCTGGCTCGCCTATGCCGGCCGTGACGAGCAGCACACCGAGGTCTGGCTGATGCCGGCAGCCGGCGGCGCGGCCCGGCGCCTGACGTGGCTGGGCAGCGAGATGGCGGTCCGGGGCTGGACGCCAGAGGGCCGGATCCTGTTCTGCAGCAACCATGGCCAGCCCTTCTTCCGCAACTGGCACGCTTACACCCTCGGCCTGGCCGATGGCGAGGCCGACGCCCTGCCCGAGCGCCTTCCCCTGGGACAGGTCAACCACCTGAGCTTCGGGCCGGGCGGGCGCCGGGCCATCGGCCGAAACACGGTGGACCCGGCGCGCTGGAAGCGCTACCGCGGCGGCACCGCCGGCCACCTGTGGGTCGAGGATGCCGGGCTCCCGGGGGCAGCCGGCGCCACGCCAGGCGGCTCGCGCTTCAGCCGCCTGTCGATGCTGCCCGGCAACCTGAGCTGCCCGATGTGGGTCGGCGCGCGGCTGTACTTCGTGGGCGACGGCGAGGGCGTGGGCAACCTCTATTCATGCCTGCCGGACGGCAGCGACGTGCAGCGCCACACCGACCACGGCGACTACTACGTGCGTCATGCCGCCAGCGACGGGCAGCGCATCGTCTACCAGTGCGGCGGCGACCTGTGGCGCTACGATCCCGCCACCGACCAGGGCCGGATGCTGCCGATCCACGTACCCGGCGCCCGCACGCAGACGGCGCGGCGGCATTACGTGCCCACGGTCGAACAGCTGCAAGGCGTGCAACTCCACCCGGCCGGCCACAGCCTGGCCCTGGAGGTGCGGGGCCAGATCCACACCATGGCCCTGTGGGAGGGCGCCGTGCGCCAGCAGGGTGCCCCGGGCGGACGCCGCCGGCTCGGCCAATGGCTGGCCGACGGGCAGACGCTGGTGGCCGTGAACGACGCGTCCGGCGAGGAGCGCATCGAGCGCAGTGGCCCCGCCGGCGCCGACGGATCCGGCGCCGCCGAGCTGCCGTGGGGCCCCGAGGCGCTGGGCCACGTCAGCGCGATGAGGGCGGCACCGCAGGGCGCTTCGCTGGCGATGGCCAACCACCGCAACGAGCTGTGGGTAGGCGACGTGTCCACCCACCGGCTGCTGCTGGCCGACCGCAGCGAACACGGCCGCATCGAGGACCCGGTGTGGTCGCCGTGCGGCCGGTGGCTGGCCTACACCTACGCCACCAGCTCGCGCCACACGGCCATCAAACTGTGCGAGGTGCTGCCCGAGGGCCTGGGCCGGCGCCTGCTGGCCACCCAACCCGAGTTCCGCGATTACGCCCCGGCCTTCGACCCCACGGGCCGCTACCTGTATTTTCTGTCGCTGCGCACCTTCGACCCGGTCTACGACAGCGTGCAGTTCGAGCTGAGCTTCCCGCGGGCGGCCCGGCCTTATCTCATCGCCCTGCAGGCCGGGGGGCCGCCGCCCTTCGACCCCGCACCCCGCGGCATGAAGCCCGACGAGCCGCACGCGCCGGTCGAGGCCGGTGCCAGGCCGCTGCCCCCGCTGGAGCCCGAGGGCTTGCCACGGCGCATTGCGGCCTTCCCGGTGGCCGAGGGCCGTTTCGGGCAGATCGCCGGCGTGGCCGGCGGCAAGGTGGTGTGGATCGCGCTGCCCATCGTCGGGGCCCACGGCCGCGGCGGCCACAAGGAATCGCCCGGCCGGCTGGAGGTCTTCGATCTCGCCACCGGCGAGGTCAAGACGCTGGCCGAGCAGGCCGAAGGTTTCGTGCTGGCTGCCGACCACCAGACGCTGGTCGTGCGCACGGGCAGCCAGCTGCGGGCCCTGGACGCCAGCCGCACGCCCGAAGAAAAGCCCGGGCGCAGCGACGGCCGCCCGACTCGCCAGACCGGCTTGATCGATGTGGGCCGCCTTCGCGTGGCTGTCGACCCGCCGCGCGAATGGGCGCAGATGCTGCGCGAGGTGTGGCGGCTGCAGCGCAACCACTTCTGGGTGGCCGACATGTCGGGCATCGACTGGGACGCCATGCTGGCGCGCTACGCCCCGCTGCTGCCGCGGGTGGCCACCCGCAGCGAGCTGTCGGACCTGATCTGGGAGCTGCAGGGCGAGCTCGGCACCTCGCACGCCTACGAGATGGGCGGCGACCACCGCAAGCCGCCCGCCGTCGCCCTGGGCCACCTGGGCGTGGCGCTGCGTCCGGTCGACGCCGGCTGGGAGATCACCGCCACCGTGCAGGGCGACCCCTGGGACGCCACGGCCGATTCCCCCCTCAACGCCCTGGGGGTCCAGGCCAGCCCGGGCGAGCGCATCGTGGCGGTGGCAGGCCAGCCCGTCTCGGCCGCCCAGCCGCCCCAGGCGCTGCTGGTCCACCGCGCCGGCACCCGCGTGGCGCTGACCCTGGCCGCGCCGGACGGCCGGCAGCGCGAGGTGCAGGTCACGGCCCTGGCCGACGAGACGCCGGCACGCTACCGCGAATGGGTCGAACGCAACCGGGCCTGGGTGCACCAGGCCAGCGGCGGCCGCGTGGGCTACTTCCACCTGCCCGACATGATGAGCGCGGGCTTTGCCGAGTTCCACCGCTACTTCGGCACCGAGTGCGACCGCGACGGGCTGATCGTCGATGTGCGCTACAACCGCGGCGGCCATGTCTCGCAGCTGCTGCTCGAAAAGGTGGCCCGCAAGCGGATCGCCTGGAACATGCAGCGATGGGGCCAGGCCACCTGCTATCCCGACGAAGCGCCTGCGGGCCCCGTGGTGGCGCTGACCAACGAGCACGCCGGTTCCGACGGCGACATCTTCTCGCACGGCTTCAAGCTCATGGGCATCGGCAGGCTGGTGGGCCAGCGCACCTGGGGCGGCGTGATCGGCATCTGGCCGCGCCACAAGCTGATCGACGGCACCGAGACCACCCAGCCCGAGTACTCGTTCTGGTTCAAGGACGTGGGCTGGGCCGTGGAGAACTACGGCACCGATCCGCAGATCGAGGTGGCCAACGCCCCGCACGACGACGCCTTCAATGCCCCCGAGCGCGACCGCCAGCTGGCCGTGGCCCTGGACGAGGCGCTGCTGGCCATCGGGCTGCAAGGCGTGGCCCGTCCGGCCTTCGGCCCGCGGCCCCGGCTGGCCGCCCCGCGTCTGCCTGAACGGGCGCGCTGAATCTCCCAACCCTGTCCCGAAAGGCAAACCCCATGCATCTGCATCCCCGTCCGCCGCGCGCCATACGGCTCGGGGCGGCCCTGGCGCTGGCACTGCTGGCCGGGTGTGTCAACCTGGACAGCGTGCGCGACTTCGCCGACGAGACCCGCAAGATCTCCGTGGCCTTCGACCCCTTCCTGGCCGGCGCGGTCAGGCAGTGCGAGCAGAAGGCCATCAACCGCAAGGTGTACGCCGACAGCGGAGCCATCAAGAACTTCGATGCGCAGAAGGTGGCCGACGAGGCCACGGCCTCGTGCAAGCCCATCGCGCAGCAGAACGCCACGGCGCGGCAGATCAACACCACGCTGGCGGCCTATGCCGCGGCGCTGTCGGCCATGGCGGGCGACGGCGTGGCCGCCTCGCTCGACGACGGGCTGGGCGACTTGGCGAAGGAACTCGGTGCCTTCCCGGGCATGCCGGCCGCGCAGATCGGCAACGTCGACAAGCTGGTCAAGTTCCTGGCCCGCGCCGCGCTCGTGCGCCAGCAGAAATCGGCCATCGAGGAAGCACTCAGCCACCGAGAGGCGGTGGGCGCCCTGGGCGACGCCCTGGTGACCTACGCCGAACGTGTGTACGGCGCCTATGTGCGCGAAAGTGACGAAGACCTGGGCCTGTTCAGCGACGGCCTGCGCGACGGCACCACGCCCGAGCTGCTGGCCCGGCTGCAGCTGATGGAGTTGCGCCGGCAGCAGCTGCAACTGCAGGCACAGCTCAAGACCGTGGCCGCGCTGCGCCGGTCGGTGGCAGAGATGAAGCTGGCCATGGCCGACCTGCAGGCCCACCTGGGCGAGCTCGGCTCCGACGAGCGCAAGCAGCAGATGCTCAAGCTGGCCAAGGAGGTCAAGACCCTCTCGGGCCAGGTCCTGCAAGCCTTCAAGGGGTAAGCCCATGGATCCGACCACCGACGCACCCACCGCCCTGTTCGACTTCGCGGACGAACTGGCGCTGTTCTCGGCCGAGTTGCTGCGCTTTCGCATCCGCAACAAGGCCAACCTGAGCGACGCAGACCGGCAATCGCTGGAAGCGCAGGAGGGCCAGGTCGACGCTGCCACCGCCGATGTGCGCGCCGCCGGCATCACCGCCCTGGGCTTCCTCGTGCAGGATCAGGTCGCCGAGATGGCCGCTGCCACCGACGGGGCCCAGGCCTTCCTGCGCCGCATCAAGCGGGCCGAGAAGGCGCTGGCCGCGGTGGCGGCGGTCCTCGCCTTGGGCAAGGCGGTGCTCGACCGCAGCCCCAAGGAGGTGGTCGATGCCGTCAAGGGGCTGAAGGCCTCGACCGCTTGAGCCGAGCGCAGCGGCTCACAGCGGCCGCGCGCTTCGCCGGGCGAAGTAGAACCATTCGTGCCCGGGCAGCGCGCTGGCATCCGGGAAGACGATGTGGCCCGCCGACGGGGCCTGCACCTCGGTGCCGTCGGCGCGCCGCGCAATGACTTCGCCCTCGGCCAGCGGGTCGAAGCTGGTCCAGGTCTTCACGAAGTGGTCGCCCTCGGCATGGCGGTCGATCACCTCGGCCAGCGCCAGGCAATCGAAAGGTTCCGCGGGCGGGACCAGCGGCAGCTCGGCCAGGCCCAGCAGCGCCAGCGTCTGGCGGATGGCATGGTAGGCCACCTGCGGGGCGAGCGGGTCTTCGTGCTGGCCGCATTCCAGCGTGACGCCGTAGCCGCCGGCGGCGCGCATGTACTCAGTGGTGCCCACGCCGTAGCTCGGGTCCTCGTGCACGGCGCCGGGTGTCAGCGCCCGCTTGCGCCGTGCCGCCACGCCATCGGCATAGGCCTGCATCCAGCCCTCGACCACGCGGTTGGGTCCGACGTGGGACGCCAGGCGTGCCTCGGCCGCGGCATGCGCGAATGGCTCCAGCGTGCCGCGGTTGTCGGCCGGACCGCGCATGACGAAGGGCCGCCCCGGGCTGCGGAAGCTGTGCAGGTCGAGCAGCACCTCGTGCTCGGCCAGCCAGCCGCACAGCACGCGGGCGATGCGGTCTTCGTTGTCCTGCGGCGTGGCGGTGGGCTGCAGCCGGCGGTTGAGGTTGCGATCGCCCATGCGGCGGCCTTCGCGGTAGGCCAGGGGATTGCACACCGGCACGAAGGTGACGCTGCCCCGCACGATCTCGATCTGCCCGCTGTCGATCTCGGCCAGCACGCGTTCGATGCCGCGGGTGCCGGCGGTCTCGTTGCCGTGCACGGCACCCGTGACGATCAGCCGCGGGCCGGGTGCGTAGCCGGCGATGCGGTGCGCGCGCAGGCTGGCCACCGAGGCGATCGGCACAACGCTCATGCCGAACCCCCGCACAAGAGTCGATAGGCCGTGGCATAGCGCTCGTGCACGCCCAGGATCACCTCGGCCGGCAGGTCCAGCGCCGCCTGCTCGGGGCCGCCGGTCACGCCGGTGCCGGCCAGCCAGTCGCGCAGGGGCTGCTTGTCCAGCGCCGTGATGCGGCCTTGGGCCAGGTCGTCGGCCATCCAGAATCGCGAGGAATCGGGGGTCAGCACCTCGTCCATCAGGGTCAGCAGGCCGGCTTCGTCCAGGCCGAATTCGAACTTGGTGTCGGCAATCACGATGCCGCGCGCCAGGGCATGCTCGCAGGCGGCCCGGTACAGGCGGATGGCGGTATCGCGCACCTCGGCCGCACGCGCCGGGCCGATCAGCCCTTCCAGCTGCGCGAAGGAAATGTTCTCGTCGTGGTCGCCCACCGCGGCCTTGGTCGCCGGGGTGAAGATGGGCTCGGGCAAGGGGCTGGTCATCAGGAGCCCGGCCGGCAGGCGCTGTCCGCACACGGTGCCGCTGCGCTGGTACTCCTTCCAGCCCGAACCGGCCACGTAGCCACGCACCACCGCCTCGCAGGGCAGCGGCGCGAGGCGGCGCACGAGCATGGCCCGGCCTTCGATCTGCGGCACCTCGGCCGGGGCAACCACGCTTTCCGGGCGCTCGCCGCTGAGGTGGTTGGGCACGATGCCCTTCAGGCGCTCGAACCAGAACAGCGCCATCTGCGTGAGCAGCCTGCCCTTGCCGGGCACGGGGGCCTTCATGACCACGTCGAAGGCGCTGAGGCGGTCGCTGGCCACCATCAGCAGGCGGTCGGCGCCCACGGCGTACAGGTCGCGCACCTTGCCACGGGCGATGAGGGGTAGCGAGGCCAGGGCCGTGCTGGCCACGGCAGGCCCCAGCGCGCGCAGCGCCGGGTCTTCGGGATGTGTCATGGGGCGGCGCCAGGAGTGTCTGAGGCGCTATTTTGCAAGCACCGGCTCAGGCCCGGGCCGTCATCCAGCGGTGGATGGCGCCACCCAGCGCCGGAAGGCGCCAGGTGGTGGCGCAACGATCATGCGGCGCGTAGCGGCGGCCCAGGCTGCTGAGGACCGCGACGATGGCGTGGCCGCACGTCGGAGGGCCGGCCTGGGCCGGGTCCAGCCGGACGATGCCGGCATCCGAGGCGTAGTTGTCGGTGGTGCCGGTCTTGTGGGCGAACGCTGGCGCGCCAGGCAGGCCGGGCACACAGCCGGGCAGGCCCCGCAGGGATGCCGACGACAGCACTTCGTCGAGTTGCTGGCGCTGAAGCACACCCAGCAGGTGCGCGCGGCTGGCCGTCGAGGGCCGTGCCTCGGCGGCGGGCAGCGACTGTGGCAGCCAGGGCGGCTCAGGGGCCGCATCGTCCAGCAGCCACAGCAGCCGCACGGTGTCCCAGGCCGTCATGTGGATCTGGCCCACGCCGGCGCCGTCGGGATTGCGCCAGCCGCCGCGGGCGGTGGTGCCGTGGATCTGCAGGGTGGGCAGGCCCCAGGCGGCCAGGCGCCGGTTCAGGGCATCGGGCAGCAGGCCGGCCTGGTGCAGCAGGGCCACGCAGGTCTCGGTGGCTTCGTTGTCGCTGACGGTGATCATGGGCTCCAGCGCCTCGGGCCATGCGGGCAGGCGCCCCTCGTCCACCGCCAGCGCCACGCCCACGGCCACCATCAGCTTGAGCAGCGAGGCTGGATAGGGCGCCACGAAGCGCACGGGCCCCGCGCCCCACAGCGGCTGCCAGGGCAGCTGCGACCAGTCGGCGCCCGGCACCCAGGCCATCGAATCGAGCCGGCCATCGCGCAAGTCGCGGTCGAAGCGAAGGCCTTGCACCGGGCCGGCATCCGGGCCGATACGGGCCACATGGCCTTCGGGGTGTTCGCGCGAGAACAGCACATTGGCCCAGACCACGGGCCGGCCTTGCGGGAAGGCGGCCACCGCCAGGTCGATGGACGGGAAGGCGGCCAGCGCACGGCCGGCCTGCCAGCGGTCTTCGGTCAGCGCGAAGCCCTGCCGGCGGACCGCGTCGAGCAGCGCCTGTTCGAGGTTCTCAGCAGCCACGGCGTTCCAGCTTCTCGGGGTCAGCGTCCCCGCATGCGCGGGTTGATCGCGCCGTACAGCAAGTCCACACCCAGGTTGACGGCGATGAAGATCAGCGCCGAGACCAGGATGCCGGCCTGCACCACCGGGTAGTCGCGCCGGGCGATGGCGTCGATCAGCCACTTGCCGATGCCGGGCCAGGAGAAGAGGGTCTCGGTGAGCACGGCCCCGCCCAGCAGGCTGCCCACCTGAAGGCCGAGCACCGTGACCACCGGGATCAACGCGTTGCGCAGCCCGTGGACGACGATCACCCGCCAGGGCGGCAGCCCCTTGGCGCGGGCCGTGCGCAGGTAGTCTTCGCGCAGCACGTCGAGCATGGACGAGCGCGTCATGCGGGCCACCACCGCCAGCGGGATGGTTCCGAGCACCGCCGCGGGCAGCACCAGGTGCAGCAGCGCCGAGGCGAAGGCACCGCTCTCTTGCCCGCGCCAGTCGGCCAGCCAGCTGTCCACCAGCATGAAGCCGGTGACCGGGTCGACGTCGAACTCGATGCCGATGCGCCCGCTGACCGGGGTCCACTCCAGGCCGACCGAGAAGGCCATGATCAGGATCAGGCCCCACCAGAACACCGGCATCGAGTG
>CAIJPE010000373.1 GCA_903822435.1 uncultured beta proteobacterium | reverse complement strand
CCCGGCTGACTGTGGAATCCGAGACCCCGACCGGCAGGTGCGCCCGGCCGACTGCCGCCATTCGCAGTGGGCTGTAGGCCGGTCGCTGCTGACGGGTTGCTGCCGGTCGAGTTTTGTCGATGCGTGACTCGGCTCCGACAATTCAAATGTCGACTCTCATCGCTCTGCCATGGCACCGTGATGCCCACCGCCGACGAGCTTGCCCACCAAACGTCCCGAGGACAGGCAGCCTCACTCGTCGTGGATTACTCCTCGGTTCGGGCAATCCCCAGCTGGCTCGTTCCGTCGACGCCTTGGGCAGTCAGCGTCCACCGTTCGTTGCCTTTCGAGGCTTCGACAATCCACATGCCGCCGAAATGATCGCCCCCGGTCGACGTTGTGGCCCAGCCTGCCAGCTTGAGCGTCGCCTCAACATCGCCCACCAGCTGTGCTGTAGGGCGCTCAAACCCGACGATCATCAGCCCATCTCCGACGTCGATGGGCTCACTGCTGCCGGCTGGGAGCGGAAATGGAAACATCGCGAAAGCTTAACACCGCGCGGCGCGGCAGACGCGTGCAGTTCCCCAGGGGCTGCGTCCCAGCTGGTGGTGTAGGTCCAACCACTGCGCAGCGGCTTGCCGCGAAGCTGTGGCGACCAGCCCTTCAAGGATGGTCATCGTGATTCAGGATGGGGTTGAGGTGCGAAAGCCCACCTTGATCCTTGAAGAGGAAGCGATGATGACCAATGCAACTATGGCACTGGCCGAACTGGCCGAGAAGGGTGCTGATGTGGACGTGCTGCGCCAGATGGTGCAGTTCGCCGCAACCCGGCCTTCCCGGAGCCCCGGCGCACGGCGGAAAAGACCCTGGGCGCCGTGATCCAGGAGGCCTACGTGCACGGTGTGTCTACCCGCTCGGTGGACGATCTGGTCAAGGCCATGGGCATGAGCGGCGTGTCCAAGAGCCAGGCCTCACGGCTGTGCGCCGGGCTTGACGAGCGAGTGGGCCAGTTCCTGAGCAGGCCTATCGAGGGCGACTGGCTGGCATCAATGACCCCGGCGCGCACTGGTCTTCGGTCATGCGGGCCGTGCCCGGTTCAAGGGCGGCGTGCAGCGGTCCCAGAGGGTCGTGGCGGCTGGAGGCCTTGGCCTTGAAGATTCCGGTGTCGACATCGGGTGCGGCAAAGACCACCTGGCCCGGTGTGGCGTCAGTGGCGGGCGGGGCAGGAGGCTGCTTGGCCATGGCGTCGAGCAAGTCGACGAGGGGGCGGTTACCCAGGCCGTGGGCCACGATCTGGATTTCGTCGGCGCCCCGCCCAGCAGCTTGCGCAACACGCCGACCTGAACCGCCAGATTGTTCTCTTCGACCGCCACGCCGGCCCACGCCCGCTTGAACAGCTATTCCTCGTCCAACAGGTGGCCGGCGCGTTCGACGAAGGCCACCAGCAGGGCGATGGCACGGGCCGTCAAAGTCTGTTCGGTGCTGCGGCGGAACAGCACCCTTTCGGCCGGCGGCAGCTTGAAGTCGCCCAGGCGGCAATGGTTGGGCATGGGGGTAGGGGATGCGAATTCAGCGGGAATTCAGAACCCCTAAAGGACAGGCGCCGGCCTTCGGAACGACCATGGCTGCAGGCCCGACGCCAGCGCTGGGCGATCGAAAACTTCAGGAGCTTCTCCATGCCACATACGATGCGGATGAAAGCCGCGGTGCACATTGCCCTTCTGGCGATCACGGCGCTGGCACTGCGCGCCCAGGCTGCTACCTTCACCGTCACCAACCTCGTCAGTGACGACGGGGCCGCGCACCCCGCACAGATCTCAGACCCGGGTCTGGTCAACGGCTGGGGCCTGGCGCTGGGTGCGAGCGGGCCGTTCCGCGCCGCGGCCAACGGCACGGGCACGTCCACCGTCTACACCGTCGACGCCGCAACCCAAGTCACGGCCCGCTCAGGACCGACCCTCACCACCTCGTTCACCGGCGCGCGGCCGGCCGGTGTGCTGCTCAATGCCGACGCCACGGCCTTCGACGGTGACAGCGTGCTCTTCGTCAACACCGATGGTTCGATCACCGGCTGGCGAAGCACGCTGAGCCCGACCGCTGAAACCCTCGCCCTCAGCGGCAGCAGCGTCGACCAGGGCGCCGCCATCGCCACCGTCGGCGGTAGCAGCTACCTCTATGCCGCCAACCTCACCCAAGGGCGCATCGACGTGTTCAAGGGCACGGCCTCGGCACCCAACCTGGGCGGCAGCTTCGTCGACCCCGTGCTGCCCTCGGGCTATGCGCCCTTCAACGTGCAGGTGCTGGATGGCAGCGTCTACGTGACCTATGCAAAGAAGAATGCAACGGGGCTGTTCTGGCTTGCGGGTGCCGGACTGGGCTTTGTCGACCGCTATACGCTGACCGGCAATTTCCTCGACCGCGTGGCATCGCAAGGCCCGCTGAATGGGCCCTGGGGTCTGGCCATCGCGCCGTCGTCTTTCGGCGCTCTGGCCGGCTCCCTGCTGGTCGCCAATGCGGGCGACGGACGCATCAGTGCGTACGATCGGACCAGCCTGGGGCTGCTGGGACAGCTGTCCGACAGCACGGGTTCGCCCATCGCGATCGACGGCTTGCGCGCCATCGCGCCGGGCAATGACGGCAGCGCCGGCAGCAGCGCCGATCTGTATTTCACCGCCGGGCCCGACGGCGGCACGCACGGGGTCTTCGGCGTGCTGTCGCCGGTACCCGAAGCGCCGGCTTGGGCGCTGTGGGCGCTCGGGCTGATCGGTCTACGGTTGCTGCGTCGCCACTCCTGCCGTCCGACGCGGGCTTTGCTGCTGCTTCTGACCACAGCCGCTGCGGCCTTGCCCTCGCACGCTGCCGGCAACCTCGTGGCCAACGGCCAGTTGGACTTCGCCGGCCCGGGCGCACCCACGCACTGGTCCTTCCTGAACCCGGGCGGCGAATCGTGGGATTCCTTCGGTGGCAATCCCAGCCCCGACGGCGGGTCCTACCTGGGCATCCAGGACCTCGCATCCTTCACGCCGCGCGTGAATGCCGGCGGCATCACGCAGCTGATCAGCGGCCTGGACGTCGGAGCGACCTACACCCTGACCTTTTATTCGATGACCAACCACGACGCGTTCGACGCGGCAGCGCGCCAGGACTGGGTCGTGAGCTTCGGCAGCGACACGCAAACCGGCCAGCAGACCCACTACACCGGCACCGCGGACTGGGTGCAGTCCTCATTGGTCTTTACCGCGCATGCGGCCGCACAGGCCCTGACCTTTGCCGCCGAGTACCTGCCCGGGTCCTTCCCCGAGATGCTGAACCTCGACGGGATCGTGCTGACGAAGACCGCTGCCGCCGTGCCGGAACCGTCGTCTGGCGCGCTGTTCATCGGCGGGCTGCTGGCTGCCGGCGCCGCGGTGTGGCGGCGGCGCGCTCGCGGCTGAACCGGGCTCAGGAAGCACCCGCCATGAGCGGCCTGCTGCAGTCCTGGACGACCCTGCTGCACAGCCTGGCGCCCAAGGCGCTCGGGCTGACGGTGTGGCTCGCAGCGCTGGGCCTGACCTTCGGCGCGCTGGAACGCTGGCGGCCCATCCGCCGGCGCCAGCAGGCGCGCCGCGGATGGGCGCAAGACATCGCCTACTTTTACCTCGGCGGTCTGCTGCAGCCCTTCTTCACCGTGCTGGCCACGGTGGCGGTGATCGGCTGCACCGCGGGCCTGGTGCCGGTGGGCGCCGGCGCCTGGGTGGCGGGGCTGCCGCTGGCGCTGCGCGTCGTGGCCATGCTGGTGCTGGGCGATGTGGCGTTCTACTGGGCCCACCGCTGGGCACACGAATGCGAGGCGCTGTGGCGGCTGCACGCCACGCACCACAGCCCAACCGAGATGGATTGGCTGGTCAACACGCGCGCCCATCTGCTCGATCTGGTGTTTGCGCGGGTGGTGTCTTCGCTGCCCGCCCTGGCGCTGGGTCTGCACCAGCCGGCGGCCGACCTTCAGGCGGTCACCGCCATCGTGCTGACGATGACCACCGTGTGGGCCTTCGTGATCCATGCGAACGTGGATTGGCGTATGGGCTGGCTGGAACAGCTGATCGTGACGCCGGCCTTTCACCACTGGCACCACGCCAATGACACCGAGGCTGCACGGAACAAGAACTACGCGGCCTTGTTCCCGTGGTTGGACCGCCTGTTCGGCACTTACCACATGCCCAAGGACCGCTTTCCGTCTTCCTATGGCGCCAACGCGGCCAGCATCGCGACGTAGAGCGCCTCGGCCTTGCGGCAACGCGCTTCGTCTTCGGGAAAGACGTTGGCCGTGAAAGCCGGGATGGGCACCTGCGGGTTGTTCTGGAGGTTGCGGATCCGCGGCGTCGCGCTGATGCCCTCCATCACCGGCATCTGGAAGTCCATCAGCATCAGGTCGCAATTCACCCGCCGGGCCCGCTCCAAGGCGAGCGCGCCGTTGGCCACGGCATGGACATTCAGGCGGCATTCTTCCAGCAGGCCCTGCGAGACTTCCAGGTTCAAGGCGTCGTGGCTGGGGCTGGCACGTGTCGCTGACAACTTGATAACGCGACGGCGCAGCTTGGGCCTGCCAGAAGCTGCTGGGCGCCAGCGCGCAAGCGAAGGCCCACGGCAAGATCGCCGACCGGCGCGGCCACAGGCTTGCAGGAGGCAGGGGCCGGCGGGGCGATGCTTTGTATCGCATCAGTAGCGTGTGCCCAGGGAGTCGCCGCCGCGGGCGCGGACGTCGCTCAGCACTGCGTCGGGAATTCGCTGCGCCACTTCGTCGGTGTTGTCGCCCATGATGGTGCCTTCGAAGTCGATACCTCCAGAGTTCCCCCAGACCGTCTTCAAGTGATCTCGCCAGATGGCACGAACGCCGGCCGGCATTCGCCCCGGGGCCGATGACCAGAGTGGACCGATTGCGCTGGGACACGACCGTGCGGCCGAAGACTTCTCCGCCGGACTCGTTGTAGAACATCGCCCCGCGCATTGCTGCACCCGCTGCGGCATCCACCACCTGCACCAGCCCGATGCCGTCCAGCCTCTGCGCCCAACGGCCCGCCGTGAGGTCGGCACCACCGGCGCAGGCCGCGCACGGTGCAAGCACCAGCGCCAGCGTCGCGTAGCCGGGCCATCGCATCCCCGATTGCCAGGCGGAGGGGGTCAGTGCCCTCGCCATCGGCGTTTGGTGGCAAAGCGCAGCCACGCATCGTTGAACGCCGCCACCACCGATGGCTCGTTTGCCTCCAGCCCGAAGCTGATTTGCGCGCGATCGAGCGGCAGCACGCGCTGCCGCGCCAGCGCCTCGCGCAGCGAGCGAACCGTTTCGTCCGTGTCGTTCAGGCCACGATCGACCTGTTCGGCGGCCAGCTTGACAGCCTGCGACCCAATGAAGCCACGGCGCAGCATCACGCGGCGCTGGTCAAGCCTTGCTCGACCTGGTTGCCATCGGGGCTGAATTCCTTGCGCTGCCGCCAGGAAAACGCCAGCTTCTCGTCAGCCGCCGCGAGCGCATTGGCATTGACC
Source organism: uncultured beta proteobacterium (assembly GCA_903822435.1). Lineage (GTDB taxonomy): Bacteria > Pseudomonadota > Gammaproteobacteria > Burkholderiales > Burkholderiaceae_C > Rubrivivax. The sequence continues at coordinate 4,956 of CAIJPE010000373.1, read as the reverse complement.
AAGGGCGCGGGAAGGTCGGCGTCCTTGCGCGAGAGCGCGCCCATCACCACCTGTGGGTCTGCATCACGCAACACCCGCGCGACCTGCTGAGGCGCCGGCGTAAACCGCCCCTGGCGCATCAGAATGAAGCGCGACTTGGGCGGGCCACCAGCCAGCACGGCATCCACGAAAGCTTCCGGCACCACCGTCATCCTGAAGACCGCCGCATTGATCTCGTCCGCCGGCCGCCGTTCGATTTCGACCTGACCGGCGCCGCCGTGCGCATGGCTGGCAGGGCCGGAATCGAATGCAAGGACAATGCCGCGAAGGCGTCTTGACGCCAGCCGTCCAAGACCTCCGCTGCTGAGTACAGCCTATGCGATGCGCCGCCCTATCGACTGCACGATGACCTCAAGTGAGCCCGCGAACAGCTTGACTCAGTACAGCCGCCGCCAATTCGCCGTCGCGCTGTGCGCAGCCGTCGCAGCCGTCGTGTGCGGCACCGGTTGTGCATCTCCGGACGGCCTCGGGCCGGGGGCAACCAGCAAGGCAGGCCTGCAGGCGCTGAAGAACGAGGGGCCCCGACTCTTCGCGAGCTCGACGCTCGGCGAGCGCAATTCCGGAGTCAGTTCCTTCGGCGGCACGGTGTCGGTTCTGCGCATTCCTGCGGCCTTCTGCGAGACTGCGAAAGCTCGACCGGGGCGCTTCATCCAGCTGCAGTTCCGGATCGAGGGCGAACTGGTGCTTTTCACCTGGCGCGCGCAGGAAGCCCTTGGTGAGGTCTGGGTCGACATCCTGAACGACGGCGACTTCAAGCACTCGACGCTCTACAGCGGCGTGGTCGCCGACTTTGGTTGGGAGCGCCCGGTACGATGAACCTGCATCCAACGCATCACACGCATGGTGCCCGCTGGCCATTGGCCGTGGCCGCCTGGCGCCTCGCAGCGATCTGGCTGCTCGCGCCGGCGATCTGCGCAGCCCAGCCGCAGGCGACGTTCTCCGGCACGGCCTATGCGAAGACTCGGCACACCATCGTGTACACCGGCCAGGTTCGAGGCGTGCCGGGCACGGCTATAGAAGGTTTGTTGACCCAGTGCAACGGCATCCGCGAGATGTACTACGGACTGCCGGCGGTGCGGCCGCCAGACGACGTGCTGGCCGGGCTGGACACCACCACGCACGAGAAGTTCATCGATACCAACCGTGCCCTGACCTTGATCGTCGGCCAGGTTCTGCTCCTGCCCGACATGAGGCGTTGGCTTGCAGACCGCAGTGCCACTGCCAGCACAGGCCAGCCGCCAGCCGTGCCGCCAGATTGTGCGGCCTACCGGTTGGCCGAACAGAAATCGGGGACGCTCTGGCGCGATGGCAGACGCTACGACCTGCGTTTTGCCACGTCCAAGGCGATCGGCAACAGCGCGGCACAGGCCTTCACGCAGCGGCCACTCGCTACCGCGCAGCAGTGGGCCTCGAGCCCGGTGTCAACGAAGCTCGGGCAGACCTGTCGTGAGGTCGATTCCCCATCGGCGACCAGCCTGCTGGTGTCTGGTGGAAAGACCTGCATCTGGGATCACTTCCCCTACGCTGCATTCCTGAACTGGCCGTTTGCGCTCAGCGGCGAAATCAGGCTCGGCCCGGGAGGTGGGTTGACCGAAACCATTGAACTGCTGGAGATCCGGCATGGCGACACCATCCCGGCGGGGGTGTTCGACGTTCCCGCGGGGTTCGACGTGAAACTCACGAACTGACCGCTGTCGGCACCCAAGGTTCTAGCGGATCACTCGATGGGTTGCCTGCATCGCGCGCTGTTCCACCGGCCAGAGACCGACCGCTTGTCGGCATGCGGATTTCCGGCTCGGGTGGCGGCTCCGGGTCGGCAGCGACCGTTGGCCGCCAGTGGAAGCGGTCCTTGGCCGGCCAGGGTCGCCGAGTCGCTGACCTGCCCATGCAAGCCGGCGCCGCCGAACGTCAAGTCCCGAGGCGCCAAGGGGTCGGTCGTGTGCCGACACGGACCTGCCTCGCGGTCAGTGCCATCGAACTGATTGGATGTGCGCGAGGCCGAGAGCGCGAAGGAACGCCGCATAGCTCGCGAGGTGTTGTGCAGAGCGTCCTAAATGGGTCGGGGCCAGCAATTTCTGATCAATTCGGAGTGAACTTGGTTGCGGTCTATTGAACCCGCAGCACCTCAAACTGCTGTCGGATTGGAGCGACCTGTATCGACACCGCATCACCCTCGCATTTACCCAGCATGGCCCTGCCCAATGGGGCTTCGCTGCTGATGACCTGAACGAGCTGAGCGCCGCTGACCAACTTCATGCTGCCTCCATCCGGGCCGAGAAAGAGCTGTTGCTGCTTGTCGTCGGAATCGACCAGGCAGACCAGCGCGCCGAGCTGTATACCTTTGCTGGCGTCGTAGGGGCGCGGGCGGAATTGGCGCCAATGGGTCAGCGCCTGGCGGATGGCTTCGGCACGCCGAGCCTGGCCAGTGGCCAGGTAGGCGGCTTCGAGTCCCAATGTGTCGTATTTTGTTTTCGGCGATGTTCTCTTCGTGGGTCGCCGTTTCATGGGCCGCCCGCATGGCCTGTTCGGCTTGCAGCAGGTCTTCGGTGAGCCGTTCCAGCACCTGCTGCTGCAGCAAGAATTTATCCATGATGGAAGGTCGGCATCTCGAACAAGCGCGGTTCACACAGCCGCATCGAACAGCCTGGATGAACCTCGATTCGGCCGCGGCCGCGGCAACCGGGATGCTTGAGCTTGCACGCGATGACCAGCGCTTCCAAGTTCGCGTTCAGAAGCTCCGGTTCGCCCCACAGTTCTGGCCGTGCTCACGGGTGCTGCGGGGACCGATGCCGTGCGAAGCGCCGTCCTCCAGCGCACCTCAGGCGTTCGGCTCGCGCAGATACATCTCGACGCGGCGGTTTTGCGCCCGACCCGTCTCGGTACCGTTGTCGGCGATCGGCTCGCGCTCTCCATGACCCTCGATCGTGATGCGAGCGGACGAAACGCCGCGCGTGGCGAGATAGTCGCGCCCGCTTCGGGCACGATCGAGCGAGAGCCTGTCGTTCACCCCCGAAGATCCAACGCTGTCGGTGTGGCCGATGATGGTGAGGCGCGCGTTCGGGTCGTCGCGCAGGCTGTTGGCGAAGGTGTCGAGCACGCCGTGCATGTCGGGCTTGATTGCCGCGCTGCCGAAGTCGAAGGACAGGTCGCTCGGGATGTTGAGCTTCAACTGGTTGTCCTGGGTGCGGGTCACCTCGACGCCGGTACCGCGCGTGGCCTGCTCCATCGCGACGCGTCTGTCTTCCTGACGCTTGGACCACAGGTTGCCAGCGATGGCCCCGAGGGCGCCGCCGATGGCCGCACAGCCGCCGGCGTTGCCGCCGGTAGCCGACCCCAATACGGCACCCGCGGCGGCACCCAAGCCGGCACCGGTGGCCGTGCCCCGTTCGCGTTCGCTCATGTTCGCGCACCCTGCTGCCAGCAGCGTGGCAGCTGCCAGGCTCGTCATCGCGGTTCGCGTGGTCCAGGTTCGGTTCATGTGAGGTCCAGTGTGGTTGGTACAGCTCGGTGTTCGGCAGACTTCGGCCGCGGTTCCACCAGTCTGGCGCACCGGCGCTCACCCAGTCTGTCGGATTTCGTTCGAGCTGCGTGTCGGACAACGCCGATAGTTGGTTGGGCGCCAGTCCATGCTCCGAATGGAGTTTGCTCAGGGAGACCCAGCAGAAGCGGACTTCGGGCCCGTGGAGCGCGATGTCGCACGCAGCGGCGCGACACTGAATCTGCCTTTGCACCGACCGTCCCCACGCCCGATGAACCCGCCCGAGGGTGCGCAGATGGTGCGACCTTCCTGGTCATACTGGTCGTTGAGCAGGTCGCAGCATGCCGAGGCAAAAATGTACGATGGCCGACCGTTGTGATGCACGCGCGAGATGCCGATGCGCGCGGCCAAGTCCTAGTCGGCCTCGCATCTCGTAATGCGTGCCCGGACAGCCGCATTCGGAGTCGATGTGTCGTAGAGCGGCTCGTCCTGCTGCGAGCGCTGCACGGCGCATGCAAACAGGGCAGTACGCGCAAAGAGGAGCCCGCAAGCCCTCGCAACATTCGACAGGCGGAGGTTGAGTTGCTTCATCGAAACAACAGTGTAGGTTCTCACCGAAGTTCCCAAACCGCCTGACCTGTCAGCGACGGCGGCCCGGAGCACCATCGCATGCACGCCTGGTCCCGCCGTGAATGGCTGACCCAGCCCCGGCGAGGCGGACTCATCTGCCAATCCGCAAGACTCAGACTCCGCTTGATTCAGGGGCGCCTGACGGGGTCGTTTGTCGCTGCGATGCTTTTCGAAAACGCGCGCTGCGTCCAGGCGCCGAAATCCTGCACAGTGCGCTTGGCCGACTGTTCGGGCAGCGTGACAAAGTACAGGCCATACCCGTCCAGGGTGACGGGCGACAGACTCACCAGCGTGCCATCGGACAGCTCCTTGCGGATCAGCAAGTCGCTGCAGATGGCGACCCCCTGGCCGGCCACCACCGCTTCGATGGCGTGCAGTTCCTCTCGAAAGCGCATCGCGATCCGCCGTATGGGATCGGGACGGGATCGCGCCATCAAGTCCCAGCGGTCCCAGGTCGGGGCCTGCGTGTCACCCGGCAGCCATTCATACGCGATGCGCGGCAACCGTTTCCACGAGTTATCACCGCGCGATCCCAGCAGCGACGGTGCAGCGACGACGTGAAAGCGATCGCGCGCCAGTTCGACCGCGACCCCGTCGCGCGGCATGTCACGCGCATAGCGAAGGGCAATGTCGGCCTGCCCGGCCCGCAGGTCCATGACAGCGTCCGTTCCGATGATCTCCAGTTCGACGGATGGGTTCTGGCGGTGCCAGTCGGGGAGCAGTGGCACGAGGCAGCGGGCAGCAAACGCGTTGGTCGTGGACACCCGGAGCCGCTCTACCGCGGACCCTGGCGCGCGAAGCTGATCCAT
>CAIJPE010000372.1 GCA_903822435.1 uncultured beta proteobacterium | reverse complement strand
CTGGTCGTGTTCGACCTGAAGATGTGGAAGGCCCACGCGGTGGTGGCGAGCTACGGCGACGCCGACATCCTCGATTTCTGGTGGGTCAACGACGAGCGCCTGGTCTACGACGTGAACGATCTGCAGCGCGGCGGTGGCGACCAGCGCTGGTGGCCCGGCCTGTTCAGCGTCAACGCCGATGGCACCGAGCGCCGCCAGCTCGTGCGGCTGGAGCGAGACTTTCTGTCTGGCGCGCCGCGGCCCGGCGTCACGCTGCTCTCGGCGCCCCACGAATTGCTGCACGTGCCGGGCGACGGTGGTGATGAAGTCATTGTCGGCGAACACCGCTGGGACAACACCGGCGAGCCCGATACCGTGAATGCCAAGCGCTTGAACGTGGTCACCGGAAGGGCCACTTCCATCTCGATGGGTGCCCCGCCTCATGTGCTGGCCTGGTTGTTCGATCCCAAGGGCGAACCCCGCGTGGTGGTCACCCAGTTCAAGGGCCGCGGAGCCGTTCACTGGCGCGCGCCGGGCCAGGAGGCCTGGAAGCAACTGGCCGAGTACCCGATCTACGAGGCGCCCTTCGCACCGCGCTACGTCGATCCGGAGGGCAACCTGTTCGTCACTGCCCACGAGGCTGGCAGCGATCTCGAAGTGCTCAAGCGCTTCGACTTCCTGACGGGCCGGCCTGCCAAGGCTGCCGTGGTCAGCACACCGGGCTTCGACTTCCAGGGACTCCTGGTGAGCGAGACGCCTGGCTCCCGGGCGCTGGGCATTCGGGTCGAGACCGACGCCGAATCCACCGTCTGGTTCGATCCCAAGCTCAAGGCCGTGCAGCAGCAGGCCGATGCCCGACTGCCTGGGCACATCAACCGACTGACTTGCCGCCACTGTGGCGAGGCGGACATGATCGTGCTCGTCGAGAGCTTTTCCGACCAGGACCCGGGACAGTATTGGGTCGTTCGCGGCGAGGACTGGCGAAAGGTCGGAGATCGCCGGTCTGGCATCGATCCTGCCCGCATGGCCACGGTGGACTTCGAGCGCGTGGCCACGCGGGACGGCCTGCCGATGCCGGTCTGGGTCACGACACCGTCCAGGACCACCGGCACCCTGGCACCTCGGCCGACCGTGGTGATGGTGCATGGCGGCCCCTGGGTCCGCGGCAGCCACTGGCGATGGGCCCCTATGCGGCAGTTCCTGGCCTCGCGCGGCTATCGGGTCATCGAGCCCGAATTCCGCGGCTCCACCGGGTTCGGCTACCGGCTGTTCCGTGCCGGCTGGCGTCAGTGGGGCCGTGCCATGCAGGACGACGTGGCCGACGCGGTGGGCTGGGCCGTCAAGAAGGGGCTGGCAGATCCGTCCAGGATCTGCATCATCGGGGCCAGCTACGGCGGCTACGCGACCCTGATGGGGTTGGTGCGGAACCCGGAGCTGTACCGCTGCGGTGCGGCCTGGGTAGCGGTGACCGACCCGCGTTTGATGTTCAAGTGGAGCGCGACGAGCGACGTGTGGAGCGAAGGCCGGGAGTTCGACCTGCCCAAGCTGGTGGGCGATCCGCAAGCCGACGCGGCCATGCTGGAGAGTGTGACGCCCCTGCTACTGGCCGACCGGATCAAGGCGCCCCTGCTGCTGGCCGTCGGCGGCGAAGACCGCAGGGTGCCTCCCGAGCACGGCCACGGCTTGCGCGATGCGATGAGGGCGGCAGGCCATCCAGCGGAATACGTGGAGTACCCGACCGAAGGCCATGGCTGGCTTCAACTGGAGACGCGCGTCGACTTCGCTCGGCGACTCGAGGATTTCCTGGCCCGCAACCTGCACTGACGCCGATTCAGGCTGGACGGAGCACCTCCAGCGCCCGGTCCAGCCCCCCCTGCGTGATGGAGATCATCGCCTTCTCCCGCACCGCCGGCTTGGCGTGGAAGGCGATGGACAGGCCCGCGGCCCCCATCATCGGCAGGTCATTGGCGCCGTCGCCCACCGCCAGGGTGCGTGATGCCGGTACGCCCATCAAGTCGGCCACTTCCAGCAGCACCCGGCGCTTCTCGGCGCCGTCGACGATCTCGCCCCAGGCTTGCGGCACCAGGTGGCCGGTGAGGCGGCCGTCTTCGATCTCCAGCACGTTGGCCCGGGCGAAGTCCAGCCCGAGGCGGCGCTGCACGCGCGCGCTGAAGAAGGTGAAGCCACCCGAGACCAGCAGCGTCTTCAAGCCCGCGGCCCGGCACGCCTGCACGAAGGTCTCAACCCCGGGGTTCAGGTGCAACCGCCCGTCCCACACCGTTTCCAACGCCTCGGCCGGCACGCCGCGCAACAGGGCCAGGCGCTGCCGCAGGCTCTGCTTGTAGTCGGCGATCTCGCCCCGCATGGCGGCCTCGGTGATGGCCGCCACCTCGGCCTTGCGGCCGGCAGCCTGGGCGATTTCGTCGACGCACTCGATGCAGATGAGCGTGGAGTCCATGTCGAAGGCTGCCAGCCTGAAATCGGCCAGCGCCAGCGGCGGATCGAAGCCTCGCACCTCCAGCCCCATGGCCACTCCGTTCGAAGCCAGGCTCATGCTTCGCCTTCCCAATAGTCGATGCCCGCGTCCTTGCGGTGGATGATGTCGAAGGCCGGGGCGGCGCCTGGCTGGCCGGACCCGGCCGTGGCCAGGTACTTGCCGGAATCGGGGTACTCGCAGATCTCCAGCGGTTCGTTGGTACCGATGGACAGGTACTTCAGCGGCGCGTCCGAGGTGTTGATGATGTGGTGCGGGTACTCGGGGCCCGTGGGGATGAACACCACGTCGCCGGCTTTCAGGGGCAGCATCTCGCCGGCCACGCGCAGGGTGCCGGTGCCTTCGATGACGATGAAGATCTCTTCCTCGGCGTGGTGGAAGTGGTAGGGGCAGGTCAGCTTGCCGGGCGGCACCGTGTCCACGGACATCGCCAGCTTGCGCGCCGCCGTACCTTGCGACAGGCGGCTGCCGTGGCTTTCGTAGCGCTCGCTCCGCACGAAGTGCTTCAGGTCCGATGTGTTGAAGTTGCGTATCAGGCGTTCTGCCAGAGCAGCGGCCTTCTCGTTCATCTCGGCTCCTTCACGGTGGGGGTCAGGCCTGTTCGGTGGCCAGAGGCGGGCCCAGGGCCTTGAGCAGGTCGCGCAGGTACTGGGCGCGATCGGCCGGTGCGCTGATCTCGCGATCGATCCGCAGTTTGTCGTTGCCCGCCAGCTTGATGCCGCGGTTCTTCTGCACCAGCTCGATGATGCGCCGCGCGTCGATGGGCGCGTTGGGGCGGAAGGTGATGTTCATCAGCTTCGGGCCCGCGTCGATCTTGTGCACGCCGTAAGGCCTGGCCAGCACGCGCAGGCGGTGCGTGTCGAAGAGCGTCTGGCCCTGTGGCGGCAGGCGGCCGAAGCGGTCGGTGATTTCTTCCAGCAGCCGGTCGATCTGCTCGGTCTTGTCGGCCGTGGCCAGGCGCTTGTACAGGCTCAGCCGCACGTGCACGTCGCCGCAAAAGGCATCGGGCAGCAAGGCCGGGGCATGCAGGTTGATCTCCGTCGTGGCGGCCATGGGCGACAACAGGTCGGGCTCGCGGCCCGCACGCAAAGAGCGCACGGCCTCGCTGAGCATGTCGTTGTAGAGCTGGAAGCCCACCTCCATCATGTTGCCGCTCTGGTTCTCGCCCAGCACTTCGCCGGCGCCGCGGATCTCCAGGTCGTGCATGGCCAGGTAGAAGCCCGAGCCCAGCTCTTCCATTTGCTGGATGGCCTCCAGGCGCATGGCCGCCGCCTTGGTCAGGCCCTCGATGTCGGGCACCAGCAGGTAGGCGTAGGCCTGGTGGTGGCTGCGGCCCACCCGGCCGCGCAACTGGTGCAACTGGGCCAGTCCGAACTTGTCGGCGCGGCTGATGATGATCGTGTTGGCACTTGGCACGTCGATGCCGGTCTCGATGATGGTCGAGCACAACAGCAGGTTGTGGCGCTGGGCCACGAAGTCGCGCATCACCAGTTCGAGCTCGCGCTCGGGCATCTGGCCATGCGCCACGGCAATGCGGGCCTCGGGCAGCAGTTCTTCCAGCTTCTGCCGCCGGGCCTGGATCGTCTCGACCTCGTTGTGAAGGAAGTACACCTGCCCGCCGCGCTTGAGCTCGCGGAGCACGGCCTCGCGGACCACGCTGGTGCCCTCGTTGCGCACGAAGGTCTTGATGGCCAGCCGGCGCTGCGGCGCCGTGGCGATCACCGACAGGTCGCGCAGGCCTTCCAACGCCATGCCCAGTGTGCGCGGGATCGGCGTGGCCGTCAGCGTGAGCACGTCCACCTCGGCGCGCAGGGCCTTCATGGCTTCCTTGTGCCGCACGCCGAAGCGGTGTTCTTCGTCGATCACCAGGAGGCCCAGCCGCGCGAACTTCACGTCGCTGGACAGCAGCTTGTGCGTGCCCACCACGATGTCCACCGTGCCCGCGGCGATGCCTTCCAGCGCGGCCTTGACTTCCTTGGGGCTGCGGAAGCGCGAAAGTTCGGCCACCTTCACGGGCCATTTGCCGAAGCGGTCGACCAGCGTCTGGTAGTGCTGCTCGGCCAGCAGCGTGGTGGGCGCCAGGATGGCCACCTGCTTGCCGCCGTGCACGGCCACGAAGGCCGCGCGCAGGGCCACCTCGGTCTTGCCGAAGCCCACGTCGCCGCAGACCAGGCGGTCCATCGGGCGCGGGCTGACCATGTCCTGGATGACGGCGTGGATGGCCGCGCGCTGGTCGGCCGTCTCCTCGAAGCCGAAGCTGGTGGCAAAGGCCTCGTAGTCGTGCGGGCTGAAGCGGTGTGAGAAGCCTTCCCGCGCCGCGCGCCGGGCGTAGAGGTTCAACAGCTCGGCGGCCGTGTCGCGCACCTGCTCGGCGGCCTTGCGGCGGGCACGGTCCCACTGCGGGCTGCCCAGCTTGTGCAGCGGCGCCTCTTCGGCGCTGACGCCGGTATAGCGGCTGATCAGGTGCAACTGCGACACGGGCACGTACAGCGTGGCCTTGTCGGCATACACCAGGTGCAGGAATTCCGAGGCGCCTTCGCCCAGGTCGATGTTGACCAGGCCCTGGTAGCGGCCGATGCCGTGGTTCAGGTGCACCACCGGGTCGCCGACCTTCAGCTCCGACAGGTCCTTGATCAGCGAATCGACGCTGCTGACCTGTTCCTGCTTGCGCCGCTTGCGGGCCAGTGGCGTGGTGGCAAAGAGTTCGGTCTCGGTGACGAACTGCACCGACAGACCCTCGTCCGGCTCATGCCAGTGGAAGCCCTCGGCCAGCGGCGCCGTGGCGATGGACACCTTCTCGGGCCCGGCGATGAATTCGGCCAGCGAATCCACGCTGGGCACGGCGATGCCGTTGTCGCGCAGCAGTTCCAGCAGGCTCTCGCGGCGGCCATCGCTCTCGGCCACCAGCAGCACGCGGTGCGGCGACTCGCGGATGTGCCGCTCCAGCAGGCTCAGCGGGTCGGTGGTGCCGCGGGCCACGCTCAGGTCGGGCAGGGGGCGGGCCCAGGCGGTAGGCTCGGTGCCGCGCAGTGCCAGCGTGGGGTGCGGCTGGGTGCGGCTGAAGAATTCCTCGGCCGGCATGAAGATGGCCGGGGGCGGCAGGATCGGCCGCTCGGGGTCGTGCTGCAGGAAGCGGTGGCGCTCGCGCGTGTCCGTCCAGAAGGCCTCCAGGGCCTCGTCGACCTTGCCGTGCAGCACCAGCGCGGCCGTGGGGCCGAGGTAGTCGAAGATCGTGCCGGGCTCATCGAAGAACAGCGGGAGGTAGTACTCGATGCCGCCCCCCGCGATGCCCTGCGCCATGTCCTTGTACAGCCGGCAGCGGGTGGGGTCGCCTTCGATCTTCTCGCGCCAGCGCGCCCGGAAGGCCGTGCGTGCGGCCTCGTCCAGCGGGAACTCGCGGCCCGGCAGCAGGCGCACTTCCGGCACGGGATACAGGCTGCGCTGGCTGTCGGGGTCGAAGGTGCGGATGGAGTCGACCTCGTCACCGAAGAGGTCTACCCGATAGGGCACCAGCGAGCCCATCGGGAACAGGTCGATGAGCCCGCCGCGCACGGCATATTCACCGGGCGACACCACCTGGCTGACGTGCTGGTAGCCGGCGAGCGTCAATTGCGCCTTGAGCTTGGCCTCGTCCAGCCGCGACTTCTGCTTGAAGTGGAAGGTGGTGCCGGCCATGAACGAAGGCGGCGACAGCCGCGTCAGCGCCGTGCTGGCCGGCATGAGCACCACGTCCACCTCGCCGCTTTTCACGCGCCACAGCGTGGCCAGCCGCTCGGAGATCAGGTCCTGGTGCGGGCTGAAGGTGTCGTAGGGCAGGGTCTCCCAGTCGGGGAAGACGGCCACGCGCAGGGCCGGGTCGAAGAAGGGCAGTTCTTCGGCCAGGCGCTGGGTATCGGCGGGCTCGGCCGTGAACACCGCCGCCATGCGGCCGGCGGCGGCGTGGCTGCGCCCGACCCGGGCGATGAGCAGGGCGTCGGCCGAACCAGTGGGGCGGGGCAGGCTGTAGCGCTTGCCGGGGCTGATCGAGGGGAGTTGCATGCGCAGATGGAAAAGCGTGGGTTCCGACGCATGCGAGGCTGCGCAGAACGACGCCGGGAGACCGGATTCTAGAATCGCGGCACATGCCCACCCTCGCCCGTTGTTATGCCCTCGTGCCTTGTGCCGGGATCGGTCTGCGTGCCGGCACCGCCGGGCCCAAGCAATACGAGCCCGTGCGCGGCCTGTCCGTGGTGGCCCACGCGCTGGATGCGCTGCGTGCGGTCGGGCGTCTTTCGGCCGTGCTGGTGGTGCTGTCGCCCGACGACGCGGCCTTCGAGCAGCAGGCCCCGGCCTTCACGGGCGAAGGTGCCTGGGTGGCCCGCTGCGGCGGCGCCACGCGCGCAGCTACCGTGTCGGCCGGCCTGCAGGCGCTGGGCGACCGCGGCGCGCTCGACCAGGACTGGGTGCTGGTGCACGATGCTGCGCGCTGCCTGGTACGGCCCGAATGGGTCGATCGGCTCATCGACGCCTGCATCGAAGACCCGGTCGGTGGCTTGCTGGCCCTGCCGCTGGCCGACACGCTGAAGGCTGCGGACAGCGGCGGGCCGGCGCCCCGGGTGTCCGCCACCCTGGACCGCGGCGGCAAGTGGCTGGCGCAGACGCCGCAGATGTTCCGCATCGGGCTCCTGCGGCGGGCGTTGCAGGCTGCCGGGCCGGGCGTCACCGACGAGAGCAGCGCCATCGAAGCGCTCGGCCACGCACCGCGGCTGGTGCCGGGTGACCTGGAGAACCTCAAACTCACCTGGCCTGGCGACTTCGCCCTGGCCGCCCGGTTGCTGGAGACACGATGATGCGCATTGGCGAGGGCTGGGACATTCACGCCCTGGTGATGGGCCGGCCGCTGGTGCTGGGCGGGGTCACCGTCCCGCACACCCACGGTTTGCTGGGCCATTCCGATGCCGATGCGTTGCTGCACGCCATCACCGATGCCCTGCTGGGCGCGGCGGGCCTGGGGGATATCGGCCAACATTTTCCGGATACCGACCCTGCCTTTGCCGGCGCCGATTCCTGGACCTTGCTGCGCGCCGCCGCCCAGCGGGTGGGCGCAGCGGGCTGGCGCGTCATCAATGTCGACAGCACCATCGTCGCCCAGGCGCCCAAGATGGCGCCGCACATCCCGGCCATGCGCGAACGGATCGCCGCTGCGCTGGCCTTGCCGCCAGCGGCCGTCAACGTGAAGGCCAAGACGGCCGAGCGCTTGGGCCCGGTGGGCGAAGGCCTGGCCATCGAGGCCCGCGCCGTGTGCCTGCTGGACGCCCTGCCCGACGACCGCCGCAACGGCAGCTGAACCGGCCGAGGCAGGCCAGGCATCGCCGGCGACATCGGGCTCGGCCCTTCGCCCGCCCTGCAGCCCCTTGCGGGCTCGAACGCGCGGGCTCAGGCCTCGCCGACCGTGCTGCGCCGAGCGCGGGGCGCCCGCCGGCCGGGTTTGAGCGAGGCGACCGGGTCGGCGTTCGAAGGCGCCCTCTTCAAGCGCAGGTGCGCCACCAGCCCGCCGTCGGGCGCATTGGCCAGCTCTAGGCTGCCGCCCATGCGGTGCATGGCCTTGTCGACGATGGCCAGGCCCAGGCCCGCGCCCGTGGCGGCCGTGCGGGCGGCATCGCCCCGGAAGAAGGGGGTCGTGAGCTGCGAGAGCTTCTCGGGCGCCACGCCGGGCCCCTGGTCGCGCACGCTGATGATCGCCCAGGGCCCCGTCTTCACGTAGGTCACCGTCACCTCGGCCACCCCGGTGTAGGTGCCGCGGCCGTAGCGCCGGGCGTTCTCGAACAGGTTCAGGAAGACGCGGCCGAGTTCGGTGTCGTCGGCCATCACCAGCAGGTCGATGGCCACGCGCGAGGTGATGCGGATCTGGGTGGGGTCGCGCAGCACGGCGGCTTCGCGGTCGATGATGGGCGAGACCAGCACGGGCGAGAGCTCGGTCTCGCCGGGCCGCGCATAGTCCATGAACTTGTCGATGATCGCGTCGAGCTGGTCGATGTCCAGCGCCATGTTGCGCTTGGCCTCGTCGTCGTCCACGCTCATCTCGGTTTCCAGCCGCAGTCGGGCCAGCGGAGTGCGCAGGTCGTGGCTGATGCCGGCCAGCATCACCGCACGGTCTTCTTCCACCCGGGCGAGTTCGCGCGCCATGCGGTTGAAGCCGCGATTGACTTCGCGGATCTCGCTGGTGAGCGTGTTCTCGTCCAGGCGCGAGTCCAGGTCGCCATCGCGGATGCGGCTGGCCGCGAAGGACAGCTGCCGCAGCGGGCGGTTGATCAGGCTGGCGATGGTCACCGAGCCCACCAGGGTGGCCAGCAATGCGATGCCCGTCCAGATGAGCAGGGTGTTGCGGTTGATCTCGCGCGCGTGGGCCGATTCGGCCTGCAGCCAGTAGCGGTCGCGGTCGATGGTGAAGCCCACCCACATGCCCGGCGTGCCGTTCACGCTGCGTGCCACCACGGCCTCGGGGCCCAGGGCGCTGCGCAGTTCTTCGCTCACGCGGCGGCTGAAGCGGTCGGTCTCGAAGGTATCCCACGTGTCGCCAGGCTCGCGGGGCGTCACGCGCGTGGCCTCCTGCGAAGTCAGGCTCTTGAGCAGCGCCACGCGATTGATGCCGTCGGCCTGCTTCAGGGCGGCCCGGGCCAGGTTCACGAGCCCCGCGGTCTGATGCGCGGCCTGCATGGCGCGCGGCTCGAACTCCAGCGCCCGAAGGGTCTGCAGCCACGCAAACACGCCCCCGGTCAGCAGCAACGCCAGCAGGAAGAATGTGCGCCAGAAGAGGCTCAATCCCAGCGTGGATCGCCGGCCTTGCGTGACCACGCGGCGTGCGCCTTCAATGATGGGTTTCAGTTGACACCGTCTGGAACGAAGACGTAGCCCACGCCCCACACGGTCTGAATGTAGCGTGGCTGGGACGGATCGGGTTCAAGCATCTTGCGCAGGCGCGAGATCTGCACGTCCAGGCTGCGGTCGAAGGGCTCGAACTCACGGCCCCGGGCCAGCTGCGCCAGCTTGTCGCGCGACAGCGGCTGGCGCGGGTGGCGCACCAGGGCCTTGAGCATCGAGAACTCGCCGGTGGTCAGGGCGATCTGCTCGCCGCTCTTGGACAGGCGCCGCTGGGACAGGTCGAATTCGAAAGGCCCGAAGCTGACCACCTGGGCTTCCTTGGACGGCGCACCCGGTGCCTCCTGGGCCGGGCGGCGGCGCAGCACGGCATGGATGCGGGCCAGCAACTCGCGCGGGTTGAAGGGCTTGGGCAGGTAGTCGTCGGCGCCGACCTCCAGGCCGACGATGCGGTCGACGTCCTCCACCTTGGCGGTCAGCATGATGATCGGCGTGTGGTCGTTGGCCGCGCGCAACCGGCGGCAGATGGACAGGCCATCCTCGCCGGGCAGCATCAGGTCCAGCACGATGAGATCGACGGTTTCGCGTGTGAGCACGCGGTTCAACGCCTTGGCGTCTTCCGCCAGCAGCACATCGAAACCCTCTTGTGCAAGGTAGCGGCGCAGCAGGTCGCGGATGCGGGCGTCGTCATCGACGACGACAACGCGGTCGGCGCGTGCGGCAACGGCAGTGGTCATGGGGGCTCCCTATTTGTAACAGCCGCATTGTGCGACGTAGGACTCGGACTATTTCGGCAGGACTGACCAGGTGTTACAAGTCTTTCGGCTCCCGCGAGAAGTCGTAGTCTGTCAACCTGTGACTTCCCACACACGCTGAAGTTCATGCGGCGTCCCGCCGCACAGGCCTTCGAGCCCAGAAAGGACTTCGATGCGTTCCCGCTCCCCCCTTGTCTTGCGCACTGCCACCGCGGCGGGCCTGTCGTTGCTGGCCGCTGCCACCCTGGCACAAACCGCGCCGCCGCCACAGAACGTCGTCACGCTGACCGCCAACGCCACCGTCGAAGTGCCCAAGGACTGGTTGACTGTCGTTTTTTCGACGACGCGTGAAGGTCCTGATGCGGCCGTGGTGCAGGCGCAGCTCAAGCAGGCGCTGGATGCGGCCCTGGCCGAAGCGCGCAGGCTGGCCAGGCCCGGTCTGGTGGAGGTTCAGACCGGCGCCTTTTCACTCTACCCCCGCTACGCCCCGCCGGGCAGCAAGCCGGCACCGGCGCAGCCCGGCATCGTGGGTTGGTCCGGCACCACCGAACTGGTGGTGGAGGGCCGGGACACCGCTTCCATCGCACAGCTTACCGGCCGGGTGCAGACGATGGCGATCGCCCGCGTGGCTTCATCGCTCTCGCGGGAGGCTCGCCAGCGCGTGGAGGGTGACGTCACGGCGCAGGCCATCGACAACTTCCGCGGCAAGGCCGAAGCCGTGGCGCGGCAATTCGGCTTCAGCGGCTGGGCCCTGCGCGAGGTGGCGGTGCAGTCCGACCCCGGCCAACCCACGCAGCTGCCGCTGCTGCGCGCCATGGCGTCGGCGCGCTCCGCGCCTGAGGACACCTTGCCCGTCGAAGCCGGCAAAGCCACCGTGACCGCCACCGTCAACGGCAGCGTCCAACTCAAGTGAGCGGGCGCGGGCAGGGCGGGCCTGCGGCGATTAGGATGGTCGGCCCGACCTGGAGCCCGACCCGCCATGACCGAACCGCGCCTGTCCCACGTGAGTTGCCTCGATGCCCGGGGCCTGCACCGCATGGCCTACTGGGAGTGGGGCGATCCGGCCAACCCACACGTGGTGGTGTGCGTGCACGGCTTGTCGCGGCAAGGCCGCGATTTCGACACCCTGGCCCGGGAGCTGTCGGCCACCTGCCGCGTGGTCTGTCCGGACGTGGTCGGCCGCGGGCGTTCGGATTGGCTCGAAAACCCCGCCGGCTATGCCATCCCCAACTACGTGGCCGACATGGTCACGCTGGTGGCGCGGCTGGGTGCCGCGCAGGTGGACTGGGTGGGCACCTCGATGGGCGGCCTGATCGGCCTGGGCCTGGCCAGCCTGAAGGGCTCGCCGGTGCGCCGCCTGGTCCTCAACGACGTCGGTCCCAAGCTCGAGGCGGTGGCCATCCAGCGAATCGGCAACTACATCGGCTTGCCTGTGCACTGGAACACAGTGGATGAGGCCGCCGACGGCCTGTGGTCCATCTCGCAAGGTTTCGGGCCCCACACCCGCGAGCAGTGGCTGGCGCTGACCCGGCCGCAACTGGTCCCAGATGGCGACGGGTTCAAATCGCACTACGACCCAGCCATCGGCGTGCCCATGCGGGCCGTGACACCGGAGCTGGCGGCCATGGGCGAGGCCATGCTGTGGCAGAGCTACGACCGGCTCACCTGCCCGACGCTGCTGCTGCGGGGCGCGCAGTCCGACCTCTTGGCGCCAGCCACCGCCCAGGCCATGACCGAGCGCGGGCCGCGTGCCAGGTTGGTGGAATTCGCGGGCGTGGGCCACGCACCCACGCTCGTGCAGGACGACCAGCGGGCCGTGGTGCGGGAGTTCCTGCTCGGCCGATGAAGACGCTCGCCGCGCCGCTGCCCTCGCGCACGGCGGCCATCGTGCACCTGGCCAGCGCGCCCGAGGCCCCCGAAGGCCAGGCGGCCCGGCTGACCGAGGATGCCGCCAACGGCGATGAGCCGGTGGTGCGGGCGCGCGCCTTCGCCGAGCCCCTCCTGGCCGGCCAGCTGCTGGACACCGGCGAAGAGGCCCTGGCCCATGCCGACGGCGTGGCCGCCGTGCTGCAGACGATCGGCGCGGGCCCGGCATTGAGGGCTGCGGCCTACCTCGTCTATGCGGGCGACTACCTGCAGCGGCCGGAAGAGGTGGTGCTCAAGGCCTTTGGCGCCTCGTATGCCAGCCTGGTCACGCTGACCCGCAAGCTGGTGCAGATCCAGCGTGCGGCCCGCGCCGCGCAGGTGACCGAAGGCCGGCAGGCGCTGCAGACCGAGCGCGTGCGCAAGATGCTGCTGGCCTTTTCGCGCGACCTGCGCGTGGTGCTGCTGCGCCTGGCCTCGCGCCTGCAGACCCTGCGCTGGTTTGCGGCGGCCCGCCTGCCGTGCCCGCCCGAGCTCGCCACCGAATCGCTGGAGGTCTTCGCCCCGCTGGCCAACCGCCTGGGCATCTGGCAGATCAAGTGGGAACTCGAAGACCTGAGTTTCCGCTTCCTGAGGCCCGAGGACTACCAGCGGGTAGCGCGCCTGGTCGACCAGACCCGGACGGCGCGCGAGGCCAGTGTGCGGCAGGCCCGCGAAGAGCTCGCAAACCGCCTGCAGGCCGCCGGGCTGCAGGCCGAGGTGGAGGGTCGGCCCAAGCATCTTTACGGCATCTGGAAGAAGATGCAGGGCAAGGGCCTTGCTTTCTCGCGCATCTTCGACAACCGCGCCCTGCGCGTGATCACCCCCGACGTGGCCGGCTGCTATGCCGTGCTGGCCCGGGTGCACGAAGCCTGGCGGCCGGTGGAAGGCGAGTTCGACGACTACATCGCCAAGCCCAAGCCCAACGGCTACCAGAGCCTGCACACCGTGGTGATGGGCAGCGACGGGCATGCGCTGGAGGTGCAGATCCGCACGCGGGACATGCACGAGCACGCCGAGCACGGCGTGGCGGCCCACTGGATGTACAAGGAGGCCGGCTACTCGGGCAAGGCCTCCCAGGCCCCCACCGCGCCGGGCCAGGCGGTGGATGCGGGCAAACGCATGGCCGAGGCCCGCAAGGCCGTGCTGCGTGAACTCCTGGCCTGGGAGCGCGATTTCTCCGCCCGCAGGACCGAAGAGGCCACCGAGGCCTTCGACGACCGCGTCTATGTCTTCACGCCGCAGGCCGCCATCGTCGACCTGCCCGCCGGTGGCACGCCCATCGACTTTGCCTACACGCTGCACACCGACCTGGGCCACCGCTGCCGCGGTGCCCGCGTGGACGGCGCCCTGGTGCCGCTGAATACCGCGCTGCAGTCGGGCCAGACCGTGGAGGTGGTGGCCGCCAAGGAGGGCGGCCCTTCCCTGGACTGGCTGAACCCCGAGTTGCACTACCTGGCCAGTCCGCGGGCCAAGGCCAAGGTGCGTGCCTGGTTCAACACCGAACAGCAGGCCCAGACCATCGCCCGCGGCCGGGAACTGGTGGAAAAGCTCCTGCAGCGTGAAGGACGCACGGCGCTGGAGCGCGGTGCGCTGGCCGAGCAACTCGGCTTCAAGAGCGCCGAAGCCCTGTTCGAAGTGGTGGGCAAGGACGAACTCTCGCTGCGCACGATCGAGAACCTGCTGCGCCCCGCCGAGCCCGCGCTGCCCGAAGACCGGCCGATCCTGCACCGCCCGCGCAGCGATGCCGGCAACGCACGGGGCGGCGTGCTGGTGGTCGGCATCGATTCGCTGCTGACCACCCTGGCACGTTGCTGCCGGCCCGCGCCGCCCGACGCGATCAGCGGCTTCGTCACGCGGGGCCGCGGGGTGGCCGTGCACCGGGTCCACTGCTCGAACCTGCGCCACATGGCGCAGGTGTCGCCCGGTCGCGTGATCGACGTGGCTTGGGGCGACGAGACCGGCGACGGCGGCAAGCTCCCGGTGTACCCGCTGGACGTGAGCATCGAGGCGAACGACCGCCCGGGGTTGCTGCGCGACATCTCGGAAGTCTTTGCCAAGGAGAAGATGAACGTCACGGGCGTGCAGAGCCTCAGCGCCAAGGGCCGCGGCACGGCCGCCATGACCTTCACGGTGGAGGTGAGCGATGCCGCGCGCCTGCAACCCGTTCTCCACCAGATCGGGCGGGTAACGGGCGTCTTTCACGTCCGCCGCCGCTGACCCGGGGGGCGCGAGCCGCCGAAAAGTTGCCGCCGGTCGTATATACTGCGAGGCTGTTCCAGGCGCGTAGCTCAGCTGGTTAGAGCACCACCTTGACATGGTGGGGGTCGATGGTTCGAGTCCATTCGCGCCTACCAAATTCGGTAGGAGAATCAAGCACTTAGCGGAAACGCTGGGTGCTTTTTTCTTGGGGGTACCAAAAAAGTACCAAAAAGCCTGGGTAGCTTTCACACTGTCGCCAGCCGATTCGCGCCGCAGGCAAGCCTGCCTTGTGGCAGCCCTCGGGCACGCAAAGGCGTCGCGCCCGCGCGCGGTCAAAGCGGGTGGGCAGGACAAACGTCGCCAGAGGTTCCATCTGTCGCCACCTCCCGCGCGCGCAGCTGGCGTGCAGATCCGACAGCCAGCACAGGTCTCAGTGAGGGCGCTTCTGCGGGGCCTTGAAGCGGTGGGTCGGGTGAGCGGCTCAAGGCTTAGATTGCTCAGGAACCCCGCCCAACCCAGCCCCCCCGCTGCTTGTTGGAAGGTGCGCCTGCCACGAAGCTAGCATTCATGCGGGTTGCGGCGCTATTTTGGGTCTGTACCCCTCACCTACCCACAAACGGCTTCGCGCTTGCGGGATGCTCTCCGGGCGTCTGCAGTCTGGGGGCTCAGGACGGGTGCCGCGGCCACTGTTACCTGTTGCCTTCCTACCCACGAGGCTAGGTCGGACGACTGCACCGACAAGCGCCGCGCGATCACCTGCGCCCGATCGCGCCTCGAGCATCCGCGACTGGATCGCGCTCGACCACTTCGAGCAATCCCGCCCGCATCAGCCGCTCCAGACATGGAACGGTCTCGACATCGCTCGGCAACAATTCCAACAAGGCACGCAGCGGCGTGTAGCCCGTCACCATCCCGAGGAAGCGCAGTTCCCAAGGCGACATTGGAGCTGTCACCGACACCAAGGCGGCCTGTCCGGCGCGCGTACGTTTAAAAATAGCTTCATCGCCAATATGGATTGGCGGGTAGGAAATCATGTCACCATGATGACATACAAGAACTCTCCCGCAGTTCGTGACCACATTCGCGGCGTCGCCGCTGCTTACCAGCCCAGGTCAGGCTCCTGGAGAACCTTGTCTTGGAGGCCATCAACGGCATCGATGACTCCCATTCGCGCGGACAGGGAAGGCCATGTGCTCGAGCGGGGCGCCGTGCCTGACAAAATTTGGCAATACCATCAACAGCAGCACGCCAGTCATCATGACGCAGCCGAACAATGGCCTCGTCTTCAGGAAGCCCGGGGAGGAGGACGCGGAGCAAGGCGGTGGCTCCAACGTCAACGGCAGGCAACGTTGCGCTGCTGGGTTCGAAACCGCCTCTCGGGGGCTGTATCGTGTCTGACCCGGTCGCGACCACACGAGTTGCACCGATCATCACCAAGACGCTGGGACTTCAACAGTCCTGGCGGAAGTCGGTTCAGCAGGCAAGCACGATCGTACTGTGGGCACTGTTCTGAGGCAGGCCGAAGCAGGCATATCGCTGGGCATCTTCACTCGCGCCTGAAGGCGCTTCTGATCGGGCCCTCGAATCAGCGGGACTGAACCCTGAAGAAAGAAGTCACGGCCCGCCCAAACGCG
>CAIJPE010000371.1 GCA_903822435.1 uncultured beta proteobacterium | reverse complement strand
GGGGGGCGGGGTTCTGTCCAGCGTACCGAGAGGCATCGCTGTTCCTGCCTTGCGATTATTCGCTGGTGAAGATGGAACCCAGACGCTCCATGCGCTCCAGGGCGATGCCGCAGCCGCGCACGACGCAGGTCAGCGGGTCTTCCGCTACCAGCACCGGCAAGCCGGTTTCCTCGGCCAGCAGGCGGTCCAGGTCGCGCAGCAGGGCGCCGCCGCCGGTGAGCATCATGCCGCGCTCGGCGATGTCGGCGCCGAGTTCGGGCGGGGTCTGCTCCAGCGCGTTCTTCACCGCGCTGACCATCTGGTTCAGCGGGTCGGTCAGGGCTTCCAGGATCTCGTTGGAGCTGATGGTGAAGCTGCGCGGCACGCCCTCGCTGAGGTTGCGGCCCTTGACTTCCATCTCCTTCACCTCGGAGCCGGGGAAGGCGCTGCCGATCTGCTTCTTGATCGACTCGGCCGTGGGCTCGCCGATCAGCATGCCGTAGTTGCGGCGGATGTAGTTGATGATGCTTTCATCGAACTTGTCGCCGCCCACACGGATGCTGCCCTTGTAGACCATGCCGCCCAGGCTGATGACGCCCACTTCGGTGGTGCCGCCGCCGATGTCCACCACCATGGAGCCGCTGGCCTCGCTCACGGGCAGGCCGGCGCCGATGGCCGCCGCCATGGGCTCTTCGATCAGGTAGACGTCGGAGGCGCCGGCGCCCAGGGCCGATTCGCGGATGGCGCGCCGCTCGACCTGGGTGCTGCCACAGGGCACGCAGATGATGATCCGCGGGCTGGGCCGCAGCACCGAGCGCGGGTGCACCATCTTGATGAACTGCTTGAGCATCTGCTCGGTGACGGTGAAGTCGGCGATGACGCCGTCCTTCATGGGCCGGATGGCCTCGATGTTGCCGGGAACTTTGCCCAGCATGGCCTTGGCCTCCTTGCCGACGGCCTGGATGGTCTTCTTGCCTTGCGGGCCGCCTTCGTGGCGGATGGCGACCACCGAGGGCTCATCGAGCACGATGCCCTTGCCACGCACGTAGATCAGCGTGTTGGCGGTGCCGAGGTCGATGGCGAGGTCGGTGGAGAAATAGCGGCGCAGGGAGGCAGCGAACATGGATGGCGGCAGTCGGGGGCGCGGCGGTGCGGGTGGCAGGCGGTGTTGGCGTTCGGGACTTCGGGGCGCGGGGGCTTCAACGGCGTTCGGCGAAGCTCAACGACGTTTAACGACGTTCAACGAACGATCAGGGCCTGGCGACGGGAAGACTGCGAACGCACCGGCAGGGGGCAATGCGGGTAACCGGGGATAATAACGTATCCCATCAACGCTCCTGGGCTCGGGCGCTGCTTTTTCCAGCAGCGGCCTGCAGCCCGGAGCCCCAAGCAGATCCACATCGACATGGCCCTGACCTTGCAGGACACCCGGCGTATCGCGCACCTGGCGCGGCTCGAGCTCTCGGACGCCGAGCAAGCCCTGATGCTCGAACAGCTCAACGGCTTCTTCGGCATCGTCGAGCAGATGAGCGCGGTCGACACCCGGGGCGTGGAGCCCTTGTACACGCCGCTGTCGGCGGTGCAGGCGGTGAATCTGCGGCTGCGCGACGACGTCGTCACCGAGGGCGATGACCGGCAGGCCAACCAGCTCAGCGCGCCGGCCGTGGAAGACGGGCTGTTCCTCGTGCCCAAGGTGATCGAATGAGCTCCGACCTGCGTACCCTGGGCGTGGCCGATCTCTCCCGGGCGCTGGCCGCCGGGGCCACCTCCAGCGTGGAAGTCACGCGGGCCTTGCTCAAGGCCCAGGAAGACCAGCGCCACCTCGGCGCCTTCCTGAGCAGCGACCCCGAGCGCGCCCTGGCCGCTGCGGCGCGCGCCGATGCGCTGCGTGCCGCCGGTCAGGCCGGCCCCCTGACGGGCGTACCCATCGCCCACAAGGACATCTTCGTCACCCACCACGCCACCAGCGGCCTGCCCTCCACCGCGGGCTCGAAGATGCTGGCCGGCTACGCCAGCCCCTTCGACGCCACCGTGGTGGCCCGGCTGGGCGAGGGGCAGGCCGGCATGGTCACGCTGGGCAAGCTCAACTGCGACGAGTTCGCCATGGGCTCGGCCAACGAGAACTCCGCCTTCGGCCCGGTGCGCAACCCCTGGGACCTCCAGCGCGTGTCGGGGGGCTCGTCCGGCGGCTCGGCCGCAGCGGTGGCCGCGGGCATCGTGCCGGCCGCCACCGGCACCGACACCGGCGGCTCCATTCGCCAACCGGCCAGCTTCACCGGCATCACCGGCATCAAGCCGACCTATGGCGTGTGTTCGCGCTACGGCATGATCGCCTTCGCCTCCAGCCTGGACCAGGCCGGGCCGATGGCGCGATCGGCCGAGGACTGCGCCATGCTGCTGTCGGCCATGAGCGGCTTCGATCCGCGCGACGCCACCAGCGCAGAGCGCCCGCCGCAGGATTACGTGGCCCTGATGCACCGTCCGCGCGAAGGCGCCAGCGCCTCCCGGCCGCTTCAGGGGCTGCGCATCGGCCTGCCCAAGGAGTTCTTCCCGCCGGTGCTGGCATCCGAGGTGGGCCAAGCGGTGCGTGCCGCGCTGTCGGTGCTGGAGTCGCTGGGCGCCACGCTGGTCGACGTGAGCCTGCCGCGCACCGAGCTCTCGATACCCGTGTACTACATCATTGCGCCGGCCGAGGCCAGCTCCAACCTGGGCCGCTTCGATGGCGTGAAGTTCGGCCACCGGGCGCCCGAGTACACCGACCTGATGGACATGTACAAGAAGACCCGCTCCCAGGGCTTCGGGCCCGAGGTCAAGCGCCGCATCATGATCGGCACGTACGTGCTCTCGCACGGCTACTACGACGCCTACTACGTGCAGGCGCAGAAACTGCGCCGCATGATCGCCGACGATTTCCAGGCCTGCTTCCAGCGCTGTGACGTCATCGCCGGCCCGGTGGCGCCCACCGTCGCCTGGAAGCTCGGGGGCCAGGGCGACGACCCGGTCAAGGCCTACCTGGCCGACATCTTCACGCTGCCGGCCAGCCTGGCCGGGCTGCCCGGCATGAGCGTGCCGGCCGGCCTTGCCGATACCGGCGAGGGCGGCGCCATGCCGGTGGGCCTGCAGCTCATCGGCAACTATTTCGACGAGGCCACGCTGCTGCAGACCGCCCATGCCCTGCAGCAGGCCACCGATTTCCACCGCCGCACGCCACCCGGCCAAGCCAGCCTCGGCGCCTGACACGATGCCCACTCCCGCCCCCCTGATCCGCGGTTTCGAGGTCGTCATCGGCCTGGAAACGCACGCCCAGCTGTCCACCGCCAGCAAGATCTTCAGCGGCGCTTCCACCACCTTCGGCGCCGCACCCAACACGCAGGCCTGCGCGGTGGACCTGGCCCTGCCCGGCACGCTGCCGGTGATGAACCGCGGCGCGGTGGAACGCGCCATCCGCCTGGGCCTGGCCGTGGGCGCCAAGGTGGCGCCGCTGTCGATCTTCGCCCGCAAGAACTACTTCTACCCCGACCTGCCCAAGGGCTACCAGATCAG
>CAIJPE010000370.1 GCA_903822435.1 uncultured beta proteobacterium | reverse complement strand
CACAGGCGAAGACACTCTTTCCCTACACGACGCTCTTCCGATCTCGCGGGGCCCGCCGCGCCCGGGGCCGCCACCGCCCCCACCGCCCCCACCACCCCCGCCACCGCCGCCGCCACGCCGAGGTCCGCCACCGCGGCCCCCCTTGCGCAGGAAGGCATCGGCGCCGATGTAGCCGACGGCCGTCTGCATCGGATCGGGCACGCGGTTCGGGTCGCCGGCTGGCTTCTTGCCGCCGCCACGGCCCTGCTTGCCGCCGCGCGCCCCGCCGCCGCCAGACGGACCGGACGCAAAGCGCTTGTCGTAGGTCTGCTGCAAGGGGTTGGGGATGGGGCCGTCTTCCGGAATGTCGCGCACCACGGCGCGGTCTCGCTGCAGGGCGCGCTTGTCGTAGGTCTGTTGCAGCGGGTTGGGGATCGGACCGTCCTCGGGGATCTCGCGGCGCAGCGCGCGCTCTTGCTGGATGGCGCGCTTGTCGAAGGTCTGTTGCAAGGGATTGGGGATGGCGCCGCCCTCACCGGGCTCGCCACGCGGCGGGCGTGGCGGGCGCGGGCCGCGCGGCTCCACCGGGGGACGCGGCTCGCGCGGCGGCCGAGGCTCCTGCGGCATGCGCGGAGGGCCTTCTCCGCGCTCGGGGCCATCGGCCCGCGGACCGCGGTCGGCCTCGTCGCGGCGCTTGCCGCCACGGCGGTTGCGGCCACGGCGCGGGCCGGCGTCCCCGTCACGCTCGCGCGGCGGCTGGCCGCCGGGCTGGGCTGCGGCTGGCACACCAGGCGCGGCGGCCAGCCGGCGCAGCGACTTCAGATCGAAATCGTCCAGGTCCACCCAGACGCCGCGTTTCAGGCCGCGTGGCAGCACCACCGAGCCATAGCGGATGCGGATGAGCCGGCTGACGGCGTGGCCCACCGCCTCGAACAGCTTGCGGACCTCGCGGTTGCGGCCTTCGGTGATGACCACGCGGTACCAGTGATTCACACCTTCGCCCCCGCCGTCTTCGATGCTCTTGAAGGCGGCCACCTGGCCATCGACCTCCACCCCGGCCAGCAAGCGGGCCTTGGCCTCTTCACCCAGCACGCCCAGCGAACGGACCGCGTATTCGCGCTCGACGCCGAACCGTGGGTGCATCAGCTGGTTGGCCAATTCACCCGAGTTGGTGAAGAGCAGCAAGCCTTCGGTGTTGATGTCCAGCCGGCCGACCGATTGCCACTTGCCCTGCTGAAGGCGCGGCAGGCGGCGGAAGACCGTGGGCCTCTGTTGCGGGTCGTCGTGCGTGACCACCTCGCCAGCCGGCTTGTGGTAAGCGATGACGCGCGGCGGCGGCGGCGCGATGCGGTAGCGCACGGGCTTGCCGTCGATCTGGATACGGTCGCCGAAGGAAATGCGCTGGCCCGTATGGGCGGCCTCGCCGTTCACGGTGACGCGACCTTCGGTGATCATCTGCTCGAGGTCGCGGCGCGAGCCGGCGCCGGCCTGGGCCAGCACCTTGTGCAGCTTGGGCGCATCGGCCTCGGCCGCCAACACGCGCTTGGGCGGCTCCATGGGGCCGCCGGGCTGCGCGGGCTCTGCAGCGGCTGCGGCCGGCACGCCCTCGCCCCCAGGGTCCGCGCCGGCTTCGGAGGGCATCGGCTCGCCGGCCAGGCCTTGGACGACCTCGGCAGCGGAGACGCCATCGGCAGCGGGACCAGGTGCGGGTTCGACGTCGAATTCACCCGACAGCACCTGCGCGAACACCTCACCCACTTCGGGCTTGGGCAGGCGCGGCTGCTGGGGCGCCACGGCGCCCTCGCCTTCGGCAGCGCCGGCTTCGCCCGAGGCGACAGCCCCTTCGACGCCATCGCGTGCACGGTCGCCGCCACGGCGGCCGCGGCGGCGGTTGCGGCTGCGGCGGCTGCCCGCCGGCTTGCCATCGGGCCCCAGGGCACCGGCATCCGAACCGTCGCCACCCTCGCCCGGGGCGCTTTCGCCGCCACCCTCGTTGCCGGCCGCAGCGCCAGCGCCCTCACCCGCGGCGTCCGCACGTGCGGGACGGTCGGCCTCGGCCCCTGCGTTCATGGCCACGGGGATGGCCTGCGGAGCAACCACAGGCACCGCGTCGACAACGGGCGGCGCCGGCGGCGGGGCCGTATCGCCCAGTGCGCCCATGGCCTCACCGGCATCGGCAGCCGCCTTGCGCGGCGCCCTGCGGCGCTTGGGCTTGGCTGCTGGGGCGTCGGGGCCGGCTTCAGTGCCAGGGGCTTCGGACCCTGTGTCGGGCTGCGAGGGTTCTGCTTCGGGAACGTTCATTCGGGAGTGGGTGTGGGAGGTAATGGAGCAGCCGCTGCGAGTTCCAGTGGCAAGGAGCCCTGCCCGTCTTCGGGCAAGAGGCTCTCGGATTGCAGGCCGGCCAGCGCGGCCACGGCCTGGCTCTCGGAAGCCCGGCCGTCGATGGGGGGCAATTGATCCAGGCTGGCCAGGCCCAGGTCGTCCAGGAACTGCCGCGTGGTCGCGTACAGGGCCGGGCGGCCCGGCGCTTCGCGGTAGCCGATGGCTTCGATCCAGCCGCGGTCCTCGAGCTGCTTGACGATCGGACTGCTGACCGTCACGCCGCGGATGTCTTCGATGTCGCCCCGCGTGACCGGCTGGCGGTAGGCCACGATGGCCAGCGTCTCGAGCGCCGCACGCGAATACTTGGGCGGGCGCTCGGGATGCAGTCGGTCCAGGTAGGGCCGCAACTCGGGCCGGCTCTGGAAACGCCAGCCGCTGGCCAGCACCACGAGTTCGACGCCACGGTCGCGCCAGTCGTTGCTGAGCTCATCGAGCATGCGCCGCAACGTGTCGGGGCCGATCTCGCCATCGAACAGGGCCCGCAGTTCAGACAAAGGCAGGGGTGCCGTCGCGCAGATGAGCGCGGTCTCGAGGACTCGTTTGGCCTCCAATGTATTCATGGCCTGCGCTGTGGAAATAAACCGCCGCCGATACCTCGGTGGACTGGATTCATGGAATGTCGGGGCCGCGCGGCTCAACCCGGATGGGCCCGGCGGAGCCTTTGCAAGGGCGCGGTGGTCGCACGACCGGCTGGGTCGGCAAGGGTGCACTCATTCGAGCAGGCGCGGCTTGAAGGTCACCGAACAGCACTGCGAAGCCTGCACATTGTAGCGCGCACCGCCCGGCGGCGGTGTGTGTCATTTCCCCGGGCTGGGGCAGATCCCGATCCAGGCCTCGGCAAAGTCCGCGGGGGGCGGGCATTCGAAGCGCATCGGCTCGCGGCTCACCGGGTGTTCGAGCTGCAGCTCCACCGCATGCAGGGCCTGCCGCTGGATGCCCAACGCCGGCTTGCCGCCGTAGACCGCATCGGCCACCAGCGGGTGGCCCCGCCAGGCCAGGTGCACGCGGATCTGGTGCGTGCGCCCGGTGTGGAGCGTGCAGCTGAGCGCGCACAAGCCCTGCGCTGCGGCCACCACACGGACGCTGGTGCGGGCCGGCCGCCCGCCCGCCACCACGGCCATGCGCACCCGCACGGCGGGATCGCGGCCGATCGGCGCATCGATGCTGAAGTCGGTGTCGGCCGGCACGCCATGCGCCAGGGCGAGGTAGCGGCGGTGCACCGTGCGCGCCGCGATGTCGCGCGTCAGGGCCGTGACGGCGGGCAACGACTTGCCGACCATCATCACGCCCGAAGTGTCCTTGTCCAGCCGATGGACGATGCCGGCTCGCGGCAGCGTGGCCGCAGCCGCATGGTGGGCCAGCAGGCCGTTGAGCAACGTGCCCGACCAGTTGCCTGGAGCAGGATGCACCACCAGCCCTGCCGGCTTGTTCAGGATCAGCAGGTGCTCGTCCTCGAACAGCACCTCCAGCACCATGGGCTCTGGCCGGAAGGCCAGGCTCTCTTCGGTGGGGACCAGTTCCAGCTGCACCTGCTGTCCGGCGCGCACCTTGCGCGAGGAGGTGGCGGCCGGCGTGCCATCCAGCTGCACATGCCCGCCCTCGATCAGGTGCTGAAGGTGGCTGCGCGAAAACTCGGGCGCCATCGTGACCAGCAGCTTGTCCAGCCGCTGCAGGTGCTGCGCCGATGGCACGCGGGCCGTCCGCACCTCGGGCGCGGCGTCGGGTTCGGCGTCGGACATCAGCGTGGAGTCGGCCGGCAGGCAGGGTGGGGCCGGCGCCCTACAATCCGGGCCTTCCTGACCGACCGGCACCATCCGCGATGACCGTTTTTTCGATGTGGCGTTTTGCAGTGTGGGCCTTGCTGGCTGTGGCCATGCAACTCGGTGGCTGCGGCTCGACGTCCAAGGACTTGGCCAAGAACAACGCCGAGCAATTGTACAAAGACGCCAAGGAAGACATGGACTCCGGCAGCTACGACCGGGCCCTGAAGACCCTGGAGCGGGTGGAGGGCCTGGCCGCGGGCACGGTGCTCGCCCAGCAGGCTCTGCTGGACATGGCCTATCTGAACTGGCGCACCGGCGAGCGCACCACCGCCATCACCACCGTCGACCGGTTCATCAAGCTCAACCCGTCCAGCCCGGCGCTGGACTACGCGCTGTACCTGAAGGGCCTGATCAACTTCAACGACAACCTCGGCCTGCTGGGCAACGCCTTCGGCCAAAACCTGTCCGAGCGGGACCAGCGCGCCTCGCGCGACGCCTACCAGGCCTTCAAGCAGCTGGTCGACCAGTTTCCCAAGTCGCGCTACAGCGCCGACGCGCGCCAGCGGATGAACTTCATCGTCAATTCGCTGGCCAGCTATGAAGTTCATGTCGCCCGCTACTACCTCCGCCGCGGCGCCTACGTGGCAGCTGCGGCGAGAGCGCAGCAAGCCGTGACCGAATATCAGCAGTCGCCGGCGGCCGAAGAAGCGCTGTACATCCTGGTGGCCAGCTACGACAAGCTCGATCTGCCGGTGCTGCGCGACGATGCCGCGCGCGTGCTGCGCTTGAACTACCCCAACAGCCCTTACCTCGGCGAAAGCGTGGTCCAGCGCGACAAGCCCTGGTGGAAGATCTGGTAGGCCCGCCGGGCCTCAATGGTCCCAGGCGAGCTCGCCCAGCCAGGCCAACGCTTCGTCCTCGTCGTTGAGCACCCCCATCGGCGGCAACGCCGCCAGCAGCCTTCGCCCGTAGCCCATGCGGCGAAGGCGCGGGTCGCAGATCACCAGCAGGCCGCGGTCTGACTCCGTCCGGATGAGGCGCCCCGCGCCCTGCTTGAGCGACACCGCGGCCTCGGCCACGAAGTAGTCCTCGAAGGGGTTGCGGCCCTCGCTGCGCAACTGCTTGACGCGGGCCTCCACCAACGGGTCGCCGGGCGGCGGAAACGGCAGCTTGTCGATCAGGACGCATTGCAGCGCGTCACCCGGCATGTCGATGCCTTCCCAGAAGCTCTGCGAGCCCACCAGCACGCAGCCGCGCCCGTTGCCATAACGCTGCAGCAGGGCCCGCCGCGGCTCGGTGCCCTGCACCAGCACGGTCAGTGCGTGGCCGGACGCGGCCGCCTGCTCTTCGATGGCCCGCGCCACGCCCTGCAGCACGCGCAGCGTGGTCGTCAGCACGAAGGTGCGGCCACCCAGCGCGGTGGCGCAGCGGGCCGCCAGGGCGCCCACGGCCGCAGGGTGATCGGCGGCGTTGGGCAGGGGCATGCGCGGTGGCACCCACACCCGGGCGTTGGCGGGGTAGTCGAAGGGGCTGCCCACGCGCAGGCGGCCCGCATCTTCCAGGCCCGTGGTGGCGGTGAACCACGAGAGCGCCTCGTCGTCGCCCAGGGTGGCCGAGGTGAAGATCCAGGCCTTGCTGGATTGCGCGCGCTGCTGCGTGAGCATGTCGCGGATGTCCAGGGGTGACTCGACCAGGCGGGCCTGCTGCGGCGTGAGGTCGATCCAGCGCACCTGCCCGGCCTCGGCTTCGCCCACGAAGCGCCCGGCCAGGGCGGCCAGCGCGGTGCAGCGCTGCTCGAGCTTGGGCCACTCGGGCGCCGTCTCCGAGACGCGGGCGATGGCCTGCTCCGCAGCGCGGGCTGCGCCGGCCAGCTCCTGCAACGGCTCGGCCAGAGCTTCGCCGCGCTCCTCCCAGGCCAGCTTGAGCATGGCCCGCACCTCGGTGATGCGGCCGGCCGCAGCCAGGCGCAGCCGGCGCGCGGCGCCGTCGATGCCGGCCTGCAGGTCGGCCCAGGGCTCCAGGCCCCGGGCGTGCTGGAGCCCGAGCGCCAGCAGGTCGCGCCCCAGGTCGATGGCCTGCCCGGTGGCCAGGGTGGTGCCCAGGAACTGCACCCCGGCCTCCACCAGCTGGTGCGCTTCATCGAAGACCGCGGCATCCACCGTGGGCAGCAGCTCGGCCACGCCGCTGTCGCGCAGCGCCAGGTCGGCGAAGAACAGATGGTGGTTGACCACCACCAGGTCTGCCGCCATGGCTTCGCGGCGGGCCAGCATCACGTGGCAAGCCCGGTATTCTGGGCACTCGGTGCCCAGGCAGTTGTCGCGCGTGGAGGTCACCAGCGGGATCACGGGCGACCGATCGTCCAGGCCTTCGATTTCGGCCAGGTCGCCGCTGGTGGTGCCCTGCGCCCACATCGCAACGCGGTTCAGCGCCCGCACGGCGAAGCGGTCGGGCAACTGGCCTTCGGCCTGCGCCTGCTGCAGCCGCCAGCGGCACAGGTAGCTGGCCCGCCCCTTCAGCAGGGCCAGCCGCACCGGCACCTTCAGGGCCTGCGCCAGGCGTGGCAGGTCGCGCAGGAAAAGCTGGTCCTGCAGGCTCTTGGTGGCCGTGCTGACCAGCGCCCGCCCGCCCCACAGCAGCAGGGGCACCAGGTACGCGAAGGTCTTGCCGACCCCCGTGCCGGCCTCGGCCACCAGGGCTTCCTGACCCTCCAGGGCCTGGGCCACGCGGGCAGCGAGCAGGTCTTGCTGAGGGCGCGGAATGAAGCCCGGTTCGTGCTGCGCCAGGGGCCCGTCGGCCGCAAAGGCGCGGGCCACGGCGGCTTGGAGGTCACCGCTCACGCGGGCTCGGGCGGATCGAGTTCGGTCTCGAGTCGGGAGATCTGGTCGCGCAGGACCAGCCGGCGCTTCTTCAAGCGGCGCAGCGACAGGTCATCGCGCGGCGCGCCTTCCACGTCGCGGTCGATGAGACCGTCCAGATCGGCATGTTCCATTCGCAATTCGATCAAGCGTCGCTGTGGCGAATGCAGGTTCTCGTCCATTGCTGCACGACATCAAGGCAAGCAGCGAGTTTATATTCCCAACGATGTCTGCCGTTGCCCAATCTTTCCGTTTCAGCGCTGCCACCGGTTTGCACCGTGGGGATCGAGCCTACCAACAGGATCAGGTCGAGGTGATGGTCCACCCCCGGGCCAGCGGCAGCATGCTGGCCGTGGTAGCCGATGGCATGGGGGGCAAGAGCGGCGGCCGCAAGGCAGCCGACCAGGTGTTGATGACCGGCCGCCAGATCTTCGAGCGCTTCGTGCCCTCGCAGGACGACGCCGCCGAGATGCTGCGCCAGCTGGTGCTGGAATCCCACCTGATGATCAAGCTCACGGCCATCACGTCCGAGGAAGAGCCCCACAGCACGGTGGCCGCCTTCTGCGTCACACCCGGCCTGGAGTGCGACGTGGTGCATGCGGGCGATTCGCGCGTGTATCACTTCCGCGGCGCCGAGATGATGGCCCGCACAGTCGACCATTCATTCGTGCAGCGCCTGATCGACGAAGGCAAGATCACCGAGGAGGCGGCCAACACGCACCCTCAGTCGAATCTGCTGACAGGCTGCCTGGGCACCCACGCCGACCCCCCCGTGGCCCTGTGGCACATCGAGCAGCTGCAGTTCGGCGACACCATGCTGGCCTGCAGCGACGGGCTGTGGCACTACTTCACCCCGCGTGAGATCGGCGCCATCGTGCACGCCCTGCCTCCGCGCGAAGCCAGCGAAATGCTGGTGAGCAAGGCCCGGCAGCGGGCGCGTGGCGGTGGCGACAACCTGTCACTGGCGCTGGCCCGGGTCGACCCGCTGCGCTGAACGCCCCCCTGAGCGGCCTCGGGCCGTGCAGCGTCGCCTAGCGCCGAGCCGCGCTGGCGGTTGATGCCGGCACGGGCAAAGGCGCCGCAGCCTTCCCCGAAGCTGCCCGCTCGGCCAGCCGCTTGTTCACGCGTTCCTGAGCAGCCTCGGCGGACTGCACCCGTCCTTCGCGCGCCTTGACACGCCCGGCGGCCTCGGCAGCGCGCGCGGCAGTCTCTTCCTGGCGTGCGGCCGGATGCGCGGCAGCCCTGGCGGCCGATGCCGTCCCGGCCGCGGGCACCGGGCGCAGTCGAACCTCGGGTGCCGGCGGCTCGGCAGCACGCTGTTGGGCCGCACGCTGCTTCTCGGCCAGCGCCGCCTTGCGCTCGGCCGCGCGGGCCCGACGGTCGGCATCGTCAAGCTGCAGT
>CAIJPE010000369.1 GCA_903822435.1 uncultured beta proteobacterium | reverse complement strand
CTGACGCTGGGCCTCCAGGGCCTCGGGCCTGAACAGGGGTCGGGCGGCGATCACCGTGAGATAAAGAAAGCGGGCCGACGGAGCCAGCCCGCGAAAGCCTCAGGGCCGGAGGGGCGAACCCTGGGGCGTGAAAGGGCTAACTCAACGATGTCGGGCCCGTCGAGGCGGAGGTGACCGCCAAGCCACCGATGCGAGGCAGGCCACCGGCGACTTCCTTCAATTCCTTGGGGCTCAACGGCACCGGAGCTTGAGCCTTGCGATCCAAGGACTTGACGGCGTTGGGGGACTTGAAACGAGCAATGAGACGCTGCATGTGGGGACTCCATCGGCGGAAAGTGTGCGATCTCGCACGCCGTGGTTGATTTAAGCAGCGCCCTTCCGTGAGGGGAACTGTCAGGTCTTACAGGTCCCCGCACGACTCGCAAATGCGCAACACAATGCATGCGCTCACCAGGAAACTAGACTACGCAATCAGTCCCAGACGCAGAGCCTTCAGAACGGCCTGGTGCTTGTTGACGCAGCCGAGTTTGTGCATAGCGTTGTTGACGTGCAGAACGGCCGTGCGTTCGCTGATCCCCAGGAGGGCACCCACTTCCCAGGCCGTCTTGCCATCCATGGTCCAGCGCAGCGCTTCCAGCTCGCGTGGTGTCAGATTGGGGCGATCAGGCTGCTGCTGTTGCGGCACCAGCAACCGCATGGCCGTGTCCTGCGCGTGCACAGCAAATAATTGCAGATCCGCCACCAGGCGCTGCAATTCGTTGGGGTCCTGCGGCAAAGGCTGGTCGCGGTCGACGCCCAACATGAAATGTCTGCCCTCCGGCAGGTGCAAGGCCATCGCTATGCCCGTCCGATAGCCAAAACGTGCCTGATGCTCCCAAAGGTCACCAGCCCCCTGATCGACATAGGTTGCTTGATCCCAGATCAGGGGCACGGTTTTGCTGCGGCAATGGCGCAGGACAGGGTCGCGACGGCCCGAATTGGGCTCGACATAGCTGTCGGCATATTCGGCCGTCGTGTTGTCCACGGCAATCACGTTGCTTTGACGGAGACCATGTTCGACCAAGGTGACCGCGGAAACGGTTTCGAAGCCCAACCGGTGCGTGAAACGCACGACCTCATCGCGAAACTCATCGCGATTGCGCGCCTGCAAGACCGATGAATAACCACCCGGGAGCATCGTTCTCCTCGCTCGATTGCCTCATGCAAGAGGGGCATTGGCCCTGAAAGGGTTTACAGCTTTCGCGGCCGGCCACCATGCCTAAAGATACAGGCATGAGACAGAACACACCCATTGCGACTCAGACCCATTCGCTCCCTGCCACTGCGTGGTCGCTGCGCGCGTGGCCGCCTCTATTGTGGCAGGCCAATGAGCCGTCCCGCATCCGCTTTCAACATGTGGGCACACGCATTGCAACACCCGATGAGCAACCCGGTCCACCCGTGGGCCAGACCGTGTGGGCAGCGCACGCCGACCAGGGCGATGCCGGCATGGCCTGGGACTGGGTGCAGATCGCCCGTGGGGTCGTGGCCATCGCAGACCCGATGTCGGTGGTGACCAATGTGAGGCTCATCGGCACCGAGGGCGAAGTGCTCACGGCCCAGCAGGCTGCGCGTTTCCTCAACGAGCTGGTGCATGCATTGCCCTGGCAAGCGGAGGTGCATCGGGCGCTCAGCGCGCGGGCGGCCTGAGCCGCGGGGGCCCCTAGGTGTGAACCGTCAAGACGTTGTTCTCTGATTTCTTGAGCCTGGACATTGGCGGCACCCCGCCGATGCCACTGTGCGGGCGGTGCCAGTTGTAGTGGTGCTGCCAGGAAGCCAATGCAGCTG
>CAIJPE010000368.1 GCA_903822435.1 uncultured beta proteobacterium | reverse complement strand
GCCTGGGCCTGGCCATCTGCGAAGCCATCGCCAAGGCCCACGGGGGGCACATGGGTGCCGCAGCCTCGCCGCTGGGCGGGCTGCGGGTGGAGCTCGAAATACCGGCCACGGCGGTGGCGGCATGAGCGCGCCGGGCGCTCCAGTGAGCCTGACCGCGCCAACGCTGCGGCGCGTGCTGGTCGTCGAGGACGACCCGAAGATCGCGCAACTGGTGCACGACTACCTGCGCTTCGACGGCTTCGCGCCCGA
The DNA here is from genome assembly GCA_903822435.1 of uncultured beta proteobacterium. Taxonomy (GTDB): domain Bacteria; phylum Pseudomonadota; class Gammaproteobacteria; order Burkholderiales; family Burkholderiaceae_C; genus Rubrivivax. Next base: position 1,330 of record CAIJPE010000368.1, on the reverse strand, counting down.
AATCGTGGCCGACGGGCACCAGGCCCTGCAGGCGGCGCTGCAGGCGCCCCCTTCGGCCCTGGTGCTCGACCTGAATCTGCCCGGCATGGACGGCCTCGAGATCTGCCGCCAGCTGCGCGCCGCCGGCGATCCGGCGGCCGCCAAGGTGCCGATCCTCATGCTCACGGCCCGGGTGGATGAACTCGACCGCCTGCTCGGCCTGGACACAGGCGCCGACGACTACGTCTGCAAGCCCTTCAGCCCGCGTGAACTGGTGGCCCGCGTGCGGGCCCTGGTGCGCCGTGCCGAAGGCCGCCCGGGCACCGCAGCGGGCGCAGCGGCGGCCGAACCCTGGCTGGTCGACGACGAAGGCGGACGCATCGCCTGGCGGGGCCAGTGGCTGCCGCTCACGCCGCTGGAATTCCGCATGCTGCGGCTGCTGCTCAGCCGCGCCGGCCGGGTCTTCTCCCGGGCCCAACTGCTCGATTGCGTGCACCTGGAGCTGCGCGACGTGAGCGACCGCGCGATCGACAGCCACGTCAAGAACCTGCGAAAGAAGCTCGCGGCCGCAGACCCGGGTTGCGACTGCATCGCCTCGGTCTACGGCGTGGGCTACCGCTTCGATCCCCCCGACCGCTGAGCCGGCCGTCCCCCTGTTCCCGTTCGATTCATGCACCGCGCAGAAGGAGTTCCCGTGCCCATGATTTTCAAGAAGCCCCTGCCCACTCTCTTGGCCGCCGTCCTGGCCGTTGCCCTGGCCGGCGCCGCCGCAGCCCAGATGGGCAGCTTCCACCACCGGCCGAAGCTGCACCCGGCGCCGCCCCAGCCCCGCGCCTTGCCGGGGGGAGGCGCCCCTTTCGGAGAGCCGCTGTTCGGGCTGAGCAGCAGCCTGCTGGCCGCGTTCAATGCCGGCCGCGAAGAGTTCCAGGCGGTCGAGACGGTCGAGGGCGGCCTGGGGCCGATCTTCAACGACAGCTCCTGCGCCGCCTGCCATTCGGCCGGCGCCCTGGGCGGCGCCAGCGCGGTGACGGTCACCCGCTTCGGGCGCGTGGTCGCGGGCGTGTTCGATCCGCTGGATGCGCAGGGCGGCTCGTTGCTGCAGGCCAAGGCCATCGACCCTGCCGTGCAGGAGCATGTGCCGGCCGCCGCCAACGTGGTGGCGCACCGCCTGGCCACGCCGCTGTTCGGTGCCGGCTTGATCGAGGCCATCGACGACCAGGCCCTGCTCAACGGCGCACAGCGCCCGCAGCCCGACGGCGTGCGGGGCCGCGCTGCGATGGTCACCGACGTGACCACCGGCCGCGCGCGCGTGGGCCGCTTCGGCTGGAAGGCGCAGGTGGCCACGCTGCTG
>CAIJPE010000367.1 GCA_903822435.1 uncultured beta proteobacterium | reverse complement strand
TGATCAGCGCGGGCAGGCTGCTGCGCGCGATCTGCGGCAGCACGATGCGGCGCAAGCGCATGCCACGGCGCATGCCCACCGACTGGGCGGCTTCGATCTGTTCCTTGGGGAAGTCCATCAGGGCAGCTCGCCAGATCTCGCAGTTGAAGGCCGAGGTGTTCATCGTCAGCGCCAGCACGCCGGCGCTGATCGGCCCCACCGCAATGCCCACATTGGGCAGCGCGAAGAACAACAGCAGCACCAGGGTGACCAGCGGCGTGGCGCGCAACAGGCTGACGTAGACCGCCACCAGGCGCCCGGCAACGGGCACGCGGCCCCAGCGCAGGAGCGCCAGGGCCAGTCCGATGGGCAGCCCCAGTGCGATGCCCGCCGCCGATAGCAGCAGCGTGGTCACCGCGCCGCCGAAGATGGCCAGGACGTCGGCTGCGCTCATCCGGAGGCGGCGTGCTCAGCGGCGCTGCGCAGGGTCGCTCAGAATTCCGGCGTGAAGGACACCGGCAGGTCGAAGGCCTCGCCGAACCACTTCTTCTGCAGCGCACCCATCGTGCCGTTGGCCTTCTGCTTGGCCAGGAAGTCGTTCATGAAGGCCAGCAGGTCGGTATTGCCCTTCTTGATGGCCCAGGCCGGGAAGGACTTGCCCGAGACCGGCAGCCCCAGTTCGAACACGGCCGGCTTCTCGGCCACCAGCGTCTTCAGGTTGATGACGGTGTTCACCACGTAGTCGGTTCGGCCCAGGGCCAGGTCCTGGTAGGCCTCGGGGTACGAGGTGTACTCCACGACCTTGCCCATCTTGCCGCCTTCCTTCTCGATCATGGCCTTCAGTTCGGGCAGGCGGCCGAGCAGCGCACTGCCGGCCTGCACGCCCACGGTCTTGCCGTTGAGGTCCTTGATGGTCTTGATCGAGCCATCGGCCTTGCGCTTGACGAAGTAGTGCGTGGCGTCGGCGATCGGGCTGGTGAAGTCCAGCGATGCGGTGCGTTCCTTGGTGATGATGGCCGCAGTGATGGCGATGTCGTACTTGCCGGTGGCCACGCCGGCCAGGATGCCGGTCCAGGGCAGGATCTCCTGGCGGATCTCGAAGGGGGCGAACTTCTTCAGCGCCTCGACCATCTCGTTGTCGAAACCGGTGGGCTTGCCGTCCTTGATGAATTCGAAGGGACGGAAGTCGTCTTCAGTGGCGACGATCATGTAGCCGCGCTTCTTGATCTCCTCCAGCGAGGCGGCATGCGCCGTGCCCCAGCCGATGAAGGGCAACGCGGCGGCCATCAGGGTGGCGGCCAGGGCGGCGCGGCGCGAAGGCCGGCCGAGGATGGAGCGGAGGCTGGATCGGGTCATCGGGGGTCCTCGTGGTGGTTGGAAAGCTGCTCAGAAATCGAAACCGTGGGCGCGCAGGTACAGCGGGAACGCCGCACCCTCGGGGTCGGCGGCCTGGCGGGCCTTGTCCTCGGACCATCCGTAGAACCCGGCCACGCCGAAGCGGGCGTTGTTGCGCTGCTGTTGCGGCGTGAGCGCATGCCGGGCGTCGCGGGTGCGGTCGTAGGTGTCGAGCAGGCCTGGCAAGGCGTGGTCGTCGTAGCGGTCGGTGTGCACGGTGGCGGCGCGCGGCAGGCGCAGGCTGACGTGGCCGGCGTCGGCCGGGTAGCCCACGCACACGCCCGCCACCGGGAAGACGAGGTCGGGCAGGCCCAACAGGGGCGCCACGGCGTCGATGCGATTGCGGATGACGCTGATGGGGCAACACCCCAGGCCCACGGATTCGGCCGCCAGGATGAAGGTCTGCAGCGCCAGGGCCGCGTCCACGCTGGCGTTGAAGAAGCCCTCCAGCGTGCCGTTGGCCACGGGCTTGGAGCGCAGTTCGCCGATGCGCTGCAGCCGGCGGGCATCGCCCAGGAAGACGTAGAAGACCGGTGAGGCGCCGATCCACGGCATGGCCGGGAACATCGCGCCGATGGTGCTGCGCACGGCTGGATCGAGCACGCGCAGGATGGACGCCTGCTGGAAGTCGGACTTGCTCGAAGCACTGAGCGCCGCGGCGGTCAGGGTGGACAGCAAGGCCTCGTCGGGCATCTGGCCGGTGTAGCGACGCACCGTCTTGCGGCCGATGAGCGCGTCCACCATCGGCCCGGCGGCGTGCGAGACGTCGGGCGCGTCTTCGGCGAAGCGCGCCTGCAGGGCGGCGGCATAGGGGGTCATCGGGTGTGGGCCAGTTTGTACACGGTGTGCCAGGGCTTCCCGCAATAGACGTGCCAGCCTGGCCCGGAGGCTTGTCCGGGCCTCGATCGGCTTCTCGCCACGGTTCGCCAATTGGGATCCCAATTGAGAAACCGAATTGGGGCTCGCCCCGCCCTCCAAATGGTGCATGGCGGCGTTTCATGCGCCAGGACCGGGCGCTGCGCCCCGCTTGTGAGCCCTCGCCGCGGTGGCATGGATGTTGCGCTCTACCCGGTACACCCACCTGGATTCCACTTTGGCCCAAGTCGTTCTGCATCAGGTCAGCAAGTCGTACGACGGGCGTGCCTACGCCGTTCGCAACCTCGATCTCAGCTGCACCCAAGGGCAGATGCTGGCCCTGCTCGGGCCTTCGGGCTGCGGCAAGTCGTCCACGCTGAAGATGATCGCGGGCATCGAGACCGTCACGGCCGGGCGCATCCTGTTCGATGGCCAGGACGTGACCTCGCTGGACAGTGCGCAGCGCAATGTCGCCATGGTGTTCGAGGATTACGCCCTGTACGCCCACCTGTCGGTGTTCGAGAACATGGCCTTCCCGCTGCGCGTGCGCGGGCTGCCCGAGGCCGCCGTGAAGCAGGCCGTCGGGCAGGCGGTCGACCTGCTCGGCCTCGCGCCGCTGCTTGCCGAGCCCGTGCGCAGCCTCAGTGGTGGCGCTCAGCAGCGGGTGGCCATCGGCCGCGCGCTGGTGCGCCAGCCGGCGCTGGTGATGTTCGACGAGCCGTTGAGCCACCTGGATGGCGACCAGAAGGTCTCGCTGCGCACCGAGATCCGCCGCCTGCAGAGCACCGCGGGGCTGACCTCGGTGCTGGTCACGCACGACCAGACCGAAGCGATGGCCATGGCCGACCGCATCGCGGTGATGAACGATGGCGTGCTGCAGCAGGTGGGTGCCCCGCGTGAGCTGTATGAAGCACCGGCGAACCGCTTCGTGGCGGGTTTCATCGGCGAATCACCGATGAACTTCTTCGATGCCGGACAGCTGGGCGCCGCGCACGACGCGATCGTGCAGGGCCTGAACGGCATGGGCAGCCTTGCGTCGCGGCCGCTCCACGTGGGCATCCGGCCCGAGCACATCACCTTCGCCCGCGGCCTGGCCGATGGCGCCGCGCTGGACGTACCCATGGCCGTGCTCGACCGAGAGTGCTGTGGCGACCGCGACCTGCTGCGGGTGGACAGTGCGCTGGGTCGCCTGAACATCGAGCTCGCGGCACCTTGCGGCATCCAGCCCGGCGACCGCCTGCACGGCCTGCTGCCGCGCGACCGGCTGCACGTCTTCGATGCGCAAAGCGGCACCTGCCTTCGCCATGGGGTCTCGGCATGCTGAGCTTGCTGCTGCCTTCGGCCCGCCCGCCCGGCCATGTCCGTGCAGCGTCTGCTTCGGCCGACCTGGCGTCGCAGTCTTGGTGCCTGGCCGGCGTCGGCAAGGACTATGGCGCCGTCTGCGCGCTCAGCGACATCAACCTGTCGATCGAGCCGGGTGAGATCGTGGCCGTCACAGGGCCTTCCGGGGCCGGCAAGTCCACGCTCGGCCGTCTGATCAGCGGTCTGGAGATGCCCACCCGAGGGCGCCTCATGCTGGGCCGGCACGACATCGCCGACCGCCCCGCCCGCGCCCGCCGCGTGGCCCACATGTTCGAGTCCTTCGCCCTGTACCCCACTCGCACGGTGGCGCAGAACGTGGCATCGCCGCTGGAGGCGCCGGGCCATTCGGGGCGCATCAAGGCGGCCGAGCGCGAGCAGCGCATCGCCGAGGTGCTGGCCCTGACCGAGATGCAGGCCCTGCGCGAGCGCCTGCCTTCGCAACTGTCGGGTGGGCAGAAGCAGCGCGTGGCGCTGTGCCGCGCACTGGTGCAGGACCCCACGCTGTACGTGCTGGACGAGCCCATCGGCCACCTCGATGCCCGGCTGCGGCACCACCTGCGCGGCGAGATCCGCCGCCGGCAGCGGCGCCTGGCGCCGGGCACCCTGTGGCTCACGCCCGACGGCATCGAAGCCATGGCCGTCGCCGACCGGCTGGTGGTCCTGATCGGCGGGCGTATCCAGCAGATCGGCACGCCCGAGGCGGTCTATGCACGGCCGGCCAACGTGGCGGTCGCGCGGCTGATCGGCGACCCCGCCATGAACGTGGTGCAGGCGGTGCTGCGCTTTGCCGACGCGCAGGTTCAGGCCGGTGGCCTGCTGCAGGTCGAGGGGCAGGCCGCGGTGCCGGTGTCCGGCACTTTCATGGCCCGCTTTGCAACCCGTACCAAGATGGGCCGGCTGGCCCTGGGCCTGCGCCCGACCGAGCTGCGCCTGCTGGCCGAAGAGCCGCTGGCCAGCCCGCCCGATGCCCTGCGCGGCGTCGTGTGGGCGGTGGAGCCCCTGGGCCGCCACACCTGGGTCACGGTGGACATCGGTGCGCAGCGCCTGCGCGTGAAGACCGGGCCGCAGGTGCCCTGGGTGCCGGGCGCCCCGGTGCGCATGGCCTTCGATCCGCTGCAGGCGCTGTCCTTCGATGCAGACAGCGGCGTGCTGCATGCAGACGCCGCCACATCCTGAACACAGCCGCAACCCCGGCCCGATCCCGTCTCCGACCTTCCACACCGACCCAACCCTACCAAAGGAATCCGCGATGAAGACCCGCCCCACGAGCCCCTTGCTGCGAACAGCCGTACGTGCCGCCTGCCTGGCCCTGGCCGGAGGTGCCCTGCACGCCGCTGCGCTGGCGCAGGCGTGGTCGTACAAGGACGCGGCCAAGCCGCTGGCCGGCCAGTCGATCCGCGTGCTGGACGAGATCACGCCGCTGCAGGAAACCATGAAGGCGCTGGTGCCGCAGTTCACGGCCGAGACCGGCATCAAGGTCGAGTACGAACTGCTCAACCACTTCGAGGTCATCAACAAGGGCCAGGCCGACATGCTGTCCAAGCGCGGCTATTACGACGCAGTGATGCTGCATGGCATCCAGATGGGCCAGATGCTGGCGGCCGACGTCATCGAGCCCATCGACGCGTACATGGGCGACAAGACATTGATGAACCCGGCGCTGGACCTGAAGGACCTGCTGGAGCCCGCCTACGGCAGCCTGGCCAAGTTCAAGGGCAAGACCTACAGCTTCCTGAACTGGAACTACAACTTCGTGTACTGGCTGCGCGCGGACATCATGGCCGATGCCGGCGAGAAGGCCGCCTTCAAGGCCAAGTACGGCTACGACCTGGCGCCGGCGAAGACCTACAAGCAGTTCCTGGACATCGGCGAGTTCTTCACCCGCAAGGCCGGCCAGATGCTGGCCGGGCAGCCCCTGAAGACCGACTTCTACGGCATCCTTCACGAGGGCATCACGGGCGGCGCCACCGTCAGCTCGGTCTGGGAAAACATCCTCAAGAACTACGGCGCCGACCTCTTCGACGCCAGCGGCGCACCCAGCTTCAACACCCCGGCCACCGTGCAGGCGCTGGGCGTGTGGGCCCGGATGTGGAAGTACTCGCCTCCCGGGCAAGCCGAGTATTCGCTGGTCGACGTGCCCACCGTCATGGGCAACGGCATCGCTGCACAGACCATCGCCTTCAGCGACTTCGTGCTGGGCGTCGACAAGCCCGGTGCCTCGCCATTCGCCGGCAAGTTCACCTACGCACCGATCCCCGGGAACCCCGATTTCAAGGGCCCTCGCGCCGCCGGCGGCGAGCCCTCGGCGCTGGTCATCAACAAGGCCTCGAAGAGCAAGCAGGCCACCTACCTGTTCCTGCAGTGGATGGTCGAGAAGGATACGCAGAAGAAGCTGGCCGAAGCCGGCAAGGGCGGCGTGCCCATCCGCACGTCCACCTTTGCGCTGGCGCCTTTCGGCGGCGCCAATGCCGCCTTCTACGGCGCCATGAAGGACACGATGTCGGTGTTGAAGGCCAAGCCCAAGGCGCCCAAGATCTTCGAGATCTACGACGCCCTGGGCCCCATCATCCAGCAGGTCGGCCAGGGCAAGCTCACGCCTGAGGAAGGCGCCAAGCTCGGGCAGGAGAAGATGCTGGCCATCTGCACGAAGTGCCTGCTCTGATGGCAGACGCAGCGGCCACCGCGCTCGACGTGGCCCCGTCGCCCTGGCGCCGGGTGTTCAGCGACGGCGGGGCCTACCCCTACGCGCTGATCGCCCCGGCGCTGGCGGTGCTGGTCATCGTCAGCCTGGTGCCCTTCTGCTACGCCGCCTGGCTGAGCCTGCACAGCGTCGAGTACGGCCAGGTGGGCGACTGGAACGGCGTGGCCAACTACATCAAGCTGATCGGCAACGACCGCTTCTGGAACAGCCTGCGCGTGGCCGGGGTGTTCATGCTCGTGGCCGTGCCGCTGGAATTCATCCTCGGCCTGGCCGGCGCGCTGGTGCTCAGCCAGCGCGTGTGGGGCCGCAGCGTGTGGCTGCCGCTGCTGTTCATTCCCAGCATGATGGCGCCCATCGTGGTGGGTCTGCTGTGGAAGATCATGCTGGCCGGCTCCTGGGGCCTGCTGTCCTACAACCTGATCGAGCGCTTCGGCTGGCTTTCGGGCACCTCGGTGTTCGCCTCGTCCAGCCACGCCTTGCTCGCACTTGCCCTGGTGGATGTATGGCAGTGGACGCCCTTCATGATGCTGGCCTTCTTCGCTGGCCGCCAGGCGCTGCCGCTGGCGCCCTACCGGGCTGCGGCGGTCGACGGCGCCAGCCCGGCACAGATGTTCTTCCGGCTCACCCTGCCCATGATGAAGCCGCTGCTGGTGGTCATCGGCATGCTGCGCTTCATCGATGCCTTCAAGGTCTTCGACTCGATCTTCATCCTCACCAGCGGGGGCCCGGGCGTCTCCACCGAATCGCCCAGCGTGCTGGCCTACAAGATGACCTTCGAGCAGTGGCGTATCGGCGAATCGGCCGCGCTGGCGGTGCTGGTGTGGCTGGCCTTCTTCCTCTTGTGCAACGTGTTCTACCAGATCGCCAAGCGGCGTTTGAAGGCGTTCTAGCGCGATGACAACCGTCGATTCCCCCGCCGGCCTGGGCACCCCGAAGGACTGCGCGTCGCCGGGTTGGACGGCCGCTGTGGTGCTCATCACGGTCTTGCTGCTGCTGCCGGTGGCTTGGCTGGCTGGCATGGCGTTCAAGCCCGACGACGCGATGTTCGCGCGGCCCACGCAGTGGCTGTTCATGCCCACGCTGGCGCATTTCCGCTTCGTGGCCGAGATGGGCTTCCTGAAGTACCTGCTGGCCTCGGTCGCCCTGGCGCTGGGCAGCACGTTGTGCGTGGTGCTGGTGGGAACGCCGGCGGCCTACGCGTTTGCCCGCTTCCCGCTGCGCGGGCGCGACGACCTGTTCCTGTTCATCCTGGCCACGCGGATGTCGCCGCCGATCTGCCTGGTCATCCCGTTCTACCTGATCTACACGCGGCTGGACCTGCTGGACACCTACCTCGGCCTGACGCTGGCCTACCTGACCTTCAACCTGTCGTTCTACATCTGGGTGCTGAGCAGTTTCTGCCGCGACCTGCCGGTGGCGCTGGAAGAAGCCGCGATGGTCGAGGGCTGGTCGCGCTTCCAGGTCTTCCTGCGCGTGGTGCTGCCCCTGCTCAAGTCGGGCATCGTGTCCACGGCCATGCTGTGCTTCATCTTTGCCTGGAACGAGTTCCTGTTCGCCTTCATGCTGGGCGGCAACCACGTCAAGACCCTGCCGGTGGCGCTTCCGCTGCTGATCACGGCTCAAGGCGTGCGCTGGGGCGAGATGGCGGTGGTAGGCATGGCCGCGCTGTTGCCGGTGCTGGCTGCGGTGTTCGTGTTGCAGAAGCACATCGTGCGAGGCTTGACGATGGGTGCGGTGAAGGGCTGAGACCCTTGGGCGCGCGACCCGTGCGGGCTTGGGTTTAAATCGGGATCCAGATTGCAGAACAAGAGGGCACCATGGTGACCAGAGCAACGAAGGCGGCGAATCCGGGCATGGAGGTGGTGCATGCCGAGGCCCAAGTGGCCGAAGACCTGCCCGAAGCCGAGCGGGGCACGCTCGGCCAGGCCGTGTACGAGCGCATCAAGGACGACATCTTCGAGTTCCGCATGGCGCCCGGCCAGCGCTATTCCGAGCAGGAGCTCGCCAACCGCCTGGGTGTGTCGCGCACGCCGCTTCGCTTTGCGCTGCACGTGCTGGCCCGCGAAGGCTACCTCGACCGTGTGGGCGGCCATGCCGGTTGGTTGGTCAAACCCTTCGACCTGGCCTATTACGAAGATCTCTACGATTTCCGCACGCAGATCGAGCTCATCGCAGTGCGCCGCCTGTGTGCCATGGACCCGGCCCCCGACCTGTCCGAGTTGTGCGCGTTCTGGCGCGTGCCCAAACGGGCCCGCGTGATGGACGGCAAGACCGTCGCCCGCGAAGACGAGAAACTGCACAGCACGCTGGTGGCCCTGGCCGGAAACCGCGAGATGCTGCGCACGCACACCGACCTGACCGAGCGCATCCGGATCATCCGTCGCCTGGACTTCATCGAGCCCGGGCGCATCCGCGCCGCCTTCGACGAGCACGACAAGATCCTCGGCGCCCTGCTGGCCCGCAAGGCCGTGGAAGCCGAGATCCTGGTCAACGCCCACATCGGCGCCTCGCGCGCCGAAATCCGCCACATCACCCTGCACCGGCTGTCCTTGGCAGCGCAACAAGGCGCCCAAGCGGGTGCACAGGCATTAGCGAGCTGACATGGAAGCATTCGACACCTGGCTGGTAGGCGGCCACCTCATCGATCCGGCCCAGGGGCTGGACGGTGCCTACGACCTCGGCATCCGCGGCGGGCGCATCGCGGCGGTGCTCCCGCGCGGTACGCCGGCGATGGCGCGGGAGCGCATCGACGTGGCCGGGCAACTCGTCATCCCCGGCATGATCGACACGCACGCGCACGTGTTCCAGCACGTCACCGGGCGCTTCGGCCTGGATGCCGACCTGTGCGGCGTGCACAGTGGCGTCACCACCCTGATCGACCAGGGCGGCCCCTCCTGCATGACGCTGCCGGCCTTCCGCGAGTACGTGGTCAAGCCCAAGCGCACACGGGTCTTTGCCTACCTCAGCGCCTATCTGGTGGGCGGCATGGAAGGGCACTACTACCCTTCGCTGTACAAGCCCGATTGCGTGGACGTGGGCGCCACGGTCAAGGCGGCGCTGGCCAATCCGGACATCGTCAAGGGCTTCAAGGCCCACGCCGAGATCGGCGGCTTCGCGCGCTGGGGCCTCGAGGTGATGCGGATGTCGGCCGACATCGCGCGGCAGGCGGCGATGCCGCTGTACATCCACTTCGGCCAGCTCTGGCCGCTGCCCAAGCCGGGCGAGGGCCTCGACACGCCGGTGGATGCGGACTGCATCCTGGCCGACGTCGTGCCCTTGCTGAAGGCAGGCGACATCCTGGCCCACCCCTTCACCCGCCACCCCGGCGGCTTCGTCAACCGCAGCGGGCAGGTGCATCCCATCGTGCGCGAGGCGCTCGATCGTGGCCTGAAGATCGACGTCGGACACGGCTCGCACTTCAGCTACAAGATGGCGCGCATCGCGCTGGATGCCGGCATCGTCCCGCACACGCTGGGCGCCGACATGCACGGCTACAACACCACCGTCCCTGCGCCGGCCGGCACGCCGGACGCGCACTCGGACCAGGACCACATGTTCTTCGGCCAGCAGCGCTTCTCGCTGGCCTCGGCCATGACCGCGATGCTGGCACTGGGCCTGCCGCTGGATCACGTGGTTCGGATGGTCAGCTCCAACGTGGTGGAGGTCTTCGGCCTGCCGCGCGAGCTGGGCAGCCTGGCCGTGGGCAACCCGGCCGATGTCTCGGTGCTGAACGACGAACGCGGCCGCTGGTCCCTGCGCGACAACGAGGGCACCCAGCTGGTGGGCGAGCGGCTGCTGCGTCCGGCCTTCTGCCTGAAGGGCGGCCAGCGCTTCGATGCCACGGCGTCCATCCTGCCGGTGGTGGCTGCGGCATGAACCACAGCGAACAAGGCCACCTGGGCGCGGCCGCGCCGGCAGCCCATGGCGTGGGCGCCCCGCTGCAGCGCAAGGAAGACGCGCGCTTCCTGACCGGTCGCGGCCAGTACGTGGCCGACCTGCGCATGCCCGGCATGCTGGACGTGGCCTTCGTGCGCTCGCCGCTGGCCCATGGTGTGTTGCGGGGCATCACCAAGCCGGCCGGGTCCGAAGGCAGTGTCTTCACCATGGACGACCTGCGCACCGTCAAGCCCATCCGCGCCGTCTCGGGCCTGGCGGGTTTCAAGCCGTCCGACCAGTGGCCGCTGGCGCGCGGCAAGGTGCGGCAGGTGGGCGAAACCCTGGCGATGTGCGTGGCCCCCAGCCGGGCCCTGGCCGAAGACCTGGCTGCCCGGGTCGAGGTCGACATCGACCCCTTGCCCGCGGTGGTGGACATGCTGCAGGCCCGCGGCAGCGCGCCGCCGGCCCTGGTGCACGATGAATGGGGCGACAACGTCTTCCTGCACACCCACGTGCGCGGCGACCTGGCGGCCATCCGCGCCAGCGCGCCCATCACCGTGCGGCGCCACATCCGCACAGCGCGGCAGAGCATGGCGCCGATGGAAGGCCGCGGCGTGGTGTGCCACTGGGACAGCCGGCTCGATCAACTGGTGATGCACAGCGCCGCCCAGATGCCGCACATCAACCGCGCCGGCCTGTCGGAGTGCCTGGGCCTGGACCAGGGACGCATCCGCGTGATCTCGCCGGACGTGGGTGGCGGCTTCGGCTACAAGGGCATCCTGCTGCCCGAAGAGATCTGCCTGGCCTGGTTGGCCATGCACCTGAAGCGCCCGGTGCGCTGGATCGAGGACCGCGGCGAGCAACTCACGGCCAACACCAACTGCCGCGAGCATGACTACGACATCACGCTGTATGCCGAGCGCAGTGGCCGCCTGCTGGCCATCGAATGCGATGCCACGGTGGACTCTGGCGCGTACTCGTCCTATCCCTTCTCGGCCTGCCTGGAGGCCGCGCAGGTCGGCTCCATCCTGCCGGGCCCCTACCGGATGGACGCCTTCGATTGCCGCACCTGGAGCGTGGCCACCAACAAGCCGCCGATCCTGCCTTACCGCGGCGTGGCGCGCACGGGCGTGTGCTTTGCGCTGGAGCTGATGATGGACGCCGTGGCGCGCGAAGCCGGCCTGGAGCCGCACGAGGTGCGCCTGGCCAACCTCGTGCCGCCCGAGGCCATGCCCTACGACAACATCACGGGCAAGCATTTCGATTCGGGCGACTACCCGCAGGCCCTGCGGCGGGCCCTGGAGGTGCTGGGCCTGCCCGCGTGGCGGGCGCGGCAACGCGCGGCGCGGCTCGACGATCCGGCAAGCACGGTGCGCATCGGCGTGGGCCATTCCATCTATTGCGAGCAGGCGGCGCACGGCACCTCGGTGTATCACGGCTGGGGCATCCCCATGGGGCCGGGCGCCGAAGGCTGTGCGGCCCGCCTGACGCCCGACGGCGTGCTGGAGGTGCGCATCGGCGCGCATTCGCACGGCCAGGGCATGGAGACCACGCTGGCGCAGGTGGCGAACACGGTGCTGGGTATCGACGAGCAGCAGGTGCGACTGGTGCATGGCGACACCGCCATGTCGCCCTACAGCACGGGCACCTGGGGCTCACGCTGCGCGGTGATGTCGGGCGGGGCGGTGGCCACCGCCTGCCAGGCGGTGTGGCAGCGCGTGCGGCCGATTGCCGCCGTGTTGTTGGGCGTGCCGGCCGACGGCCTCCTGGCGCGCGACGGTGGCGTGGTGGACCCTGCCAGCGGCCGCCGTGTGAGCCTGGCCGAGGTGGCGCACTGCTGGTACCGCCAGCCGCAACGACTGCCGGCCGGCATCGAGCCTGCGGGCCTGGAGGTCACGGTGGGCTACAGGCCGCTGCGCGACACCGGCACCTTCAGCTACGCCGCCCATGCCTGCGCGGTCGCGGTGGACACCGAACTCGGCACGGTCGAGATCCTGGACTACGTGATCTGCGAAGACGGCGGCGTGCTGCTCAACCCCTTGATCGCCGACGGCCAGGTGCTGGGCGGCCTGGCGCAGGGCATCGGAACGGCACTCTACGAAGAGATGCCCTACGACGCCGACGGCCAGCCTCTGGCGCCGACGCTGGCTGACTACATGCTGCCCGGGGCCACCGAGGTGCCTTCTGCCGTGCTGGACCACATGGAGACGCCATCGCCCTACACGGCCTTCGGACAGAAGGGCATCGGCGAAGGCGGCGCCATTGCGCCGCCGGCGGCCATCGTCAATGCCATCAACGACGCACTGGCCGCGCTGGGGGTGGAGATCACCGAATGCCCGGCGTCGCCGCGGCGCATCCTGCAGGCCCTGCACGATGCCCGGGCCCGGGCGGCTGCAGGGGCTGCGGCATGAAGGCGGCACCCTTCGAGCACGTGGCCTGCCAGACCACGGCGCAGGCCCTGGCCCTGCTGAACCCGGATGAAGACCTCGCAGGCGCGGTGCTGCCTTGCAGCGGCACCCAGTCGCTCGGCCCCATGCTGAACCTGCGCCTGGCGCAGCCGGCCCGGCTGGTGGACGTCAGCCGCATCGAGGCCCTGCGAGGCTTCGCGCTGCAGGCCGGCGCCCTGCACATCGGTGCGGCCATCACCCACGCCCGCATCGAGGACGGCGAACTGCCCGACGTCACCGGCGGGCTGCTGCGCAGCGTGGCCGGTGGCATCGCCTACCGCGCGGTACGAAACCGCGGCACGGTGGGCGGCAGCCTGGCCAACGCCGACCCCGCGGGCGACTGGGTGAGCGTGATGGTGCTGCTGGACGCGCAGGTCGTCATCCAGGGGCCCCGGGGCGAGCGCACGATGGCGGCACCCGCCTTCCTGGCGGGTGCCTACACGACGGCGCTGCAGGCCGGCGAGCTGTTGACCGGCGTGCGCGTGCCGCGATTCGGAGCCGGTGCGCGCTGGGCCTACCGCAAGATGTGCCGCAAGCCGGGTGAGCTTGCCGATGCCATCGCCGCCATCTGGCTGGACCCGGCCCGCGGCGTGGCCCGCGCAGTGCTGGGCGCCCCCGATGCCATGCCCCACGCCGTGGCGGGCGAGGCCGCCGTGCAGGCGCTGCGCAGCCCCGCGGCCGTGGCGCAGGTGCTGGCCGGCCTGGGCATCACCGACCCCGTCAACGTGCAGTGGCACCAGGCCATGGTGCGCCGCGCCTGGCTCGACATCGACCGCATCCCCTCATGAAGACCGTCACCCTGCACGTCAATGGACAGGCGCACAGCGCCGCCGCCGAAGGCCGTTGTTCACTGGCCGACCACCTGCGCGAAGGCCTGGGCCTGACCGGCACCCACCTGGGCTGCGAGCATGGCGTGTGCGGCGCCTGCACGGTGCAGCTCGATGGCGCGCCCGTGCGCTCGTGCATCACGATCGCCACGGCCTGCGAGGGCCGGGCCGTGCACACCATCGAAGGCTTCGACGACGACCCCGTGATGGGCCGCCTGCGGGCAGCCTTCACCGCCGAGCATGCGCTGCAATGCGGCTACTGCACGCCGGGCATGCTGATCACCGCCCGCGACATCGTCCTGCGCCTGCCGTGCGCCGACGAAGCCCGCGTGCGGCTGGAACTGGCGGGCAACCTGTGCCGCTGCACGGGCTACCGCGGCATCGTGCGCGCCATCCTGCGCGTGCTCGCCGAGCGGGCACCGCAACCGGTGCCCGCCGCCGTCGCGGGCTGATCAGGCCGACAGCGTCTCGAAGGGCAGCTTGCGCAGCCGCTTGCCGGTGAGCGCTGCCACTGCGTTGGCGATGGCCGGTGCCATGGCTGGCACGCCGGGTTCGCCCAGGCCCGTGGGCGGGTCGTTGCTGGGGACGAAATGCACCGCCACCTGCGGCGCGTCGGTGATGCGCGCAGGCGGGTAGTCGGTGAACTGGGACTGCTGCACGGCGCCGTCCTTGAGCGTGATCTCGAAGCCCGGCAGGGTCATGCTCAGGCCGAATACGGCACCGCCCTGCACCTGGGCCTCGGCGGCCATCGGGTTGACGACCTGGTTGGCGTGCACGCCGGCCGTGGCCCGGTGCACCCTGGGCCGGCCGCCCTCGATGGAGACATCGACCACGTAAGCCACGACGGAGCCGAAGCTCTCGTGCACCGCCACGCCCCAGGCGTGGCCCTTGGGCAACGGCTGGCCGTAGCCGGACTTGTCCACCGCCAGCTTCAGCGCGGCCACGTGGCGGGCGTGCTTCTTCGGGTCCAGCCGGGCCAGCCGCCAGGCCACGGGGTCGGTGCCGGATGCGCGTGCCACCTCATCCACCATCGTCTCCATGACGAAGGCGGTGTGGGTATGGCCCACCGAACGCCACCACAGCACGGGCACGTTGACGTCGGGGTGGCTCACGCGCAGCCGCATCGGCACGCCGTAGTCGTTCTCGGCCACGCCTTCGGTCGCGGTGCTGTCCACGCCGTCCTTGACCATGAAGGACTCGAAGGGCGTGCCCTTCAGGATCGACTGCCCGACGATCACGTGGTCCCAGGCCAGCACCTCGCCCTTGGCGTCCAGCGCCACGTCCACGCGATGCAGGTGGGCCGGGCGGTAGTAGCCGCCCCTGATGTCGTCCTCGCGGCTCCACATCACCTTCAGGGGCCCGGCCAGCGGGCCGCCGCGCTCGCTCCAGAGCTTGGCGATCGTGGCGCCCTCGCGCAGGTAGTCGGACGTCGGCACGGCACGCCGGCCGAAGCCGCCGCCGGCCGGCAGGGTGTTGAGGGTGACCTGCTCAGGCTTGAGCCCCAGCGTCTGCGCGATAGCGCCCTGGTCGATCGTCTGGAACTGCGTGCCCGCCCAGACCGTGGCCTTGTCACCCTGGAGCTGGAAGGTGGCGTTCAGCGGCTCCATCGGCGCATGGGCCAGGTAGGGGAACTGGTAGTCGCCGCCCAGCTTGCGGGCGGCGCCGGCGGCGCCGGCCATGTCGCCCTTGACCGGGGTGAACTTCGGGTTGCGGGCTTCCTCGGCGTACTGCGCAAACAGGGCCGGGGTGCTCACCGTGCTGCCCACGCCCGCTTTCCACTGCACCTTCAGCGCATCGCGCGCCAGCTTGGCCGCCCAGTAGCCGTCGGCCACCACGGCCAGGCCGCTGCCGCCCCGGTCGGTGGCCACCTGGAAGACGTCGCGCACGCCGGCGATCGCCTTGGCGGCGCTGGCATCGAAGCTCTCGACCTGGCCGCCGAAGGTGGGTGCTCGAAGCAGCAGCGCCACCTTCTGGCCGGGCAGGCTCATGTCGATGCCGTAGCGCTTCTGGCCGGTGGCGGCCGCCACGCCGTCCAGGCGGCGCTGGCCCTTGCCGATGATGGTGAAGTCAGCCGGCTTCTTCAGCGCAACCTGGGCCGGGACGGGCTGGCGCGCGGCGCCGGCAGCCAGCGAAGCGAAGGTCGCCGAACGCGTGCCCGAGCGCACCGTTCCGCCCGAGGCCGTGCACGCCGAAGCGGGCACCTGCCACTGCTCGGCGGCCGCGGCCACGAGCATGGTCCGCGTGGCCGCACCGATCTCGCGGTATTGCACCCACGAGTTGGGAACGGCGCTGGAACCGCCGGTCATCTGCAGCCCGAAGAAGGGGTCCTTGAATGCGTCGCCGGCCGGGGCCAGGCTGCCGCGCACCTGGGCCCAGTCGACGCCGAGTTCCTCGGCCACCAGCATCGGCAGGGCGGTGAGCGCACCCTGGCCGAAGTCCAGCCGGTTCACGCGGATTTCAACCGTGTTGTCGGGGTGGATGGTGATGAAAGGTGCGGGGTCGGGCGCCTTGTGCGGGGGCGGGGCGGGCGCGTCGTCGGCGCCGAAGGCCGCTGGTGCGCCGAAGGCCACGGCCAGGCCGCCGCCGGCGAGCGCCGTGAGCTTCAGGAATCCGCGGCGAGCCAGGATGCCGGCGGCCGGCAGGAGCGAGGGAGCGCTGTCGGATGTGGCCGTTGTCCGGCCGGCCAGGCGCTGGGCGATGAGGTCGTGGTTCATGCGTGTCTCCTCAGGCCAGCGACTTCGCGGCGTCGTGGATGGCCGCGCGGATGCGCTGGTAGGTGCCGCAGCGGCACACGTTGCCGGCCATCGCGGCGTCGATCTGCGCGTCGGTGGGCTTCTTGTTCCCCTTGAGCAGCCCGGTGGCGCTCATGATCTGCCCGCTCTGGCAGTAGCCGCACTGGGCCACATCGTGGGCGATCCAGGCGGCCTGCACGGCCTTGCCCTCGCGGTCGGTGGCCATGCCTTCGATGGTGCCGATCTTCTGGCCCGCGGCCGCAGAGACCGGCGTCACGCAAGAGCGCGTGGCCTGCCCGTTGATGTGCACCGTGCACGCGCCGCAGGCGGCCACGCCGCAGCCGAACTTCGTGCCGGTCATGCCCAGCGTCTCGCGCAGGGCCCACAACAGCGGGGTGGATGGATCGGCATCGACCGGGACGGTCTTGCCGTTGATGTTCAATGGGGTCATGTCGGCACCTCCTGCCCGCGGCAACGGCGGGGAGCGAGGGTTATACCGAACATCGCCCGGACGTGCCGGGTGTCACGGGCAAGGCCTTCCGGCGCTGCCCGCCGGGCCGGCGCCTCAGCCCGGTGTGCGCATCTTGATCATCAGGCGAAGGTATTCCAGCTCGGCGTGCAGGCGCTGCAGGCGGTCGCGGAGTTCGAGCCAGGCTTGCAGCCGGGCCTCGGCGGCATGGGTCAGGGGAAGGCCGCTGGGTGTCGGTTCGGTGCGCATCCGCATATGGTCGAATCCGGGCCGTCCAGCGTCAATCCCGCACCTCGGGTGGCTGCCGCCCGGGCGGTGACAATGGTTTGATGCACGTGGTGCTTTCTCCTGTCGGCAGTGCCGGTGACGTGCACCCCTTCCTGGCCATCGGCCAGGCCTTGAGGGCCCGCGGCCACAGCGTCGTGATGATCACCTCGCCCGTGTTCCAGCCGCGCGTGCAGGCCTCAGGCCTCGACTTCGTGCCCTTCGGCACCGCGGCCGATTTCGAGACCGCCCTGGCCAACCCCGAGATGTGGCACCCGCGGCGCGGCTTTGGCGCCATCTGGGCCGAATTGCTGCCCCGGCTGATGCCGGCATACCAGGCACTGCGGGCGTGCGTGGAGCCCGGACGCACGGTCATGGCCGGCGGTTCGCTGGCCCACGCCATGCGCCTGTTGCAGGAGACCCATGGCGTGCCGGCGGCCACGGTGCACCTGTCGCCGGCCTGCATCCTCTCGGGCTCGGCGCCACCGCGGCTGCCGGGCCTGTTCGACCTGCGTCGCTGGCCGGCCGGCTGGGTGCGTGCGCTGTATCGGCAGGCCGAGCGGCGCGTGCTCGACCCGCTCATGGCGCCTGGCCTCGACGCCATGCGGGCCCGGCTGGGGCTGGCGCCGGTGCGGCAGATCATGGGCCGCTGGGCCCATTCGCCCGAGCTCGTGATCTGCGCCTGGCCGGATTGGTTCGGGCCTGCGCAAGCCGATTGGCCGCCGCATGCCGTGACCACCGGCTTCGCCCGCTGGCCTGCGCCGGCGGGGGCAGCGCTCGATCCCGTTTTGGCCGATTTCCTGGGGGCCGGCCCCGCGCCTGTGGGTTTCACGCCCGGCTCGGCCATGGCGCATGGCCGCGACTTCTTCGCGCGCGCCCTGCAGGCCTGCGGGGCTCTGGGCTTGCGCGCTGTCCTGGTCTCGCCCTATGCGGATCAGTGGCCGAACCCCCTGCCGCCGTGGGCCCGTGCGGTGCCCTACGTGCCCTTCGACCTGCTGGCGCCCCGGCTTCGCGCGCTGGTCCATCACGGCGGCATCGGCACCAGTGTGCAGGCCCTGGCCGCCGGCATCCCGCAGGGTGTGCTGCCCTTTGCCCACGACCAGTTCGACAATGCCAGCCGGCTGGCCCGCCTGGGCGTCGGCCTGACCTGGGCATCGACGGCGCCGGCGCGGACCTGGGCCCGCCAACTCGGGCGCGTGGCGGGCGATCCAACCCTTGCCGATGCCGCACGCCGGCGGTCGGTCTCGCTGGCCGCAGACGCCGACGCCCCTGAGCGCATTGCCAAGCTGCTTGAAACCCTGGATCCTGAGGCACCGGGCGTTCGTTAGCGGTGCGTGGGCGTCGCGGGAAAGTGGCCGGCCTTTCGGCGCATTTCTGGCGCATGCGAAGCCGCGGTCCGGCGTATCTTCTGTCGATCTTGGTTCGAAGGGGGCGCAGTGCCGAAGACCGTGCTGTTGGTGGACGATTCAGCGAGTTTTCGCACTGTCATCGGCTTGAGCCTGCGCCGGGCCGGCTACGGCTTCATCGAGGCGCCGGACGGCCAGGACGGACTGGAAAAGATCCAGGCCGCCACCCCGGAAGCCCCCATCCACGCCATCGTTTGCGACCTGAACATGCCGCGCCTGGATGGCTTCGGCTTCGTCCAGGCACTGCGGGCCATGCCCGGACACCGCTTCACGCCCGTGCTGATGCTCACCACCGAAGGTGATCCGGCCAAGAAGGCGCAGGGCAAGGCGATGGGCGTGACGGCCTGGCTGACCAAACCCTTCCAGCCTTCGAACCTGGTGCATGCCATGAAGTCGATCTGCCCCTGACCGGGCAGGCGGCTTTCAGACCGCCAACGCAACCCCGTCGCGGCGCGGATCCGCACCGCCGTTCCATTCGGTGCCGTTGCGCACCGCACCCTGGGTGCCGCCGTCCATGCGGCGCACCAGGGGCCAGTGGCCTTGCGCGCTCAAGGCCGGCGCGTGGTGGGCCAGCGCGGGCTCCAGGTCGGTGACGCCACTCCAGTTGAGCACCTGCGGGGCGGCGATGATCTGCTGGGCATCGCGCAGGCCCGAGCGCAGCCGCAGGATGGCGTTGGCCACGAAGCCGACGATGCGGTTGCCGCCCCCCGCGCCGATGACCATCTCCGGCAGGCCGTCGGCCCCCAGCAGGATGCTCGGCGCGAACGAGGTGATCGGCCGCTTGCCCGGCTCCATGGCATTGGCCGAGCGACGGCGGCTGCCGGTGGGCACTCGGGCGAAGTTGGTCAGCGCGTTGTTCAGGAAGAAGCCGGCCGCCGAGATGCGGGCGCCGAAGTTCTGGTTGATGGTGGTGGTCATCGACAGCGTCAGGCCTTGCGCGTCCACCACGACCAGGTGCGACGTCATGGCGCTGACCAGCCCGGTGCCGTCCATGGCGGGCGCCAGGCCGGGGTCGGGCGTGCCGGCTTGCACGGCCAGCAGGGGTTCGCCGCTGCGCAGGACGTCGGCGCGGTCGGCCAGGTAGGTGCGGTCGAGCAGGCCGGCGGTGGGGATCTCGCCATAGGCCGGGTCGCCCACGAATGCGGCGCGGTCGGCAAATGCCAGTCGGCCCGCGCCGCACACGCGGTGGATCTGCTCCAGCGTGGCGCCAGGGTCCTGGTCGGCCGCTCCGATGGCCTCCAGCAGGCCCAGCATCTGGCCCACGGCCAGGCCGCCGAACACCGGCGGCGGCGCCGTCAGGAGCCGCTGCGGCCCCACCGCGGCGTCCAGGCATTCGCGCTCGACCACAGCGTAGCCCTGCAGGTCGGCCAGGGACAGCCGGCCGGGCAGGGTGTCGCCCTGCACTGCGTCCACGATGGCCTGCGCAATGGGCCCCTCCTCATACAGGGCCGCGGCGCCATGCTGCGCGATCCCGGCCAGCGTCCGGGCATAGGCCGGGTTGCGCGTCTGCGTGCCCTCGGGTTGGACGCGTGCGTGGCCCAGGCCGTACACAGCGCGGGCCAGCGGCTCATCCTGGATGGGGCCGATCTCGCGCACGGTCTTGACCAGATATGGGGCCAGGGCGAAGCCTTCCTCGGCCGCGGTGCGCGCGGCGTCGAACAGGCTTGGCCAGGAAAGCCGGCCGAAGCGGCGGTGCAGGCGCTCCAGCGCCCGCACGGTGCCCGGCACGCCCACCGTGCGTCCGCCGTGCAGGGCGCGCTCACGCGGAATGCGGCGGCCGTCGAAGTGCGTTTCCAGCGCCTCGGTCACTTCCTGTGGGGCGCAGGCCAGGCCGTCGATCACGCCATGCCGGCCGGTGCGGGCGTCGTGCCAGACGATGACGGTGCCGCCGCCCAGGCCCGAGGCCTGCGGCTCCACCAGGCCGAGCATGGCCTGGGCCGCCACGGCTGCATCGGCAGCACTGCCGCCGCGGGCCAGCACGGCGTGGGCGGCGGCGCTGGCAGCCGGCGAGGCGGTGGCCACCAGGCCCTGGCTTCCGGCGCGGGGCCGGGTGCTGCGTTCTGGGAGGGGGGCGTTCGGGCGGGTGCTTGTCATGGGGTCGCGGGGGTTCAGGGTGTCGTTGCGGATGGCGGACGCCAGCCCAGGCGCCAGGAGATCTGCCGGGCATGGGTGTGCAAGGCGTCCAGCAGGGATTGGCGGCGCGCCAGGAAGCGCGGCGAGACGGTGGCCAGGTTGAGCACGCCGGCCACTTGCCCGCGCTCGTCGAAGACCGGCGCCGCGGCGCCCGAACCGCCGATCGCGAACTCTTCCATCACCACGGCCACGCCTTCGTCGCGGGCTTGGCCGATGAGCTTTCGCAGCCCGCGTGCGCTGGTCACGGTGGCCGGTGTCAGGGCCGGGAACGGCGCTGCGGCCAGGTAGCGCGACAGCGCGTCCTTGGGCAGGTGGGCCAGCAGCATGCGGCCCATGGCCGTGCAGTAGGCCGGCCGTGGCACGCTGGAATCGGCGTCGTAGCGCACCTCTTGCGGGCTGGTGAGCTTGGCCACCACCTGCACCCGGGCCTGGGGGTCGAGCACGCCCAGGCTGATGGTCTCTTGCGTGCGCTGGTGCAGGCCGGCCATGGGCGGGTGGGCCGCCAGCAGCAGGTGGGCCACGTCGTCCGAAGCCCAGCGGCTGCGAATGGCGTCGCGCACCCGGTAGCGTTCGGGTGGCACGCGTTCGAGGTAGCCGCGGTCCACCAGCGTGACCAGCAGTGCCAGCGCGCTGCTCTTCGGGTACCCGAAGTGCTGCACGAGCTGCTGCAGGCTGGCCGGCTCGGCGCGACCGGCCAGCCACTCCAGGATGTCCAGCACGCGTACCGCCGACTTCACCCCGGGGCTCGGTTCTGCGTTCATAATGAAGTATAAGTTCACGGATGTGTACGTTGCTGTTCAAGACCCCCTGCACAAACGCCACTTCCACCGCCTGTTGCTCGGCTGCGCCGCCATGACGGCCGCCGGCCCCCTGAGGGCCACCGCGCTGGGGCCTGCCGACCCAGCCCCGGGCGCGCCGGCGGGGCCTGCGGCCACGGTGCACGTCCGCATCGACGCCGACGGCGTCCCGCACATCCAGGCCGAGTCGGTCGAGGACGCCTTCTTCGGGCAGGGCTATGCGGCCGCCTGGATGCGGCTGTGGCAGCTCGACCTCCAATCGCGGCAACTGCGGGGCCGGCTGGCCGAAGCCTTCGGGGCCGCCTTCGTGCCGCGCGACCAGGCCGCGCGGTTGTTCCTGTCGCAGCACGCACCGGCGGACGACTGGGCGGCGCTGGAGCCGCAACTGAGGTCCATCGCGCAGGCCTTCGCGGCGGGCATCAACCGCCGCGTGCAGGAGGTGCACGCCGACCCATCGCTGGCGCCACCGGAGTTCGGCCTCTTCGACATGCTGCCGGCCTTCTGGGAGGCGGATGACCTGGTGCGTGTCCGCTATTGCGGATCTCCCAATGTGCGGGCCGAGTTCCGCCGGGCCCTGCTGGCCCGCGAAGGTGCACTGGCCCTGGATGCCCTGGTACAGCCGCTGGAGCCCGCGCACGCCCTGGCCGTGCCCGAGGGCCTGGACCTGGCCGGCTTCGCGCCGGGGCAGCTGGCCCTGTTCGAAAGCCTCTCCGAGCCCTTGCCGTTCGACCGTGCCTGGCTGCCGGCCCAGCGCGCGGCCATGGCGGCGCTGGACGCCGTGGACGACAGCGAGCAAGGCAGCAACGCCTGGGTGGTCGCCGGGCGCCACACCGACACCGGCCGGCCGATCCTGGCCAACGATCCGCACCTTGCTTTCTCGATCCCCGGGCCGCGGATGGTGAGCCATCTCAGCGCGCCGGGTTTCAACGTCATCGGGGCCGGCCCGGTCTGGCGCCCCGGCCTTCAGTTCGGCCACAACGAGCACATCGCCTTCGGCCGAACCGACTTCGCCATCGACCAGGAAGACCTGTACGTGCTGGAGCTGGACGCTGCCGGCCAGCACTACCGTGCGCCAGACGGCTGGCGGCCCATCCGCCGGCACGCCGAGCGCGTGGCGGTGCGCGGTGAGGCCGACACCACGGTCGAACTGGCCTTCTGCGACATCGGCCCGCTGATCCATGAGGACCGCGCCGCGCGCCGCGCGCTGGCCCTGCGCGCCGTGTGGCTGCAGCCGGCCACCTGCGTGGCGCTGGAATACGTGCCCAAGCTCTTTGCCACCGACTGGGCCAGTTTCCGCCGCGCGCTGCGCTCGGCGGTGTGGGGCACCAACTATGTCTACGCCGACCAGCAGGGCCACATCGGTTGGCAGGCCGCAGGCCGTGTGCCCGTGCGGGCCCGCCACGACGGCCTGATGCCGGTACCCGCCGCGGGGGGCTATGAGTGGGAAGGCATCCTGCCGCTGGATGAGATGCCGCACGAGTTCGACCCCGAACGCGGCTGGATCGGCAGCGCCAATCAGCAGCCGGTATCGCCCCAGTGGCCGGCCAACGGGCGCACCATCAGCTTCGAGTGGAAGCCCGACGACCGCTACCGCCGCGTGGTGCAGTTGCTGCAGGGCATGGCCCGGCCCGGGGCGCCCAAGACCACCGCGGACGCACATTGGCGCTTCCAGCAGGATGTGCTCTCGGTGCGGGCTTTGGCGCTGACCGACGGCCTGCGGCGCTGGCTGGCTGGCCGTGTGCCGGGCGATGCGCTGGCCGATGCCGCCGCGGCCTCGGCCGCCCAGGCCCTCCTGGCCTGGGACGGCCGCCTGGCCGCCGACAGCACCGAGGCCCTGCTCTACCAGGCGTGGTGGCAGGCCTTGCAACAGGCCGCGCGGGCTGCGCTGGTGCCGGCGCAGCACGCGGCGCTGGTCACGCCCCTGCACCCGCACGCCGCCACGCGGTGGTTCGACGAGCAGTTGGGCCCGGCGGGTGGTGAAGGCCCCGCCGCGCAACGGTTGCTGGTGCAGACCCTCTCTCAGGCCTGGCACCGTGTCCAGGCCCTGCCGCAGGGTACCGATGGCCCCCCGCGCTGGGGCGACCTGCACCGCGTGGATCTGCGCCATGTCCTGGGCCGCTGGCTGGCCGGACCGGCGGGCGAGGGCCTGCATGCCCTGGGCGGGCGCAGCGGCGGGGATGCCGGCACCGTGCAGGCGCGCTGGGCCCTGAGCTTCGACAAGCCCCGTGTGACGGGCGGCGCCAGCTTCCGCGCCGTGCTGGACGTCGGCGCCTGGGACCGTGCCCGCGCCATCAACCTGCCCGGCCAGAGCGGCGATCCGCGCAGCCCCTGGTACCGCAACCTCTACACCCGCTGGGTGCAGGGCGAGGGCATGCCCCTGCACTTCGACCGCGACGCCGTGCTGCAACAGGGCGTGCAGCACCTGACGATCCCACCGCCGGCGCCCTCCGGCCGGCCCTGAACCCGGAGACTTCCGATGAACCTTTCAATGGCCTGGCGCCGGCTGGCCTTGCTGCTGTGTCTGGCCGGCACCGGCCTCGCACCGGTGGCAGCCCGGGCGGCCGCGCACGACACCCTGACCATCGGCATGGTGCAGTTCCCGCCCGACATGCACCCGCAGATCACGGTCACCAGCATCAAGGACACCATCACCTATGCGGTGAACCGCCCGGTGACCGGCTTCAACGAGAAGGGCGAGGTGATATGCCTGCTGTGCACCGACCTGCCCACGCTGCAGAACGGGCGCGCCCGGCTGGTCAAGCGCCCCGACGGCAGCGAGGGCATGGAGGTGCTTTTCACACTGCGTTCGGACGTGTTCTGGGGCGACGGCAAGCCCGTCACGGCCAAGGACGTGGCGTTCGGCTACACCGTGCAGAAGGCCTTCTCGGCGGCCGTCACGGTGGACAACGTCGAAGCCCTGGGCAGCCGCACCATCAAGGTCACGTTGAACGTCGTGCGCTCGGACTATCAGCGCACCTGCCCACCACCGATGGCCGAGCACATCGAAGGCCCGATCTTCCGTGCCGCAAAGGATCCGCAGGAATACGGGCAGAAGAGCACCTTCAACCGCAGGCCCGAGGAGCCGGGCTTGTGGATGGGCCCCTACCGCATCGCCGAGTTCAAGCCCAACGAGCTGGTGGTGCTGGTGCCCAATGCCTACTGGACCGGCACCAAGCCTTGGTTCAAGAAGGTCACCATGCGGCTGGTGGAGAACACCGCCGCGCTGCAGGCCAACCTGCTGGCCGGCGACGTGGACACCGTGGCCTCGGGCAATCTGGGCCTGACGCTGGACCAGCACCTGGCGCTGTCGCGTTCGGCGGCCTCGCGCTTCGACTTCACCTTCATCTCGTCGGTGGCCAGTTTCGAGCACCTGGCCGTGCGGCTGGACAACCCGCTGCTGGCCGACAAGCGCGTGCGCCAGGCCATCCTCATGGGCATCGACCGCAAGACGATGGTGTCCAAGCTCTTCGAAGACCGCTTCATCGTGGCCGGCAGCTTCAAGCACCCGACGCAGTTCGGCTACGACCCGAAGGTGCGCACCTGGCCCTATGACCCCAAGGCCGCTCGCAAGCTGCTGGCCGATGCCGGCTTCAAGCCCGGGCCCGATGGGATCCTGGTGAGCGCGGCCGGCCAGCGCTTCAGCGTGCCGCTGGTCTCCACCGCGGGCAACCGCATCCGCGAGCTGGTGGAGCAGGTCATCCAGACACAGCTCAAGGCCCTGGGCATCGAGGTCGTCATCGCCAATGAGCCGGCTCGCGTGATGTTCGGCGAAAGCCTGCGCAAGCGCACTTTCAAGGGCCTGGTCCTCTACCAGGCCGACCACGCCATCGACAGCGTACCCTACAACTTCTTCCACTCCACCTACATTCCGCGGGCCGAGAACAGCTGGACCGGTACCAACTA
>CAIJPE010000366.1 GCA_903822435.1 uncultured beta proteobacterium | reverse complement strand
TGGCTGGCCTGGCGGGCGTTGTCGGCGTTCTGGCGCACGGTGGCCGTGAGCTCTTCCATCGATGCGGCCGTCTGCTGCAAGGCCGAGGCCTGCTGTTCGGTGCGCTGGCTCAGGTCGTTGTTGCCCTGGGCAATCTCGGCCGAGGCCGTGGCCACCGACTCCGAACCCATCCGCACCCCGGACACCACGCCCGACAGGCTCGACTGCATTTCCTTGAGGGCGGACAACACCGCACAGGCTTCGTCGCGGCCATCCACCACGATCGACTCCGAGAGGTCGCCCGTGGCCATGCGGTGCGCACTGTTTGCGGCCTGCTGCAGCGGCGTCACGATGGATCGGGCCAGGAGCCAGACGAACAGGATGGACAAGGCCAGGGCGCTGGCGCCGCCGGCGCCCAGCAGTGCCACGCCTGCGCCTGCGCTGCTCTCGGCGCGCGCCAGGGCGGCCCCCACCTCGGCCTGCTGGTGATCGGCCAGTGCCCCGATGGCCGCGATGAAGGCGAGCGACTTGGGCTTGAGTTCGCTGTCCAGGGCGGCCGCGATGTCTTCGCCGGCGACCTTTCGCTTGAGCACCGCGCCCCGGGCCAGCCGGTAGCTCTCTCGCGTTTCATCGATGCGGGCCACCAGGGGTTCGCCGCTGCCGCCCTTGACCAGCTGGCGCAGCCGCTTCTGCTCGGCCTGGAAGTCGTCGGAGCTCTTGTCCATCTCCTGCTGCCACAAGGCCAGGCGGGATGAGTCGGGATCGCGTGCCGCGGCCTGGGTGCGGGCCCAGTTCAGGTCGACCAGCGCCCGCCAGCGGATCGCCAGCGTCAGCTTCTCGGTCTCGACCGCGCCCAGCTGACGTGTGGCTTCTGCCACCTGCTGAAGGCGCCAGACACCCACCGAGGCCACCGCGCCGAGGATCACCAGGATGCAGGCGAAAGCCGCCACCAGGCGGTAGGCGATGCCGAAATTCCGAAACCTGAACATGGGTTGACGCTCCAGCGCGGGCCGTTTGCCTCCGAAGGGATCCTTCGGCGCGGCAGTAGGAATCTTCTTCGGCGCGGCGCGGCCGGACTTGAACGTCAAGTCGACAGCGCCTGCAATTCGCGCACGGCCCGCTCGGCGGCGCACACGGCGCCTTCGAGATAGCCGGGAAAGTCCGGGGCGAACTCCGTGCCCGCCAGATGGACGCACCCCTGCCAGGGCGCCGGCAAGGCGGTGGATATCGGCACGGGGTGTTCGCCGCCCGGCTGTGCATCGGCGGGCGTGGCGGTCTCGGCCTCTTGTGCCCAGTCCTGCAGGTACACGGCCTGGGGCGCCAGCGCCTCGGGGCCGAAGAGCCGCGCCAGCTGCGCCATGGCGGCGTCGATCAGGGCCTGGCGGCCCATCCTTTGCCGCCATGCGGCAGGCACCCCGACGAAACCGAACAGGGCCGCAAGGTGGCCTTCAGCGTCGCCGGCATCGTGGATCTCCGCCAGCGGTCCCGCCTGGCTGACCGCCTGGCCCGACAGGCCTGCCGCACGCCAGAAGGGGGCGCGGTACACCATCAACATCTTGGCGTGGCCCGCCATCCAGGTGGGCGACTCGGCCCAGCGCCGCAACAGCCCGGCGGGCAGCGCCGGTGACCACTGCAGTGCCGCGACCAGCAGCCTCGGCGGCAGGGCCAGGATCACCGCGGCGGCCGACAGCGTTTCGGGCTTCCCGTCGGATTCGAGCTGCAGGGCGACCGTGCCGCCTGGCGCCGCGGCCAGGCCGCGCACGCGGGTGCCCAGCCGCAGCTGCGTTCGGACCAGCCGCGCCCGCAGCGCATCGGTCAGGGCCGCGGTGCCGCCCGCCACCCGCATGGAGGGCGGCTGCTGCGCGTAGCCTGCAGCATGGCGGCGCACGGCCCTCGAGGCCAGCTCCACCAGGGCCGCCCCGCGGTCGTTCTGCTCGAACAGCGGCAGGCCCAGCTCGCTCAGCCAATGGACCAGCCGGTCGTTGAGGCCGGGCCAGACCCAGGCAGGGCCGAGGTCGAAGCGGTGCGTGCCAACGTCCGTGCCCAGGCCCAGGATGCGCCCGCCGACGCGCCTGCGGGCCTCGACGAGGGTGACGTCCAGGCCGTCACGTTCCAGCAGGTGAGCCGCAAGGAGCCCCGAGAGGCCCGCGCCGACGACCACGATCGGCAAGGGGCGCGGTGCCAGCGGTTCGAGCCCGTATGGGGGAAGGTTCATGCGTGAGGCGCTGGCCACTTGCGGCAGCCCCGTATGGCTTGCCTGAAGGGGCGCAGAAGGGTTCGCCTAGACGCTACCACGGCCGAGAGGTCGCCCGGGGCGGGCGGGCCCTGGCTGCAATCTATATGCCGATTTGATGTGGCGGTGCGTACGCTCCGCGGCATTCCAAGCACTTCCGATGGCACCCCATGGACTTCATCTATCTCGCTCTCACGGCGCTGCTGTGGGCCTGCCTGCACGGGCTGGTCGTGCTCTGCGACAGCCTGGGAGCCCGCCCATGAACCCGATGCTCCCGCTGGCCGCCGCGGTGACGGCGGGCCTGTTCGTCTACCTGCTCTATGCCCTGTTGAAGGCGGAGACCTTCTGATGGGCTCGCAGGCAGGAATCCAACTCGTGGCCTTCTTCGCCGTGCTGCTGGCACTGGCGTGGCCGCTGGGGCGCTGACTGGAGGCGTTGGCCGAGGGCCGCCTGCCCGGCTGGCTCAAGCCGGTGCAGGCCGCCGAGCGCGCGGCCTACCGGCTGGCGGGCGTGGACCCCGCGGCGGGCATGGGCTGGCGCGCCTATGCCACGGGGCTGGTGGCTTTCAACTTCCTGGGCGTGCTGGCGGTCTATGCCCTCCAGCGTTTGCAGGGCCTGCTGCCGCTGAATCCGCAGGCCATGGCCGCGGTCTCGGCCGATTCGTCCTTCAACACGGCGGTGAGCTTCGTCACCAACACCGATTGGCAGGGCTATGGCGGCGAATCCACCCTGAGCTACCTGACGCAGATGCTGGCCCTGACGGTGCAGAACTTCGCGTCGGCTGCCACCGGCATCGTGGTGGTGGTGGCGTTGGTGCGGGGCTTCGCGGCGCGGTCGTCGGCGGTCATCGGCAATGTCTGGGTCGACCTGACCCGCATGACGCTCTATGTGCTCTTGCCGCTGTCGCTGGTGTTCGCGGTTTTCCTGGTGGGGCAGGGCGTCATCCAGAACTTCCGGGCCTACCAGGACGTCAGCACCCTGGAGGTCAACACCTGGCAGCAGCCCAAGAACGGCGCCGACGGGCAGCCGCTCAAGGACGCCAAGGGCCAGCCGCTCATGGAGGACCAGAAGTCCGACAAGCAATCGCTGGCCATGGGGCCGGTGGCCTCGCAGGAGGCCATCAAGATGCTGGGCACCAACGGCGGGGGCTTCTTCAACGCCAACTCGGCACATCCCTTCGAGAACCCGACACCGCTGACCAACTTCGCGCAGATGGTGTCGATCTTCCTGATCCCTGCCGCGCTGGTGTTCATGTTCGGCCGCATGGTGGGCGACCCGCGGCAAGGTCTGGCGGTGCTGACGGCCATGAGCCTGATCTTCATCGTGGCGGTGGTGGCGGTCACCGTGCAGGAGCAGGCCGGCAACCCGCTGCTCACGGCGCTGGGCACCGACCCCGCGGCCAGCGCCACGCAGTCGGGCGGCAACATGGAAGGCAAGGAGGTGCGTTTCGGCATCGCCGCATCGGGCCTGTTCGCCGCCATCACCACCGCGGCCTCGTGCGGGGCGGTCAACGGCATGCACGACTCCTTCACGCCGCTCGGCGGGATGGTGCCGATCGTGTTGATGCAGTTGGGCGAGGTGGTCTTCGGCGGCGTGGGCTCGGGCCTGTATGGCATGCTGGTCTTCGCCATCCTGGCCGTGTTCATCGCCGGGCTGATGATCGGCCGCACGCCCGAATACCTGGGCAAGAAGATCGAGACGGTGGAAATGAAGATGACGGCCATCGCCATCCTCGTGACACCGATCCTGGTGCTGGCCGGTACGGCCGTGGCAGTGATGACCGAGGCCGGCCGCGCGGGCATCGCCAACCCGGGGCCGCATGGCTTCTCGGAGATCCTGTATGCGCTGACCTCGGCCGGCAACAACAACGGCAGTGCGTTTGCGGGGTTGTCGGCCAACACGCCCTTCTACAACGTGCTGCTGGCCGTGGTGATGGCCTTCGGCCGCTTCGGCGTGATCGTGCCGGTGCTGGCCATCGCGGGCTCGCTGGCGGCCAAGAAGCGAATGGCGGTCACGGCCGGCACGCTGCCCACGCACGGGCCGCTGTTCGTGGCCTTGCTGATCGGCACCGTGCTGCTGGTGGGCTTGTTGAACTACGTGCCCGCGCTGGCTCTCGGGCCGGTGGTGGAACACCTGATGCCGGGGGCAGGGCGATGAGCGCATCCACGACCCTGCGCTTCAACCCCCCCGCGAACGACCGGACGCCCTCATGACCGCTGCCACCACCTTTTCTCTCTTCGACCCCGTGCTGGTGAAGCCCGCCGTCGCCATGTCCTTCCAGAAGCTGGACCCGCGCGTGCAGTGGCGCAACCCGGTGATGTTCGTGGTCTACGTCGGCAGCGTCATCACCACGCTCTTGTGGGTGCAGGCCCTCGGTGGCAAGGGCGAGGCATCCACCGGCTTCATCGGGGCCGTCGCCGTGTGGCTGTGGTTCACGGTGCTCTTTGCCAACTTTGCCGAAGCCCTGGCCGAGGGCCGCAGCCAGGCCCAGGCGGCATCGCTGCGCGGGATGCGCCGCAAGGTGGTGGCCAAGAAGTTGGAGCAGCCGCGGCACGGCGCGCGCTGGCACCCCATGGAGGCCGATGAACTGCGCAAGGGCGCCGTGGTGCTGGTGGAGACCGGCGACGTGATCCCGCTGGATGGCGAGGTCATCGAAGGGGTGGCTTCGGTCGATGAAAGCGCCATCACCGGCGAATCGGCCCCGGTCATCCGCGAATCGGGCGGCGACTTCGCCTCGGTCACCGGTGGCACGCGGGTGCTGTCGGATTGGCTGGTGGTGCGCATCGGCGTCAACCCGGGTGAGTCCTTCCTGGACCGCATGATCGCGATGGTCGAGGGCGCCCGCCGCCAGAAGACGCCCAACGAGATCGCGCTGACCATCCTGCTGGTGGCGCTGACGCTGGTCTTCCTGGTGGTGACGGCCACGCTGCTGCCGCTCTCGCTGTTCAGCGTGGACGTGGCCAAGCTGGGTACGCCGGTCAGCATCACGGCGCTGATCGCCCTGCTGGTGTGCCTGATCCCCACCACCATCGGCGCGCTGCTGTCGGCCATCGGCGTGGCGGGCATGAGCCGGATGATGGCTGCGAACGTCATCGCCACCTCGGGCCGTGCCGTGGAAGCGGCGGGGGACGTGGACGTCTTGCTGCTGGACAAGACCGGCACCATCACGCTGGGCAACCGCCAGGCCTCTGCCTTCATCGCGGCCCCCGGTCTGACCGAGCTGGCGCTGGCCGACGCGGCGCAGTTCGCCTCGATGGCCGACGAGACACCCGAGGGCCGCAGCATCACGGTGCTGGCCAAGCAGAAGTTCAACCTGCGCGAGCGCGAGCTGTCGGCGCACAAGACCACCTTCGTGCCCTTCACGGCGCAGACCCGCATGAGCGGCGTCGACATCGAAGAGGGCGGCGCCACCCGCATCCTGCGCAAGGGCGCGGCCACGGCCATCCGGCAGCACGTGCAAGCGCTGGGCGGCAGCTTCCCGGCCGAAGTCCAGGCCGCGGCCGACGACGTGGCGCGCCGCGGCAGCACGCCGTTGGTGGTGGCCGACGGGGGCCGCGTGCTGGGCGTGGTGGAGCTCAAGGACATCGTCAAGGGCGGCATCAAGGACCGCTTCGGCGAACTGCGCCGCATGGGCATCCGCACCGTGATGATCACGGGCGACAACCGCCTCACGGCCGCGGCCATCGCGGCCGAGGCCGGCGTGGACGACTTCCTGGCCGAGGCCACGCCCGAGGCCAAGCTGAAGATGATCCGCGACTACCAGGCCGAAGGCCGCCTGGTGGCCATGACCGGCGACGGCACCAACGATGCGCCGGCCCTGGCCCAGGCCGACGTGGCCGTGGCGATGAACACCGGCACCCAGGCGGCCAAGGAAGCCGGCAACATGGTCGACCTGGACAGCAACCCGACCAAGCTGCTGGAGATCGTGGAGACCGGCAAGCAGCTGCTGATGACGCGCGGCTCGCTGACCACCTTTTCCATCGCCAACGACGTGGCCAAGTACTTCGCCATCATCCCGGCGGCCTTTGCCACCACCTACCCGCAGCTGGCCGCGCTGGACGTGATGCACCTGGCCAGCCCGTCCTCGGCCATTCTGTCGGCGGTGATCTTCAACGCCGTGGTCATCGTCTTCCTGATCCCGCTGGCACTCAAGGGCGTGAAGTTCCGCGCCATCGGTGCGGCCGCGCTGCTGCGGCGCAACGTGCTGGTCTATGGCCTGGGCGGGTTGGTGGTGCCCTTCGTGGGCATCAAGGCCATCGACCTGATGCTGTCCGCGGCCCACCTGGTTTGAAGCAAGGAGCCCTTTCCATGATGACCGTTCTCCGTCCGGCCCTGGTGATGTTCGCGCTGCTGTCGGCGCTCACCGGCTGCCTGTATCCCTTGGTCGTCACCGGCATCGGCCAGGCCGCCTTTACCCGGCAGGCTGGCGGCAGCCTGGTGGGGCCGACGGGCCAGCCGGTGGGCTCGGCGCTGATCGGTCAGAATTTCACCGATCCTCGCCACTTCTGGGGCCGCCCTTCGGCCACCGGCCCCATGCCCTACAACGCGGCCAATTCCGGCGGCTCCAACCTCGGCCCGCTCAACCCCGCGCTGGTGGATGCCGTCAAGGGCCGCATCGACGCGCTGCGCGCCGCCGACCCCGGCAACACCGCGCCGATCCCTGTCGACCTGGTGACCACTTCCGCCAGCGGGCTGGACCCCGACATCAGCCTGGCCGCCGCGCAATACCAGGCTCCGCGCATCGCCCGGCTGCGGCAGGTGCCGCCGGAGCAGGTGCAGCGGCTGATCGCGGCGCACGCACAGGGCCGGCAACTGGGCTTCCTGGGCGAGCCGCGGGTGAACGTGCTGGCCCTCAACCGGGCGCTGGACGGCGTGCCGGACTGAACCCTTGGCCGAGCCCGAGCGCCCCGACCCCGACGTGCTGCTGGCGCGCCTGCGCCAGCACGAGGCGCGGGCGGCCCGCGGCCGGCTGCGCATCTACTTCGGCGCATCGGCCGGCGTGGGCAAGACCTACGCGATGCTGCTGGCGGCTCGCCAGCGCATGGCCGAGGGCGGCGAGGTGCTGGCCGGCGTGGTCGAGACCCACGGCCGAAGCGACACCGCGGCGCTTCTGCAGGGCCTGCCGATGCTGCCGCCAGCCCGCCTGGACCACCGCGGCCGGCGCCTGGTGGAATTCGACCTCGACGGCGCGCTCGCCCGCGGGCTGGGTCTGGTGCTGGTGGACGAGCTGGCCCACGCCAACGTGCCCGGCTCGCGCCACCCCAAGCGCTGGCAGGACGTGGAAGAGCTGCTGGCCGCGGGCATCGACGTGTGGAGCACGCTCAACGTGCAGCACCTGGAGAGCCTGAACGACGTGGTGGGCGGCATCACGGGCATCGCGGTGCAAGAGACGCTGCCCGACACCTTCTTCGACAGCGCCGACGAAGTAGTGCTGGTGGACACGCCGGCCGACGAGCTGATCCAGCGGCTGGCGGCAGGCAAGGTGTACCTGCCCGCGCAGGCCGAGCGGGCGGCGAAGCACTTCTTCCGCAAGGGCAACCTGATGGCCTTGCGCGAGTTGGCGCTGCGCCGCACCGCCGCCCGCGTGGAAGACGACGTGCAGGCCTGGCGCAGCGACCGCGCCATCGGCCGTGTCTGGAAGACCGAGGACGGCATCCTGTGCTGCATCGGCCCGCGCCCGGGTGCCGAGCACGTGGTGCGCAGCGCTGCGCGGCTGGCGCAGCAACTGGCGGTCACGTGGCACGCGGTGCTGGTGGAGACCCCCGCCGTGCAGCGGCTGGACGGCCCCCGGCGCGAGGCCATCCTGCAGGCCGTGAAGCTGGCCGAATCGCTGGGCGCGCGCACGGCGGTGCTGCCGGCGCAGGGCATCGCCCAGGCGCTGGTGAGCCACGCCAGGGCGCACAACCTGCCCAAGCTGATCATGGGCCAGAGCCAGGCGCCGCGCTGGCTGCCCCGGCGCTCGCTGGGCCAGGCGCTGGCCACCTTGGCCCCCGAGATGGACCGCGTCGAGGTGGGCCAGCCCGGCGCGGCGCGGCCGCAGCCAGTGCCCCGGCCTCTGGCGGCCGACCAGGCCGGGGCCACCGGTGCGCAGTGGCCGGGCTATGCCCAGGCCGCCGCGGCCTGCGCCGGCACGACCTTGCTCGCGCATGGGCTGGTGCCTTACTTCGACCTGGCCAACATCGTGATGGTGTTCCTGCTGGGGGTGGTGGGCGTGGCCGTGTGGCTGGGCCGTGGCCCGGCCGTGCTGGCCGCTTTCCTCAACGTGGCTGCCTTCGATTTCTTCTTCGTGCCGCCCAGGCTCTCGTTCGCGGTGGCCGACGTGCAGTACCTGCTGACCTTCGCCGTGATGCTGGTGGTGGGGCTGGTCACCGGCCAGCTCACGGCTGGCCTGCGCTTCGAGGCGCAGGTGGCGCGCAGCCGCGAAACGCGCTCGCGGGCGCTGTTCGAAGCGGCGCGCGACCTGTCGAACATCCTCACCGTCGAGCACGCCGTGGAAGTGGCGCAGGCCGTCATCGCCCGCGAATTCCAGGCCCGCGCCGCGATCTTCGTGCTGGACGCCGACGAGCACCTGCGCGAGCCGGCCGCGCCGGCCGCGGGCCTGGACCGCGGCACGGCGCAGTGGACGCTCGACCGCCAGGAGCCGGCAGGCCTGGGCACCCACACGCTGGCCGGCAGCGCGTGGCTGTACCTGCCGCTGAAGGCCCCCATGCGCTCGCGCGGCGTGCTGGCCGTGCAGCCGGCCGACCCGCGGCTGCTGCTGGTGCCGGAACAACGCCAGCACCTGGAGACCTTCGCGGCGCTGACGGCCATGGCGCTGGAGCGCGTGCACTACATCGACGTGGCGCAGCACGCCACGGTGCAGATGGAGTCCGAGCGGCTGCGCAACTCGCTGCTGTCCACGATGTCGCACGACCTGCGCACGCCGCTGGCCGCGCTGCTGGGCCTGGCCGACACCCTGGCCCTCAGCCAGCCGCCGCTGAGCCCCGCGCAGCACACCCTGGCCGAGGCCATGGCCGAGAAGACCCGGCGCATGACGGGCATGGTGACCAACCTGCTGGACATGGCGCGCATCCAGAGCGGCGAGGTGCGGCTGCGCCTGGAGTGGCAGTCGCTGGAGGAGATCATCGGCAGCGCCATCAAGTCGACCCAGGCGGCCCTGGGCACGCGGCGCATCGGGGTGCGGATCGACCCGGCACTGCCGCTGGTGGAGTGCGATGCCGTGCTGATCGAGCGCGTGGTCGCCAACCTGCTGGAAAACGCCGGCAAGTACACGCCGGCGGATTCGCCGGTGGAAATCGTGGCGCGCCCGCTGGATGGCCAGGCCGAGGTGCTGGTGATCGACCACGGCCCTGGCGTGCCGGCGGGCCGCGAAGAGTTGATTTTCGAAAAGTTCGCGCGGGGCCAGCCCGAGTCGGCCACCCCCGGCATGGGCCTGGGCCTGGCCATCTGCCGTTCCATCGTCCAGGCCCATCGCGGCCGCATCGGGGTGCGACCGGCGCCGGGCGGCGGCGCGGTCTTCGCGTTCACCCTGCCGCTGGGCACCCCGCCGGGCCTGGATCTGAACGAAGATGAGGCCAGCGCCATGCCCACGCCGCCGCCCGCCTGATGTCCAACCTCACGCCCATCGTCCTGGTGCTCGAGGATGAACGCGAGATCCGTGGTTTCGTCGTCAACGCCCTGCAGGCCGAGGGCTGGCAGGTCTTCGAGGCCGACACGGTCCGCCAGGGCCTGGTGGAGGCCGGCACGCGGCGGCCCGACCTGATCATTGCCGACCTGGGCCTGCCCGATGGCGACGGTATCGACTTCATCCGCGGCGTGCGCACCTGGTCGGGCGTGCCGATCATCGTGCTCTCGGCCCGAACCCAGGAAGCGGCCAAGGTGCAGGCGCTGGACGCTGGCGCCGACGACTACATCACCAAGCCCTTCGGCACGGCCGAACTGCTGGCGCGCACGCGGGCCAACCTGCGCCGCCTGCGAGCCGGCCGCACCCTGCCCGATGCGCTGTTCCGCTTCGGCGACGTCGAGGTGGACCAGGCCGCACGCGTCGTGCGCAAGGCCGGGCAGGAGGTGCACCTGACGCCCATCGAGTACCGCCTGCTGGGGGTGCTCATCGGCCAGGCGGGCCGGGTGCTGACCCACCCCTTCCTGCTGCGGGAATGCTGGGGGCCCAGCCATTCGCAGAGCACGCATTACCTGCGCGTCTACATGGGCAACCTGCGCCACAAGCTGGAGGACGACCCGGCGCAGCCGCGGCACATCCTCACGGAAATCGGGGTCGGCTACCGGCTGGTGGTGGACTGAGAGCGCCCGCCGACCCGCCGGGCCGCGACAGTTTCATCAAATCACCCGATGCGCGGTGTCCGGTTTGGCGCCATCGTTCCGATATTGGAGAGGGAACCCGCCGAATCATCCGCGATGCCCTTGCCGCAGGAGTACG
Organism: uncultured beta proteobacterium; assembly: GCA_903822435.1. GTDB lineage: Bacteria > Pseudomonadota > Gammaproteobacteria > Burkholderiales > Burkholderiaceae_C > Rubrivivax. Next base: position 24,000 of record CAIJPE010000366.1, on the reverse strand, counting down.
CCGTGAAACTCGATCTCGCCCGACTTGCCAAAGCCTATGCCGATCAGGGCCCGGGCCCGACTTTGACCGTCCTCATGGCCCTCATGGCGGCGATCGGCCAAGCCGAACTGAGCCTGGCCCCGCCGCACGGCCCGACGGCCGTCATGTCCGCCGCCGGGACCGGCGCCGTGCCGGCAGCCGACACGCCGGCCGCGCTGACGGCCCCTTAAGGCGCCGAGCGCCGCGTCCGGGCCCGCCGGCGCGGCAGGCCGGTGTGCGTTAATCTGGGCACTGTTCAACGATTCCCGGTTCCGGGCCGGCCCCTCAGGCTGGCCGGCGGCCCCGGGGTCATGCTGCCCATGCCCTTTTCCGGACTTTCCGAAGACCACGAACACCCCGAGCACGCGCCCGAGGACCGGGCCCGTGCCGCCGCGCGCAGCACCTGGGTGAGCGTGGCCGTCAACCTCGTGCTCAGCGCGACGCAGGTCGTGGTGGGCGTGATGGCGCATTCGCAGGGCCTGGTGGCCGACGGTGTGCACTCGCTGTCGGACCTGCTGTCTGACTTCGTGGTGCTGTTTGCGGGCCACCATGCCAAGAAGGTCGCCGACCAGGACCACCCTTACGGCCATCAGCGTTTCGAGACCGCGGCGTCGCTGGTGCTGGGGGTGCTGCTGCTGGCCGTGGGCCTGGGCATGCTGTGGTCGGCCTACGGCAAGCTGGTGGCGCCCGAGACCGTGTCGCAGGTGCATGCGGTGGCGCTGTGGGTGGCTGGCGTGGCACTGGTGGCCAAGGAAGGCCTGTTCCGATACATGCTGGCGGTGGCCACCCGCGTGAAGTCCAGCATGCTGGTGGCCAACGCCTGGCATGCGCGCTCGGATGCGGCGTCGTCGCTGGTGGTGGGCGTGGGGGTGGCCGGCAACCTGGCGGGCTATCCGATCCTGGACCCGATCGCGGCTTTCATCGTGGGCTGCCTGGTGGTCAAGATGGGCTTCGGATTTGCCTGGGACGCGCTGCACGACCTGGTCGACCGCTCGGTGGACGAGCAGGAGGTGCAGGCCATCCGCCAGACCCTGGCCGAGACCCCGGGCGTGCAGAACGTGCACGACGTGCGCACCCGCAAGATGGGCGACCTGATCGTGGTGGACGCGCACCTCGAGGTGGACGCCACCATCACCGTGGAAGCCGGCCACGACATCGCCGTGCTGGCCCAGAAGCGCGTGCTGGAACGCCACCGCGTGCTCAACCTCATGACGCACGTCGACCCCTGGCACCGGCCCGACCTGGACCACACGGGCGGTGCTGCCAGCGCCGAACCCGCGGATCAGCGCCCGCTGCCGGCCCGGGCGGCCTGAGCCACCGCGGGCGGCACCCAGGGGTCGCGCAGCGGGTGTTGCAGCGCGGGCTCAGCGGTGGCGGGCTGGCGGACGGTCGGCGGCAGGCCGGCGCGGTCGGCAGGCGGTGAGCCGCGGGAGGACAAGCGCGCCGCGCTCACCGGTGCAGCGGCCCGTGCCTGCAGCACACCCCGATAGAACGCCACCAGGTCGGCCTTCTGGCGTGGCCGCGTCGTGTCGTCCAGGTAGCTCATGTGGCCCCCCGGGTAGTTGCGAACCAGCACCCGGGGCCCGGCCGCCAGTCGCGACAGGTCGTTCTCGGTCACCCGAAACGGCGTGGCCAGATCGTGATAGCCGTTGACGGCCAGCACCCGCAGCGAGGGGTTCTGGGCCAGTGCGGCGGCGAGGTCGGGCACCGTGTCGGGGAGCGCGCGCCCCGCGTGGCTGAAATTCCACTGCGCAATGGCGTTGCTCAGCAGCACATAGGTGGACGCATTGCCGTAGCGCAGCGTGTCGCGCAGGTAGGCCTGGATGCCGCTGGCGAAAGAGGCGGTGATGAAGGTGCTGGAAGGGTCGCCTTCGCTGGCCAGCGGGCTGCCGGTGGGCGCACTCATGCGGGCGTCGTATCGGCCGGTGATGGCGCCGGGCAACAGCGACGCCTGGAAGGTGTCGGGCCCCAGGTTGAAGGCGCGGCTCCAGGTGGCCGTACCGATGCCGGTGTAGCCCGCCAGCAGTCCCGGCATGTCGACCGGCGGTGCGGCGCCTTGCAGCCAGGCCGCCACGGCGGGCGCGTAGCGGGTGTCGGTGAAGTCGCGCAGGTCCGTCATGTAGCGGCCCAGATCGGCGGGCGCAGGCCGCGCCAGGCCGTGCCAGGCGCCGACCGCGGCATAGGTGGGCAGGTTGGCCTGGCAGTTGCCGGCGCCGATCACGCCGCAGTTGCTGTTGTAGTCCAGCGCGGGTGATTGCAGCACCAGGCCGTCCAGCATCACGCCGGCCGCCTGGAGCAGCCGGGCCATGACGGCTGAGCGAGGCCCGCCGTAGCTCTCACCGTACAGGAAGCGGGGCGACGCCGCCCGGTCGTTGGCCGCCAGCCACCGCACGATGAAATCGCGGAAGACCGCGGCGTCCGCGTCCACGCCCCAGAAGCTGCGGTTGGTGAAGGGCGCTATCGCCTGCGAATAGCCCGTGCCCACGGCGTTGACGAAGACCATGTCGGTGGTGTCGAGCAGGCTGTCGGCGTTGTCCACCAGGGGGAACGGCGTGATGGCGGTGGTGGCCGGCACACCCGTGGCCAGCCGCACGGGCCCGAAGGAGCCCAGGTGGAGCCAGACGCTGGCCGACCCCGGCCCGCCGTTGTAGAAAAAGGTGACCGGGCGCGTGGCCGGATCGGCGCCGTCGGCCGTGTAGGCGACGTAGAACATCGAGGCCTGCGCGTCGCCGCTGGCGGGTTCGCGCGTGATCAGGTGGCCCGCCCGGGCGGTGTAGGCCAGAGCGGCGCCACCCAGTGTCAGTGTGTGTCGCGTGACGGCCGCGGCTTCCACCGCGCCGGGCAGGGCGGCGGCGGCGTCCGAGGCGTAGGCGGCCGGGTCGTCGTAAGCCGACTCACCGCTGCCCAGCGGGGGCAGTGGCACGCTGGTTTCGCTGCCGGGGCCTGCGTTGCCGCCACCACCCCCGCCGCCGCAGGCCGCCAGCAGCATCACCGCCGCTGCGACGGCGCTCCGCCAGCGGCCAGCCCGCCCCGCCTGCGCCGCGGTTGGATCGCGCTTCGCTGCCATGGGCGCAGTGTGCCGCACCCTTCCACCTGTTCAAGATGTGCGTTCTTTCGGCCGATATAGGAGAAGTCCTCTCCGGCCTCGGCATCGCTCTACCCGCACATGCTCAAGAAGATTCCGGTCGGCCAGGCCCGCCTCGGCATGCATCTGCACAAGCTGGAAGGGGCCTGGCTGTCCCACCCTTTCTGGAAGTCCCGGTTCATCCTGGACAGCCCCGGCGACCTGCAGTTGCTGAAGACCAGCGGCGTCCCCGAGATCTGGATCGACGTCTCGCTGGGCCTGGATGTGGCCGAGGCAGCGCGGGCGCTGCCCGCGCCGAAGGCCGCTGTGCCGGAGCCGGCAGCGGCACGCAGCCCGGCGCCTGCCCCCGCCCCAGCCACCCCGGCCGGCACGCAACGCCCGCTCAGCGAAGAACTCAAGCAGGCCGCCGCCGTCTGCCAGCGCGGCCGGCAGGCGGTGGTCGCCATGTTCAACGAGGCCCGCATGGGCCGTACGGTGGACGCCGAGGGCTGCCTGCCGCTGGTGGAGGACATCGCGCAGTCGGTGCACCGCAACCCCGGCGCCCTGGTGAGCCTGGCGCGGCTGAAGTCGCGCGACGACTACAGCTACATGCATTCAGTGGCTGTGTGTGCGCTGATGGTCTCGCTGGCAACCCGCCTGGGCCTGGACGAGCAGGCCTGCCGCGAGGCCGGCGCGGCCGGGCTGCTGCACGACATCGGCAAGGCCCTGATGCCGCTGGACATCCTGAACAAGCCCGGCAAGCTCACCGACGAGGAATTCAGGGTGATCCGCGGCCATCCGGAAAGCGGCCACACCCTGTTGCTGGAGGGCAAGGGTGCTACCGAGGCCACGTTGGACGTGGTGCTGCACCATCACGAACGCATGGACGGCACGGGTTACCCGAAGCGGCTCGAGGGGAGCCAGATCTCGCTGCTGGCCCGCATGGGGGCGGTGTGCGACGTCTACGACGCGATCACCTCCAACCGGCCCTACAAGGCGGGCTGGGACCCGGCCGAGTCGGTAGCCCGCATGGCATCGTGGAAGGGCCACTTCGACCCCGCGGTGTTCGCCGCCTTCGTGCAGAGCCTGGGCATCTACCCGGTGGGTTCGCTGGTGCGGCTGGAGTCGCAGCGGCTGGCCGTCGTGACCGAACAGAACGCGTTCAACCTCGTGGCGCCCGTGGTGCGGGTGTTCTACTCGCTGAAGTCGCAACTGCACATCACACCGCAGAAGCTGGATCTTTCGCGCCCGGGCTGCAGCGACCGCATCCTGGGGCGCGAGCCCCGCAACCAGCCCGGGCAGCCGATCTTCGAGCACCTGGACGAGCTCTGGGTCGACCCCGAGACCCTGCGCCGCGCCGGCCGCTGAAGGGCCCTGCGCGGCCGTTCAGCGTACGATCTTCGTCGCCCGCTGCCGCACGGCATCGATGTAGGCAGGGCCATCCGGCGGCACGCCGCTGCGCTGCGATGTCCAGATCATCTCCCCCAGACACTCCATGACCTCGTGATGCGCCTCGTGCAAGGAGCCCCGGCGTGCGGCCAGCAGCGCCACGGCCTGGCGGATGCCGGTCGGTTGGTCGATGGCCACCTGCTCTTCGATGGACAGGTGCATGCTCAGGTGCAGGAAGGGATTGGTCCTGCCTTCTTCCACGGTGTAGATGGCTTGCAGCGCCGCGGCCTCGTCGGCCAGGTCGGCGTAGTATTCAGGGTGCTCGGCCACCCACCGTGCGGCGATCTGCTCCATCGGGTCCAGGGGCAGCGCGGCCCGCACCTTGGCGTAGGCCGTGCAGAAGAAGCGCCGCACGTCGGACTGTGAAGGCTGGAACATGACCCGATTGTGGCGCTACGCAGTGGTCGGCGCCGCGGCCACGGTGGTGCACTGGGCTCTGCTGGCCGCCTTGGTGGAAGGCACGGGACTGGTGCCGTGGGTGGCCTCGGGCTTCGGCGCTGTGCTGGGTGCGCAGGTGGCCTTCGTGGGCAATCGCCACTACACCTTCGGCCATGGCGGCGCCTGGTGGCCGGCTTGGTGGCGCTTCATGGCCACGGCGGCCGCCGGTGCTGCCCTGGGCATGGCAGTGGTGGCCGCCGGGGTGGCGGCCGGCGCGCACTATCTGCTGGCGCAAGCCGTGGCCACGGGCGCGGTGATGGTGGCTTCCTTCGCCGTCAACCGGGCCTGGACGTTCGGGCCCGGCACCTGAGGCAGGTGCGTCCTCTGGCCGACAGGCCCGGCGCCGCTTCGGCGGTGGACTCTCGTCACCGGCGTGCCGCTGGAGCCTTTCACATCCAGGCGCTCGCCCAGGCCGGCGACCGAGCCGATGAAGGGAGCTGCATGCATGGGTTGGTTTCCTGCCCGTTCAGCATCCTCACCGGGGCTTCATGGTGCGTGGGGCGGCCCCTTGCACCCATTCCCGGCAGCCAGCGCTCGGCCGGGGCCGTGCACAGCGCTGATCAGGCCAGCTGAACGTCGGCCTCGATGAGGTCGTCCAGGAACGCCGGGCTGCCCAGGTAGGCCAGCTCCCGGGCGCGAGCGGGTGCGATGGCATCGGCGCCCGTCTCACCGGGCCGCGATGCGGCGCCGGGGTGGCAGAAAATCAACCCGCCGTGCTCGGGCAGGGCCTTGAGCCATTGCTGCATCAAGTCACGGTAGGGCGCTGTGCCGAAGTCATAGACCCCCAGCAGCTGCGTGTTCTGCTGGCGGCCCAGTGCCTGCAGGCGCTCCCCGAGGGCGCGGCCTCCGGTGGCTTCGATCACCCAGCGCTTGAAGGCGTGCCCCGGCCCGGCGATCCGTCCGGTGTGCCGGGCCCGCAAGGCAGGGCGCGAGGCCATCTGTTCCAGCAACTGCGCGCGCAGCTGCGGAAGGTGGTGCACATGCTGGTGGCCGTCGACGTGGTCGGGGCGGCGGCCCAGGGTCTGCTCGAACGCGCCGAACTGCACGCGCCACTCTTCGCGCAGCGCGGCCAGCGGCAGCGCGTTTCCGTGCGACTGCACGATGAGGCGGTGCAGGCCCGGCAGGCGCGGCCATTGCCGCGCCAGGGCGCTGGACACCGGCCGGCCTTCGGTCAGGTTGAAGTGCAGGCCCAGCCGCACCTGTCCCTGCGCCACAGCCGGCAGGGCCAGCAGATCGCGGGCCCCGCGGGCCCAGTGAGGGCCGCCCACCAGGCAGGAAATGGCACTGAGGCGGCCGCTGCCCGCCAGCTGCAGGATGCCGCGGTCGATCGCCGCCGACTGGCCGAAGTCATCGGCGCACAGCGTCAGGCTCTTGCTCAAGGCGCCGGCCCTTCAGCGCCGGGCGGCGGATCGATCAGGCCCTGGCCCGCCGACTCGCGCAGCAGGTACACCGGACGCCGCTTGACTTCGGTAAAGATGCGACCCACGTACTCGCCCAGGATGCCGATGGACAGCAGCTGCACGCCGCTGAAGAACATCAGGCTGACTACCACGGTGGGCCAGCCGGGCACCGGGTTGTCGTTGAAAAGGTGGTCGATCACGATCCAGGCGCCATAGCCGATGGCACCCACGGCCACCACGGCGCCCAGGCCGCTCCACAGGCGCAGGGGCAGGTTGGAGAAGGCCGTGAGGCCCGTCAGCGCCAGGCCCAGCAGGCGCGTGAACGAGAAGCTGCTGCGGCCCGCAGCGCGCGGAGAAGGGGTGTAGGGGATGTACTGGGTGCGGAATCCCACCCAGGCGTACAGGCCCTTGAGGAAGCGGTTGCGTTCAGGAAGGGCCAGCAGCGCGTCCACCACGCGGCGGTCCATCAGGCGGAAATCGCCGGCGTTCTCGGGGATCGGCAGGGGCGATCCGGCATTGACGATGCGGTAGAACCAGCGGGTACCCAGCCGCTTGGTGAAGGACTCGTCGCTGCGCGTGTCGCGCACGGCGCACACCGAATCGGCTCCGGCGCGCCAGCCAGCCAGCATCTGCGGCAGCAGCCCCAGCGGGTGCTGGCCATCGGCATCCAGCATCACCACCACGTCGCCGCGGGCGTGCTCCAGGCCCGCCGACAGGGCCGCTTCCTTGCCGAAGTTGCGCGACAGCGCCAGGTAGCGCACGCCGGGCGTGGCCAGCCAGGGCTGCATCACGGCGGCGGTCTGGTCGCGGCTGCCATCGTCGACGACGATGATCTCCCACCGCGGCCCCAGCGCCTTGAGCGAGGCCGTGAGTTCGGCCAGTACCTGAGGCAGGTTGGCGGCCTCGTTGTAGGCCGGCAGGATGCCGCTGATGGAGGGCGTGCCGGTGCGCGAGGGCAGGGTGGTTGGGGCGGGCAGGTTCAGTGCGGCTCGACTCGGAGGCTCGGGGGTACCAAGTAGACCACGTACTCGACGGCGTCGAAGTGGTAGCCGTGCTCGGATTTGGCCACCGTGATGGCGCGGCGGTCGAGCGTCCAGCTCTCGCCCAGCGACTGGCAGGCGGCGTCGGTGGTATCGCAGACGATCATGGCACCGTGCGTCTTGACCTCGCTGGTGTCCACCCACGGGGTCTCGATGGCCGAATTCCACAGGCTCCAGTAGCGAGGGTGTTCGTGGGCATAGAAGGCGGCGGAGGCGGCCAGCGCCCGCGTGCCCGAGACCCAGGGCAGGGCGCCGCCGAACTCGGTGTGCCACGTGCGCGCCAGGGCCTGTGCCAGTTCTTCGCGCGGCTCCACCGCGGTGGGCACGCGCAGCTCGGCGCGGCTGTACCAGTAGATGGGCGCCAGCAAGGCGACGGCCGTCCAGATCACGCCCAGGGTCTGCCACAGGCGCGGCAGGCTGAGCGTGGCGCCGGCCTCTCGGGCACGGCTGGCCGCCAACAGCGCAAGGCCGGCGGCAATCGCCAGGCCCCACACCGACGAGGTGCGCGCGCCCGTGCCCACCGTGATGACCATGGTCGCCAGCACGGGCAGCATGGCCAGCAGCCAGATCGTGTCGTTGCGGGGCATCAAGGGTGCTGCCGCGGCGCGGAAGAAGGCGCGGTGGCCCGCCGGGCCCCCGATGGCCAGCCGCAGCGCCAGAAAGGCCAGCAGCGGGAAGATGCACTGTGCCAGGAAGAAGGTGCAGGCCCGCATCACCGCCTCGCCGTGGGACTCATGCCCAGTGGCGGCCTGCGCGTATTGCAGGGGCCCCTGGGTCTGTGCGAGCAGCCAGGCGGTGTGCGGCGCCATGCACACCACGAAGGTGGCCAGCACCAGCGCGAAGGGTGCCGACCACAGGCGGCCGCGCCATTGCGGCAGCCACAGGGCCGCGGCGAACATCGACAGCAGCAGCACCGCCGAGTAGTACTTGCCCAGCATGGCCAGCGCGCAGGCCACGCCGCACAGCACGGCGTCGCGGGCCCGCCCGCGATGCATCATCCGCACGAACAGGGCCAGCGCCCACGGCCAGCTCGACACCAGGATCGCGTTGGCATTGAAGCGCATGGCCACCGTGGTGATGCCAGGCGCCAGAGAGGCCACGGCCACCGTGAGCAGCACCCAGTTTCGCGGCAGGAACTCGCGTGCCAGCACGGCCAGGCCGCCCAGGCCGATGGCGCAGTTCAAAGCGGCCAGCAGCGAGTAGCCGAGATTGCCTTCCGGCACCACCGCAAACCACAGCCCCGCGACCCAGGCCGACAGCGGCGGGTGCTTGTAGTAGCCCCACTGCCAACCCTGGGACCAGGCGTAGGCCTCCACCATGTCACCGGGTGTGTCAAAGTTCGAACGGGAGCTGACGCCGACCCAGGTCCAGAGCAGCACGTGCACCGTGATCAAGATCGCAATCTGGGCGCCGATCGACAACGATCGGTTCCGGGCGCCGCTGAGGACGCCGGTCTGCAGGGAAGTGGTCACGCTCGGGGGTGCCTTGTCAGCGTGAGGGCGCTGCAAGGGCAGGACGGATGACAGAAACAGGAATGTAAACGGCTGTAAAGGCCCGTGCACACAGGAATGCCCTCAGCCCCCCGACTGGGGTGGGGGTGGCTGAGCGAAAAACAACGCTCAGGGAGGCGGGCTGTCCGAAGGGCTGGGTTTACCCGCCTCTGCCGGATTGTGCCAGCCCGATCGGGCGGCCTCGACGGCGCGTTCGGCTCGTTCTCGCGACCACAGTTCCTCCAGCTGTTGGCGGCCCTGCTTGGCAATCGAGATGAGCTTGGTGACATCGCCCTGGTGGGGGGCCATCTGCTCCAGCAACTCGATGCTGTGGCGGCGAAAGCGCAGGGCCTGACGGCGCGCGGCATGCGGCTGCCATCCCATGAGCTCCATCACGCTGCGGCCGCTCATCAGCGCGGAATCCAGGGTCTCGCGCTCGATGTGCTGCACGCCGCGGCTGTACAGGCCGTACCAGTGCGTGGCATTGCGGGCCCGCACCACGAGCGTGGCCTGCGGGAAATGCTGGCGGGCCAGGTCGACCACGGCCAGGCTCTGGTCGACGTCGTCGATGGCCACCACGATCACCTTGGCGCGCGCGCCGCCGGCCGTGCGCAGCAGATCCAGCCGGGTGGCGTCGCCGTAGAAAGTGGGCCAGCCGAAGCGGCGGATGCTCTCGACCTGCTCGGCGTCATGGTCCAGCACCGTGGCCGTCAGGCCGTTGGCGTTGATCAGCCGGCCCACGATCTGCCCATAGCGGCCGAAGCCGCAGATGATGATCGGCGCGTGCTGGTCTTCGCTGATCTCGGGCAACTGCGGCCTCGGGTCGTGCTGGGCCAGCAGGCGTGCCCAGTAGCGGTCGGCCAGCACCAGCAGCAGCGGGGTCAGCAGCATCGACAGCGCCACGCAGGCCACCAGCAGCGACGAGGCCTGAGGGCTGATGGCCTTGGCGCCCACCGCGGTCTGGAACACGACGAAGCCGAATTCACCACCCTGGGCCAGCAGGATGACGAACACCGGCCGCTCGGTCAGCGGCACCGGCATGGCGCGGCCCATGCCCCACAGCACGACGGCCTTCAGCAGCAGGAAGCCGAACACCACGCCGGCCACGATGGCCGGGTGCGCGATGACTGCCGCGAAGTCGATGCTCATGCCCACCGCGATGAAGAACAGGCCGAGCAGCAGGCCCTTGAAGGGCTCCAGGTCGGTTTCCAGCTCGCGCCGGTATTCGCTTTCGGCCAGCAGCACGCCGGCCAGGAAGGCGCCCAGGGCCATCGACAGGCCCACGCTCTGCATCAGCGCGGCGGTAGCCACCACCAACAGCAACGCGGCGGCGGTGAAGATCTCGGGGGTGTCGCTGCGGGCGATCCAGCGCAGGGCCGGGCGCAGCAGCAGCCGGCCGCCGAAGACGATGGCCGCGATCACCCCGAAAGCCTTGGCCGCATCCAGCCAGCCGTTGCTCTCGGGCCCGGCGTTGTCCCCGCCCAGGGCCAGCAGCGGCACCACGGCCAGGATCGGGATGGCCGCGATGTCCTGCAACAGTGCCACGCTCAGCACGCTCTGGCCGGCGGTGGTGCTCATGAGGTTGCGTTCGGCCAGCACCGACAGGCCGATGGCCGTGGAGCTCATGGCCAGCCCCAATCCGGCCACCAGGGACAGCCGCCAGTCGGCGCCGGCCGCCACGCCCACCGCCAGCACCAGCGCCGCCGAGCCCAGCAGCTGCACGCTGCCCCAGCCGAAGATGGGCCGCCGGAGGGACCAGAGCCGCCGCGGCTCCAGTTCGAGGCCGACCAGGAACAGCATCAGCACCACGCCGAATTCGGCGAACTCCAGCATCGCGGCAGGGTCGGTCACGAGCTTCAGGCCCCAGGGCCCGATGGCGATGCCGGCGGCCAGGTAGCCGATGATGGAGCCCAGGCCGAGCACGCGCGCCAGCGGCACCGCGAGCACGGCCGCGCCCAGGTAGATCAGGCTGGCTTGAAGCCAGGCGGTGCCGTGCTCCATGGATTCAGGCTTCCTGCGGCCGGGCGTCAGCGGGCACTTCGCATTCGGGCGCGGGCTCCATCTCGGCGATCTCGGGCCAGTCGGGCCACTGCAGCAGCCGCTCGATGAAGACCTCCGAGTGGGCCTGCACTTCGGCGTCGCTGATGCGGTGGGCGCCGTGCAGCACCAGCGGGGGCAGCCAGCGCATGCCCACCAGCGCGGCCGACTGCTCGTACGGATGCAGGAAGGCGTCGAAGAAGTAGCGGTTGTAGCCATCGGGCCGGTAGGCTTCCTCCGGTCCGCCGGTACTGGCCACCAACCACAGGTCGCGGCCACGCAGGGCCTCGCCGCCGGGCCCGTACGCCCAGCCGAAGGCGAACACGTCGTCCAGCCACAGCTTCATCATCGGCGGCATCGAGTACCAGTGAATGGGGTGCAGCCAGACCACCAGCCGGGCCTCGACCAGCGCCTTCTGCTCGGCCGCCACGTCGATGAAGTAGTCGGGGTAGCGGGCGTACAGGTCGTGCACCGCCACCCGGGTGGGGTCGAGCGCGGCCAGCCTGCGCAGCAGTTGGCGTGTGACCCGTGATTCAGACAGCTCAGGGTGCGCGGCAATGACGAGAATATCGGCCATCGGGGGGTGTGGGGCCCGCCTCGGGCCGCGTGGGTTTGCCCGCAGCGTCCTGCCGCGGGCACGCCGCTACCATACCTGACAGCAGCAGCCGGCATCCACCGGGGAGGGAACGCATGCCTGTGATCGTGGTTGCCAACCCCAAGGGTGGGGCCGGCAAGAGCACGCTGGCCACCAACGTGGCCGGGTACCTCGCCGCCGCCGGCCACCCGGTGATGCTGGGCGACATCGACCGCCAGCAATCCAGCCGCCACTGGCTGGCGCGGCGGCCGGCGCAGCTGGCTCCCATTCGTGGCTGGGACGTGGCCGGCGACTCTATCGTGCGCCCGCCCAAGGGCGTGACCCACGTCGTGCTGGACACCCCCGCCGGCCTGCACGGCAAGCGGCTGGATGCAGCCTTGCGCATCGCCGACCGCCTGCTCATCCCGTTGCAGGCCAGTCTTTTCGACATCGAGGCCACGCACGCTTTCGTGCGCAGCGTGCGCGAACACCGGCGGGCGGCTGAGCTGCAGATCGGGCTGGTGGGCATGCGGGTGCGCGAGCACACCCGGGCCAATGAGCAGCTTCAGCACTACCTGCAGACCCTGGACGTCCCGGTGGTGGCGTGGCTGCGCGACACGCAGAACTACGTGCAGCTCGCAGCCCGCGGCCTGACCCTGTGGGACCTGGCGCCCAGCCGCGTGGAGCGCGATCTAGAACAATGGGGCCCCCTGATGGCCTGGCTACGGAAGTGAAGGAACCCCGATGAAGGTGTACGCGAATCTGTCCGACCTGCAACCCTTGGTCGGGCAAGACCTGGCCAGCAGCGAATGGCTGACCATCGAGCAGTCGCGCATCGACCAGTTCGCCCAGGCCACGGGCGACCACCAATGGATCCATGTGGATGCCGAGCGTGCTGCGGCCGGGCCCTTTGGCGCGACGGTGGCGCACGGGTTCCTCACGCTCAGCCTGCTGCCGCTGCTCTCGGAGACCAGCTTCGCCGTCAGCGACGTGCGCATGGGCATCAACTACGGCTTGAACCGGGTCCGCTTTGCCGCCCCGGTGCGCGTGGGCAGCCGGCTGCGCGCGCATTTCAAGCTGTTGTCCTTTGAACCGTTGGAGGGCGGCGCGCAACTCACGGTGCAGGCCACCTTCGAGATCGAAGGCCAGGCCAAGCCCGCCTGCGTGGCGGAATCGGTGTCGCGCCGGTACGTGTAGGGGGGCCCTTGGGCGCCTCCTGCCGTGGTTGCGGTGAGTGCATGGCCTGCCCGGAGCCCCTATGAAAGTGCTGTTGGTCGATGATCATCCCCTGGTGCTTTCGGCCCTGCAGGTGGTGATCGAGCGCATCGGCAGCGACACCACGGTGATGGGCGTGGCGAGCGCGGCAGCCGCCCGGGCGGCTCTGCAGGCCGACCCCGACGTGGATCTCGTGCTGCTCGACCTGGCCCTGGGCGATGCCGACGGTTTCGACGTGCTGCACGAACTACGCAGCCGCTGGCCGGCGGTGCCCGTGGTGGTGGTGTCGGCCTCCGAGCGCGCCAGCGACGTCATTCGCGCCATCGACGGCGGGGCCATGGGCTTCGTGCCCAAGCGGGCCTCCAACGCCGAGCTGCACGAGGCCCTGCGCCTGGTGATGAGCGGATCGATGTACGTGCCGCCTTCGATGTTCGGCCTGGATTGGAGCAACCCGCCCGTGCCTGGTGACGCACCCGGCACGGGCGTGCCGGTCCGCGAGGCCAGCCCGTATCCCGCGCCGCCCGCGGATCCGGCGTTGCCCTTGCTGCGTGAAGTGGGCCTGACGCCGCGGCAGGGCGAGGTGCTGGCGCTGCTGCTGCAGGGCCTGCCCAACAAGCTGATTGCCCGCCAGCTGAACCTGTCGGTGGAAACCGTCAAGGACCACGTGGCCGCCGTGCTGCGCGCCCTGGGTGTGAGCTCGCGCACGCAGGCCGTGCTCGCCGTCAGCCAGATGACCCAGGGGCAGGGCGGCTTCCATGCGCGCCGGCCCGGCCTGCGCTGACGCCCGGGCCGCCCCGTGAGCCAGGGCGTCGAACACCTGAGGGCGCTGTACGTCCAGGCGCCCGCCACGCTGACGGGCAACCTCATCGGCATGCTGCTCATGGCGGCCATCTACGCGCCGCTGGCCAGCCCGATCCGGGTGCTGGGCTGGCTGGGCGTGTGCGCCCTGTTGTGGCTGTTGCGGCTGGCCCACTACCGCCGATTCCGTGCCCAGGCCGATGCCGCACCCGAGACCTTGCGTGGTTGGCGCGCCAGCTGGACCGCACTGGTGCTGGGCCAGGGCGCCATGTGGGGCGTGGCGCTGTGGCTCTTCTGGGGCCTGGGCACGCCCTACCACGCGGTGTCCCTGATCCTGATCGTGGTGTCGTACTGCCTGGGTTCGGTGCAATTGCTGTCCACCCAGTCGGGCGTGTTCCTGGCCTTCATCACCGTGGTGCTGGCCCCCGCCATCGTCCGCATTGCCACCGACCAGGCCCACCCCTGGCATCTGCAACTCGCCCTGATCCTGAGCCTGCTCTTCGGCATCACCGTGCTCATGGGGCGCACCTATGCCAGCGCCTTGAACCTGGCCATCGAGCTCAAGGCCCGCACCGAAGAGCTGGCCTCCCAACTGCGTCAGCAGATGGTGGCGGCCGAAGAAGCCCGCCGCGCCGCCGAGGCCGCCACGCGCGCCAAGACCCAGTTCTTCGCCGCCGCCAGCCACGACCTGCGCCAGCCGCTGCACGCCATGGGCCTGTTTGCCGAAGCGTTGCGCGCCCGCAACCACGATGCCCAGGCCGCTTCGCTGGTCAACAGCATCAACGAGTCGGTGGACGCGCTGGAGGGCCTGTTCGGCGAGCTGCTCGACATCACCCGTCTCGATTCCGGCCATGTCGACATCGACCCCCAGCCTGTCCGCTTGCGCGACTTGCAGGCCCGGCTGCGCCTGCAGTTCGAGCCCGTGGCCTTCGAGAAAGGCCTGGTGCTGGGTTTCAGGGGCGAGCAGCACACCGCGCTGGCCGATCCCGTGCTCCTGGAGCGCGTGCTGCGCAACCTGGTGAGCAACGCCATCCGCTACACCGAGGACGGCGGCGTGCTGGTCACGGCCCGCCCGCGCGGCGGCCACTTGATGCTGCAGGTGTGGGATACCGGCATCGGCCTGTCCGAAGAGAGCCTGCCCCGCATCTGGGACGAGTTCTTCCAGGCCGAAGGCCAGCCTCCACTGGCTGCACACCAGCGCAAGGGGCTGGGGCTGGGCCTGGCCATCGTCAAGCGGCTGGCGGCACTGATGAACGCGCCGCTGGCCGTGCGCTCGCGCCGCGGACACGGCAGCGTGTTCTCCATCACCGTGCCCCAGGGCCGGGCGCCGCGGACGGTGTCCGGCGGCGGCACGGTTGCGGTCGGCAGGGCCGGCGCAAGCCTCACCCTGCAGGGCCGGCTGGTGCTGGTGGTGGAAGACGATGCGGCGGTGCGCGATGGCCTGGTGGTGCTGCTGCAGGCCTGGAGCGCCCGCGTGCTGGCCTTCGATGCGCTGCAGCCCCTGCAAGACTGGCTGGCCGACGTGGCCGCTGAATGCCCCGACCTGTTGCTGGTCGATTACCGGCTCCCCCAGGGCCGCACGGGCGTCGATGTGTTGTCGGCCGTGCGTGCCCGCTGGCCGGGTGTGCACCTGCCTGCGATCGTGGTCACGGGCAGCACCCTGGGCGGGCACGAGAACGAAGCCGAGGCGCACGACTACCACCTGCTGATCAAGCCCGTGCTGCCCAACAAGCTGAGGGCCATGATCGCCTTCAAGCTGGCGTTGAGGGCCTCGGCCCGCACGGCGCAAGCCGGCTGATCCGAGGCCGCGGGATTCGACCGGACTGGCCCAGCCCCCGCGTGCACCATCTGGCGCGGCTGCGGCGCCGGCCCAATGCCGCGGCGGCCACCATGGCGCTGCCGGCCAGTGCCAGCGAGCCCGGCTCCGGCACGGTACTCAGCACGCCCACGCCAAACTCGGCAGCGTCGATCAGGTTGCCTGGGCTCAGGTCGCGCAAAACGGCACGTCGCTGGTACCGAAGATCCCGTCGGCGCCCAGGTCGGTGATGGTGACAGCCGCCACATCGACGCCGACACGGCCCCGGTGGGCGAAGGTCCAGCTCATCACGTTGCCCCCTGCTTCGGGCCTCGGCCTCGGCTGCGTCACAGGCGGATGAGCGAGCCCGCCCGCACGCCCAGCAGCCGCAGCCGCCGCGTGAGGTCCACGCGCTTCAGGCACAGCCCCGCGGCGTGCCGGATGGCGGCGGCATCGGCCACGGCCTGTGGCAGCGTCAGGTCGCGCGTGACGGTCTTGAAGTCCTCGAAGCGCAGCTTGATCCCGATGGTTCGGCCCGCGTAGCCCTTGCGCTGGAGGTCGGTGGCGACCTGCGTGGCCAACTCGGTGAAGATGCGCGTGAGCTCGGCGCGGTCGCGCACGGCGTGCAGGTCGCGGTCGAAGGTGGTCTCGCGGCTCATCGAGACTGGCTCCCCGTGCGTGACCAGCGGCCGGTCGTCGATGCCGTTGGCGGCTTCATGGAGCCAGCGACCATACGCACGGCCGAAGTGCGCCAGCAGCTCGGCGCGGTCGCGTCGGGCCAGCTGGCCGATGGTGTCGATGCCCAACTGCCCCAGCCGCGCGCCGGCCTTCGGCCCGATGCCGTTGAGCTTGCGCACCGCCAGCGGCCAGATGCGCGTGGGCAGGTCGGCCATCGTGAGCACGGTCAGCCCGTCGGGCTTGTCCAGCTCGCTGGCCAGCTTGGACAGCAGTTTGTTGGGTGTCACGCCGACCGAGCAGCTCAGGCCCGTGCTGCGCCGCACGTTGTTGCGGATCTCCTGCGCCACGGCGCGCACGCCGCCGGCCGCATCGTGGCCCACGCTGTCCTGGGCGCCGGGGATGTCGGTCAGGTCGATGTAGATCTCGTCGATGCCGCGGTCTTCGATGACCGGCGCCACCTCGGCCACGGCGGCCTTGAACAGGCGCGAATAGCGCCGGTAAGACTCGAAATCCACCGGCAGCAGGATCGCCTGTGGCGCCCGGGCGGCCGCCTTCATCAGGCCCATGCCAGAGTGCACGCCCAGGTCGCGTGCGGGGTAGGTGGCGGTGGTGATCACGCCGCGGCCGGTGTAGCCGGCCAGGGTGGAGAAGCGGCGCGTGCCATCGGCCTGCAGCACCGGCTGGTGGCGCCGACCGCCGCCGATGACCACCGCCTGCCCGGCCAGCTCCGGGTAACGCAAGAGCTCCACCGACGCGTAGAACGCATCCATGTCCAGGTGGGCGATCCAGCGGCGGGCTGTCACGGTAGTGGTCGGTGAGGCTGTGGGTTCATACAGCTTGCAACCGGGATTGTGTGACGGGATGCCTTCGCACGCAGGCCGAAACAGTTCTACATATGAATGTGCAAATCCCACATTTATAGTGGCTACTCAGGCGGCCCTTGGGGTGCCGCAGTCAACCTGGAGTCCATCATGCGCTTGACCGACCACATGCTCACCCACTGGCGCGGCGCCCTGGCCACGGTCTCCGTGGCAGCTGCCGCGGTACTCGTCGCCTGCGGGGGGGGCGGCAGTTCGGGCACCGACACCACCGCCACGCCCGCCGCCAGCCCGTCGGCCAGCTACGCGCTGGGCGCCATCACCGGCTTCGGCTCGGTGGTGGTGGGCGGCGTGCGCTACGACGACAGCACAGCCAGCGTGACCGACGAAGACGGCAACGCGCTGCCGTCCACGGCGCTCGCCCTGGGGAGCATGGTGCAGGTGGACGCCGGGGCGGTGGACCGCGTGGCCGGCACCGCCGTGGCACATGCCTTCCGGATCGGCAGCGAACTGGTCGGCCCTGTGGGCACCATCGACACCGGCGCCTCCACGGTGCAGGTGCTGGGGCAGACCGTGCTGGTCACCACCAGCACGGTCTTCGATCCCACGCTCGCAGGCGGCTTGTCGGCGCTCACGGCCGGCGCCGTGATCGAGGTGCATGGCATCGACGGCGCCACGTCCGGCCAGGTCACGGCCACGCGCATCGCGCCGAAGGCCGGTGCGACGGCCTACCGGCTGCGCGGCGTCGTGGCCGGGCTGGACACCACCGCCAAGACCTTCAGCATCGGCGGCGCTCTCATCTCCTACAGCGGACTGGCGGCCAGCGCCGTGCCGGCCAACCTGGCCAACGGTGCGACCGTGCGGGCCGTGCTGCAGACCACGCAGGTGGCGGGCGCCTGGGTGGCCACCCAGCTGAAGGCGGGTCAGCGCAACACCACCGCAGCCAGCGATTCGCATGTCGAAGGCGCCATCACCGTCTTCACCTCGACCACCAACTTCGAGATCAACGGCCTGAAGGTCGATGCCAGCAGCGCCGCCTTCCCTGGCGGCACCACGGGTGTCGTGCTGGGCGCTCACGTGGAAGTGACCGGCAGCATTGTCTCGGGCACGCTGGTGGCCACCCGCGTGGAGGTCGATGCCGAACAAGCCCACGGCAATGGCGGTCAGCGCCCGCTGGAACTGCATGGCACCCTGGGTGCGGTGGACACCACCGCCATGACCTTCGCGCTGCGCGGCGTGACCGTGTGGTACGGCGGCAGCGTCACCTACACCGGCGGCACTGCGGCCGACCTGGCCAGCGGCAAGCAGGTGGACGTCTACGGCGTGCTGTCGGCCGACCGCACGCGGGTGGAAGCCACGCGCATCGTCTTGCGGAGCTGAACGACGGGCCGGCTGGCAGGCCGGATACCCCCTTTTCCAGGGCCACGCGGGGCCTTGCCCCCGCGTAAAATCGGGATCCTCGAATACCCTGCCGGGGAGCTTCCGATTGCCTTTGAAGATGGCCCGCCCTTGAACCCGCCGGGGCCGGAGCGCCAGCGCAGATTGGCCATCCAGGCCGCCGCTGCCGTGGCGCTGTGGCCCGGGTCGCCAGTCTGCGGGTTTTCCACGGCCCGAGCCGCTGAACCGCTCGCCACCCGCGGCCTGCCCAAGCTGGGCCAAGGTGTCAACCTGTCCCATTGGTTCGAGTACGAACGCGACCAGGGCGTGGACGCCGCCGAACTGCGGCACCTGCGTGGCCTGGGGTTCGACCACGTCCGTCTCCCGGTGGATCCGGTCCTCGGTGGTTGGGACCCCTTGCGCGGCGGCACCCTTGCATGCCTGCCCGATCTGCAGGCGGCCGTGGGCATGGCCGTGGATGCCGGCCTGGAGGTCGTGGTGGATGTCCACCTCAGGCCGGCCGACCAGCAACGATTCGAAGACCATCCCGAATCCGAGGCCCACCTGATCGCGCTGTGGGCGCAGATTGGCGCCGCCTTTGCGGCCGCGCCGCGCGAGCGCGTGGCCTTCGAGCTCTACAACGAGCCGCAGTTCTATGGTTTGCGGCGACTTCGCTGGCCCCCGCTGCAGCGCCGGCTGCTGGCCTCGGTGCGGCAGTGGTTGCCGCGTCACCTGGTGCTGGTATCGGGCCATCGAGGCGGCAGCTTCGAAGGGTTGTCCGAACTCGCGCCCCTGGACGACGCCCAACTGGCCTACGTCTTCCACCACTACGAGCCCTTCCTCTTCACGCATCAGGGTGCGTCCTGGTTGGACGACCGCTACACCACCGCCGGCTTGCGCAGCGGCCTGCGCTACCCACCCGACCAGCAGGGCAGCGCGCCAGTGGGCCTGTCCCGGCCGCACCCCAGGGCAGCGGCCGAGCTGGCCGAATACCAGCGCTCGGGCTGGGGAGCACAACGCCTGATGGCCGAGATGGCCCGCATCGGCGCCTGGGCCAAGGCACGCGGCGTCCGCGTGGTGTGCAATGAGTTCGGCGTGATCCGTGCCAATGTGGACGTGCCCTCGCGTTACCGCTGGCTGGGCGACATGCGGCGCGCGCTCGAGGCCGCCGGCATCGGCTGGACAGTCTGGGACTACACCGACATCTTCGGGCTGACGGTGCAGGCGGCGCAACCCGGGCACGTGGGACGGCGAACGCTGGACGCGCTGGCCGCCGGCGCGCTGGGTCTGGTCGAAGCAGGGGCTCCGCGGTGAACGCGCGCACGTTCGAACGCCTGGCCAGGCCCGCGGCGCGGCCCGATGCCTCAGGCCCGGGCTTGATGCCGGACGATGCGGCCGAGCCGCGCGCGCGTCGCGTGGCGTGGTATCTGCTGGTTGCCAGCGTGGTGATGTACATGGTGCTGTCGGGCCCGGTGCTGTTCATGCTGGGCATGCCTTACGCCACCCTCGGCGGGCCCACGATCTCCAAGATCCATCCGGGCACCTACGCGATGCTGGCGTCCTGGCTGCTGGGGCTTGCCAGCTGGGGCAACCCCGTGGGGGTGCTCGCAGCGCAACTACGGAGCCACAAGCTGTTGACCGGCTTCTTCGCCTGCATGGTGGGCGTGTTCGTATGGGCCGCGGCACGCCATGGGCCCGCGGGGCTGGCGTTCATCATCGACACCCTGGTCATGCCCGCGGTGGGCACCTTTGCGATGCTGCTGCACTCCCGCCAGCGGCAGCGCCAGATGCTGGTGCTGATCATGTCCCTGCTGATCCTGAACGGCGTGTTGGCCGTGGGCGAGGCGGCAGCGGGACGGCGGCTCTTTCCGCTCGCACCCTTCGTGGACGGCTACGTCGAGGAGAGGTACTTCCGCGCGTCGGCACTGCTGGGCCACCCGCTGGTCAACGCCTTCACGACCATCGCCCTGATGCCTGCGGTCATGACCTTGCCATGGCGGCTGCGCTGGCGCGTGGCCTCGGCCACGGTGCTGGGGCTGGCGATCTTCAGTTTCGGCAGCCGCAGCGTGCTGGCCGGGCTGGCCGTTTATGGTCTGCTTCTGGTGCTGCCGATGGTCGCGCGGTTGCTGCGTGGCGGCTACTCATACCTGCAGGTCACGGGAGGGTTGGTCGCTTCGGCGCTGGGCGTGACAGCGCTATCGGCCACCATCCTGGTCACTGGCCTGGGTGACCGCATCTTCAAGAACCTGACCTGGGACCACAGCGCCAGCGTTCGCCTCCGAGTCTGGAACGTGCTGGATTACCTGCACGATGAGGCGCTCTGGTTCGGCATGCCCATTCCCAGCATCGACCTGATCGCCATCCGCGTGGGCCTGGACCCCAAGTACGAGGCCATCGAGAACTTCTGGCTCTACATGCTGCTGTTGCTGGGCATCGTGGGTTTCGTGCTGTTCGTGGCGGGGCTGGCTTGCCTGGTGCTGCACATGTTCCGCATTTCCCAGGCTCCCCTGCGCGCAGGTGTCGTGATCTTCTTCCTGGTGGCCAGTGGGGCCAACACGCTGTCCAGCAAAGGCATGGTCCTGGTCATGCTGGCGATGGTGGTGCAGGCGGCTTACCAGTACCGGCCCGAGGCACGAGGCCTGGCGCCGGCGCGACGCGCCCGGGATGCGCGAGGGCCCCGCCGCCAGGCCCTGCAGCGGGAGTGGCCGTGAAGCCCGGCCGCGTGCGCATCTTCTACCCCGCCGATCCTTCGGGCGTGGTGGCCGGCGGCATCGACACCTTCATCCGGGGCATCGTCAAGTGGGCTCCTCCGGCGCTCGAGTTCAGCCTGGTCGGCATGACCACCGATCCTGCAGCGCGCCCGGTCGGCCGCTGGTCGACGTGCCATGCCGGCACCAAACCCTACTCGTTTTACCCCGTGGTAGTGGCGGCCGCCCCAGGCACCCGAGGACGCCTGCCGCTGTCGATGCGCTACGCCTTCGGCGCCTGGCGCCACGGGCGGGCGGTGCGGTCCGGCTTCGACGTGTTCGACTTCCACCGGCCCGAGCCGAGCCTGCTGTACCTGGCCGACCAGAGGCCCAAGAACGCATACTTCCATCAGGACCCCAAGACCATCTCCACCACGGCGTCCGACAACCTCTGGCGCCGCCTGCCGGCCGGCTATGAGCGCATAGAAGCGAGAGCCGTCGAAGCCCTCAGCAGCGCCTGGTGCGTGCGCGAGAGCGGCGTGCAGACCCTGCGCAGCCGCTACCCGGCCCTGGGCGAGCGCATCCGTTTCCTGCCGACCTGGGTCGATGCCGAGGTCTTCCACCCTGCGCCTCCCCCCGGGCGCGAGGCGCTGCGTGAAGCCCTCGGCCCTGAACTGGGCGCCGACCCGAAATGCCGCTGGATCGTCTTCGTGGGTCGGCTGGACACGCAGAAGAACCCCTCGCTGCTGCTGGAGGCCTTCGCCCGGATCCGGCGGGGTGGCGCCGATGCCACGCTGCTGCTGGTGGGCGACGGCGTGCTGCGGAAGGACCTGCAGCGCCAGGCCCAGGATGGCGGCATCGCCGACCGCGTCCGTTTGCTCGGGCTGCAGCCTCAGGCCCGGATCGCGCGCCTGTTGCAGGCGGCCGACCTCTTCGCCCTTTCGTCGGCCTACGAAGGCATGCCGATGGCCCTGCTCGAGGCGCTGGGCTGCGGCACGCCCGCCATCAGCACCGACGTGGGTGAAGTGCAGCGCGTCGTGCAGACCGGCGTCAACGGGGTGGTGGTGGGCAGCCATGCGGCCGAAGACTTCGCAGCCGGACTGAACCTGGCGCTGCAATCCGCTGCCGGCTGGCGGCAAGCTGCCCTGCAGGCCGTGGCTTCGTACCAGCCCGCCCAGGTGCTGGCGCCGGTCTATGCGCGCTACGCCGAGTTGGCCGCCGCCGCCCCTCGGACACCCGATTCGGGTGATCGAGCGTGAACTCTCCACGACCGACGGACGGGGCCGCCTGCCGGGTCTCGGCCAAAATCGAGGGTTGCGCTCGAGGCGCGCGTGGCCAACAAGGATCGGATGGCACTTCTGGACCGGCACTGCGGATCTGAAACGGGCGGGCGGCCGGCCTGAGCATGGTTTCGTCCCCTCCCGTCCGGGTTCCCACCCGGCTGTGCTGGCAGCTGCCAGCCAGCCAGGCGGCTGCCCTGCCCGCCTGGCTGGTGAAGACGGTGGGGCTCCTGGAGGCCACCGGCGAGGCCGTCTGCCCGCTACCCGGTAGCTCTGACGGCGCCGGGGCCGAGCGGGTGGTCCTGTGCCTGGACGTGGCTTCGGCTGCAGGTTTCGGAGCCGATCGCTGCTGGCTCCTGACCGAAGGTGACGGGCAGGCGCTGCCCATCGATGCCCCGCTGGTGGAGGCCGTGACCGGGGGCCGAGGCATCGGCCTGGCGCTGTGGCAGCGCGCACCTTCCGAACCGCATTGGAGCCCGCTGCGCACGCTGCACGTGGGCGTGAGCGCCCTTTACGCGTCGGCCCACCTGCACCTGCCCCACGCCATCGCCCGGCTCTTGCGCCAGGCCTGCGTCGACTCGGGCCTGGGCGTCCCTGCGGGTCCTCCAGCGACGGGGCCGCTCGCCGCGAGGCTGGGTCGGCCCTCCGCGTCAAAGCGGCTGCCCAGGGCCTTGCTCTGGCTGCGCGGCCTGTGGCGCGAGACCGCGGCGCAGCACCGGGCCCGCTGGCTGCGCGAGGTCTGGCGAATCGGCGTCATCGATGCCCCACTGGGCCAGGTCATCGCGAACGAGCGGCTCCCGCCCGTACGCTGGCTCGACGCACCGCGCGACCTGGGCTATTGGGCCGACCCCATCGCGGATGCTGCCAGCGAGAACCACCTGTACGCCGAGTTCTTCGACGATCGCACAGGCCTTGGCCGGATCGAGCGCCTGCGTGTCGGGCCAGACGGCCGGATCGACGGGCGCGTCATCATGCCCTTGGGCGGCGGTGCGCATGTGTCGTTTCCGCTGGTGCTGGACCTGGATGGCCGGCGCCTGGGCCTGGTGGAGACCGCGGCGCGCCGCGAATGCGTGCTTCACGAGATCGAAGCCTCGGGCACGTGGCGCCCGCTTTGCACGTTGCTGCAGGGCGTCGCGGCGGCCGACCCCGCGCTGTTCAAGTGGCAGGGCCGCTACTGGCTGGCGTACACCGACATCGACCAGGGTGCCGGCGACAACCTGTGCCTTCAGCACGCGCCAGCACTGGAAGGCCCGTGGCAGCCGCATGCCAACAACCCGGTGAAGGTGGATGTCACGGGGGCCCGCATGGGCGGCGGCCTGTTCTGGCACGACGGTGAGTTGTACCGGCCGGCGCAGAACTGCATGCCCACCTACGGCTCGGCGTTGGTGGTGCAGCGGGTGCTGCGCTGCACGCCCACCGAGTACGCAGAAGAAGCCGTGCGCCGTTTCGCCCCCGACCCGCAAGGCATCTGCCCGAACGGCATGCACACGCTCAACGCCTGGGGCTCACGCACGCTGATCGACGGCAAGCGCACGGTCTTCAGCCCGTCTGCGCTGTGGCTGAAGACGCGCAAGCGGATGGGCTGGCGGCCATGACCCTGCAGGGCGATGCCGGCCTGCCTCCGGGCCACCTGGCCGTGGTGCTGCCCAACCTGCGCCTGGGTGGCGGCGAGCTCTCCATGCTGCGCGTGGCCGCCGGCCTTGCGCGCAGCGGGCTGGCGGTCAGCCTCGTGGTGCACACGCTCGAGGGGGCCGAAGTGGCTGTGCCCGAGGGCGTCCTTGTGGTGGAGCTCGGTGCCACGGGCACGATCGCCAGCTTGATGCGCTTGTCGCGCTGGCTGCG
>CAIJPE010000365.1 GCA_903822435.1 uncultured beta proteobacterium | reverse complement strand
TCGCACGGAGCTGTTGCTGGACGCCGTGCTCGCCAATATCGCGTATCGCAGTGAAACCGAAGCATGCATGCGAGAGAACGGGATTGAGCTCGCCTAGCCTGGCACTCGACGCCATCGGCCATGCGGTGATGGCCGATTTGCGCGGTCCCGCTCAGGCGATCCCGCTTCAGATCTGCGCCGAGACCGGGTCGACCAATGCCGATCTGCTGAGCGCGGAGGCCTGGCCGCAGCATCCGGCCCTGGTATTGCTGGCGCTGGTCCAGACCCAGGGGCGTGGACGCAGCGGGCGCCAGTGGCTGAGTGACGGCGGGTCGTTGACCTTTTCGGTGCGCTGGCCGTTTTCCCGGTCGACCTCTCAACTGCTCGGGCTGCCGCTGGCGGTGGCCGTGGCGGTGGTCCAGGGACTGGAGGATTTGTCGGTCGCGGGCTTGAGTATCAAATGGCCCAATGATCTGCTGCGCCGCGGGCGCAAGGTCGGCGGCATTCTCGTCGAGCTGAGCGGCCAGTCGGCAGTGATCGGTATTGGTCTCAATATCGCCCTTGATGCCGTGCTCGCAGCGAGTCTTGATCAGATGGCGGCCGACGTGCAGCCCATGCAAGGTCCGGCCATCCAGCGCGAGACCGTGCTCGCGGCGATTCTCAATCGGCTGGTGCCGGCGTTGTCGGTTTTCAATGCCGAGGGCTTTGGCGCCTTTCAGTCCGACTGGGCCACCCGTGCTGCGTGGCTCGGCCGTGCCGTGCGTCTTGGCCCGGCGGGGAGCGAAGTGGCGCAGGGCACGCTGTGCGGCGTTGACGCGCATGGCGCGCTGCTGCTCGAGCAGCAGGGGCGGGTGAGCCGCTATCTGGTCGGCGATCTCTCCTTGCGCCCGATTCACGATCCGGCCGCGGAGTCGGACTAGACCGTGCTGCTCGCACTCGACATCGGCAATAGCCGGATCAAATGGGGCCTGTTCGATGGTCTGCGTTGCCGCACCATGGGCTTTATTCCGACGCGGGATTTTCAGGACCTCGACCCGGTCGGCTACGAATTCGAGTTGGGTGGAGCGGGTGCCGGCCTGCCCGGCATCGCAGCACAAGACGGCGCGCTGCTGGACTCGGCCCCCGCCCCTGCCGTGCTCGACGCCGCGCTGCTCGCGCAGGCGGATTCGCTGGCCGTGTGTTCAGTGGGCGGGAGTGGCGTCGAAGCACGCTTGATGGTGCACCTGCATGCGCTCGGTCTGGCGCCGCTCTCCGCGTTCAGGATCGCGGCTGCTGCGCAGGGACTGGGCGTCCACAACGCCTACGCCGAGCCGGAACGACTGGGGGCCGACCGTTGGGCGGCCCTGGTGGCCGCGTATCTGCGCGGACCTGTGCCAGCGGTCATCGTGATGGCCGGGACCGCAACGACCGTCGATGCACTGGATGCGGACGGGCACTTCCAGGGAGGCTATATCCTGCCGGGCTTGCGTCTGATGCCGAAAAGTCTCTACGAGCGCACCGCCGGCATCCGGCCCGGCGACGGGACGTGGTCGGCCTTCCCGCACTCGACCGCCGATGCCGTTGCAAGTGGCGTTCTGGCTGCGAGCGCGGGCGCCGTAGCCGGCATGGTGCAGACCCTGCAGGCGCACAGCGGCGGGACGGCTGTCCATACGCTCGTTTCAGGCGGCAATGGACCGGCGCTGCTTGCGCGCATGCGCGAACTGGGACTGGCGCCGCGCTACGAGCGCGATCTCGTCCTGCACGGTGTCGCCGCGCTGTACCACGCGCGCTAGCCTGAACAGGCTAGAACACGCACGAACACGCAGCCCGAACATAGCCTGGCGCAGCAGGAGGGCCACCACAGGGTCAACGGGGGCGCCCAGGGTTAGCGGGGGCGCCCAGGGTCAACGAGGGCGGCGTGACTAGCCGCGGATCTTGCTCAACAGGGCCGTCGTCGAACGCTCGTGTTCGAAAGCGATCGCGTGCACGCTGCCGCCGCGCGCCCACACCAGCGTGTTGCCGACGATCTGCTCGATGGGCCAATCGCCCCCTTTGACCAGAATATCCGGCTCGACCTGTTCGATCGCGTGCAGGGGGGTGTCTTCCTCGAACCAGGTCACAAGGCTCACGCACTCGAGCGCCGCGGCCACCGCCATGCGGTCTTGCAGGGAATTGATGGGCCGGTCGTCGCCTTTGCCCAGACGACGCACCGACGCGTCCGAATTGAGGGCCAGGACCAGCGCCGCGCCGAGGCTGCGCGCGCGCGCAAGATAGGTCACGTGTCCACGGTGCAGGATGTCGAACACTCCGTTGGTGAAGACCAGGGGTCTGGGCAAGGCTGCACAGCGCTGCCTCAGGGCATCAGGCGCGCCGAACTTG
>CAIJPE010000364.1 GCA_903822435.1 uncultured beta proteobacterium | reverse complement strand
ACCGCGCCGTCGGTCGCAGGGTCGAGAAACTTGTTGGAGTGCCAAGCCGTGGCCAGCGGCCCCGTCTCCGCCTCGCCGTCGCCGACCACGCACGCCACGATCAGATCCGGATTGTCGAAGACGGCGCCGAACGAATGGCTCAGCGAGTAGCCCAGTTCGCCGCCCTCGTGGATCGACCCCGGGCACTCGGGCGAGGCGTGGCTGGGAATACCGCCGGGAAAAGAGAACTGCCGGAACAACTTCTTCAGCCCGGCTTCGTCCCGGCTGATGTCGGGGTAAACCTCGCTGTAAGTCCCTTCGAGGTAGGTGTTTCCGACCACTGCCGGGCCACCGTGGCCCGGGCCCGAGACGTAGATCATGTCCAGGTCGTACGCCTTGATGACGCGGTTCAGGTGCGCATAGATGAAGTTCTGGCCCGGGGTCGTGCCCCAGTGCCCGAGCAACATGGGCTTCACGTCGGCCAGAGTCAGCGGGCGCTTCAGCAACGGGTTGTCCCAGAGGAATATCTGCCCCACCGACAGGAAGTTGGCAGCGCGCCAATAGGCGTCCAGGAGTTCCAGCGATTCGTGATGCGGTTCGTCGTTCATCGATCGACGTTAGGCCGCGCGGATCGCCCGTGTCTGTTCGACACCGAACATCCCGGTGCGGGCATCGGCATGCATCTGCCGTGCAGTCGATGTCACGGAGCCGTCGATGCTCACTTCGCCACCCATTCAAGGTACGGCAGCGAACAGACGCCGACCCTTTCCGGCGATGACATTGACCCTTGAGGCCAGCCCGTCGCGCCGTTCGCTTGCAGAGGGTGCAACCTCGATCGACAGCCACGTCTCGTCCACCCGAAGTCCATGGGCGCATTGCATTCGAGCAGTGTGGTCGGCGTCCTGAAAGAAAGATTGTCCATGCTGCAAGAACTCGAGGCACTCGAAACGCGCACCAACGGTGCAACCGACGGCGAGACGGGCCTGTACGCGGACCACGGCCGCCCCCCGCACCGGAAGGCTGGCTCGACGCTGGAACGCGGAATCTGAAGCCTGCAACCCGACGCGCAACGTGGCAGCATCCTCAGCGTGGCCATTGCAGTTGCTGTCGAACGGCCGTTACCACGTGATGGTCACGGCGGCAGGCGGCGGCTACAGCCGGTGGAACCACGTGGCTCTGACACGCTGGCACGAGGACCCCGTAGCCCTCGGTATCGGTGCGCGCTGCTACGTGCGCGATGCGACGAGCGGGCAGGTCTGGTCGACCGCGTCGCGGCCACTGCCGACAACATCGTACGAGCGCGATGCCAGCTTCGCGCCGGGCGGGGCGACCTTGCAAATGCGGTGCCTGGATATCGAGACCCGGATCGACATCGCGGTGGCGCCTGACGACGACGTCGAGTTGCGCAGGCTGCGCATCACGAACCGTTCGGCGATGCGAAGGACACTGACCCTCACGAGCTACGCCGAAGTGGTCCTGGAGGCCCTGGCCGCCGACAGCGCGCACCCGGCGTTCGAGAAGCTCTTCATCGAGACCGAGGTGATGGGCCCGGCGCGGACCCTGGTGTGTTCGCGGCGCGCCCGGTCCCCCGACGAGGCCGCGCCCTCGATGTTCCACCTCTTGGTCGCGCCCGGCGCCCACGGCATCTCGCACGAGACGGATCGCATGCGATTCATCGGCCGGGGTCGCAGCGCCGACGATCCGCAGGCCATGGACACCAACGCCGAATTGTCTGGCACCGTGGGCGCGGTGCTCGACCCGGTGGTCGCGATCCGCTGCAGCGTATCCCTGGATCCGGGACAGACGGCGTCAATGGACTACTTCACCGGCATCGGTCCGTCTCGACAGGCCTGCGTGACATTGGCGGCCCGATGCGGAGATCCCATATTTGCGGACGGACTGGCTGCAAGGGCAAGCTGCCACGCCCGCAATGTCCTGTCGCAGGTCAACGCGAGCGAGGCGGATGCGCACCGCTTCGCGCAGCTGGCGGCTGCACTCCTGGTCGCTGACGCCGCCTGGCGCGGCAAGCCGGATGCGCTTGCACGCAACCGCCTTGGGCAGCCCGGCCTGTGGCCCTTGTCGATCTCGGGTGACCTGCCCATCGTCCTGCTTCAGGTCGATCAGCTCGCACACCTGGATCTGGTGGGGGAACTCGGTCGCGCACACGCTTGGTGGCGCCGCATGGGATTGGCAGCGGATCTCGTGATCCTCGTCGATGACGTGGGCACCGGACCCGAGGATCTGCTGGCGCAGGTCGCGACCACACTGCTGGCATCGGGCGAGAGGCGCCCGGCCGACAAGCCCGGAGGCTGCTATGTGCGCGGCACGGGCGCGATGTCTGATGCGACGCGCGACCTGCTGCAGTCATACGCACGCATCGTCATCGACGCCGGCGCCGGGCCACTCGAGGTGCAGGTCGAACAACGTCGCGGCGCGGCTGCTGACCGCACTCGCGTGCGACCATCGGCCGATCCTGCACGACGGTCGGCTGCACTGCCCCGTGCACCACCGGCCGCCCTGGTTCCACAGGCAGGGCTGCTGTACGCCAACGGCCTCGGCGGATTCGCCCCGGACGGCCGCGAGTACGTCATCACCATTGCGTCGGACCGGATGACGCCGTTGCCCTGGGTCAATGTGCTGGCCAACCCACAGTTCGGCACCCTGGTCTCCGAGAGTGGCAGCGCGAGCACCTGGAGCGAGAACGCGCAGGCCTTCAGGCTGACCGCCTGGTCCAACGATCCGGTGGCCGACCCCAACGCCGAAGCGTTCTATCTCCGTGATGAGGACAACGGTCGATTCTGGTCGCCCACCCTGCTGCCCTGCGCCGGCACGGGGCCCTATGTGACGCGGCATGGCTTCGGCTACAGCATCTTCGAGCATGAAGAAGACGGCATCGCTTCTTCGCTCACGATGTTCGTGGCCATCGACGCACCGATCAAGCTCGTGGTCCTGAACCTGTGCAATCGATCGGGCCGTGCCCGGCGGCTCTCGGCCACGGGCTATCTCGAATGGGTGCTCGGCGACGAGCGGTCGAAGACCGCGATGCACGTGGGCACGGCACGTCCTTCCGTTGGCGGGGCGCTGTTTGCCAACAACCCCACGAACACGGATTTCGAAGGGCGCACGGCCTTCTTCGATGTCGATGTGCTCGCCGGTGACACCGTGAGCGGCTGCGGCGATCGCCAGGAGTTTCTCGGGTCCGACGGCAGCCTGCGCCAGCCCATCGCGATGGATGCGGAACGGCTCTCCGGCACGGTCGGCCTCGCGCTCGACCCCTGCGCGGCACTGCGCGTGGCCATCCCGCTGGATGATGGGCAAACGCGTGAGATCGTGTTTCGCGTCGGCGCCGGAACCACGCCCGAAGCAGCCCGTGCGATGGTGGAACGCTGGCGCGGAAGCGCCCCTGCCCAAGAGGCCCTGGCGGCCGTGAAGGCGTACTGGGCGCGCGCGCTCGGCGCCGTGCAGGTCCGCACACCAGACAGATCATTCGACTTGCTGGCCAACGGATGGCTGGCGTACCAGACGCTGGCATGCCGCTTGTGGGCGCGCAACGCCTTCTACCAGTCGAGCGGTGCTTTCGGCTTTCGCGATCAACTGCAGGACGTGATGGCACTCGTGCACGCCGAGCCGGCGTTGGTGCGCGAACACCTGCTGCGTTGCGCATCACGGCAGTTCGCCGAAGGCGACGTGCAGCATTGGTGGCATCCCCCATCGGGGCGCGGCGTGCGCACCCGCTGTTCCGACGACTATCTGTGGCTGCCGCTGGCGGCCTGCCGTTACGTCGAAGTGACCGGCGATACAGGCGTGCTCGATGAACCGGTGAACTTCCTCGAAGGCAGCCCGCTGAAGGAGGACCAGGCGTCCCGCTACGAGTTGCCGACGGCGAGCGCCAGCGCGCACAGCCTGTACGAGCACTGCACGCGAGCCGTCGAGCACGGCCTGCGCTTCGGTGAGCATGGGTTGCCGCTGATGGGCACCGGCGACTGGAACGACGGCATGAACCTTGTAGGGGCTGGCGGCCGCGGCGAAAGTGTCTGGCTCGGCTTCTTCCTGAGCACGGTACTGTCGCAGTTCACCCGTCTGGCAGAGCGGCGCGGCGACGCCTCGTTCGCCGCGCGTTGCGACGCCGCGTCCGCGCAGTTGCAGGCGGCCCTCGACCATAGCGCCTGGGATGGCGCCTGGTACCGCCGAGGCTGGTTCGATGACGGCTCTCCGCTGGGTACCTCCGCCAACGCCGAATGCCGGATCGACTCGATTGCGCAGAGCTGGTCTGTGCTGTGCGGCAGCGGGAATCCCGTACGCATGCACCAGGCGATGGAAGCAGTCGATGCGCACCTGGTGCATCGCGACTCGGCACTCGTGCAGCTGCTCGATCCACCGTTCGACCACTCCGATCCCAGCCCAGGCTACATCCAGGGTTACCTGCTCGGCGTGCGCGAGAACGGCGGCCAGTACACCCATGCTGCCGTCTGGGCCGCCATGGCCTTCGCGGCGCTGGGCGACTCGCGACGTGCGTGGGAGTTGTTCACGATGCTCGACCCCATCCGCCACGCGGATTCTGCCGCGGCCATCGCGCTTTACAAGGTCGAGCCCTACGTCATCGCGTCCGACGTGTATGCCTTGCCACCGCACGCCGGGCGCGGAGGCTGGACCTGGTACACGGGGTCTGCCGGATGGATGCTGCGCTTCATGCTCGAGTCGGTGCTGGGCCTGCGCATCGAAGCAGACCAATTGCGCATGAGCCCGTGCTGTCCCGAGCACTGGTCTTCCTTCGAGTTGAACTATCGCTGGCGCGACACCCTCTATCGAATCGAGGTGCATCCATCCTGCACGGACGTCCCGGATTCGGGATGGTCGCTGGACGGGGTTGCGTGCGCCGCCTCCGCCGTCACCCTGGTCGACGATCGCCGTGGGCACGTGGTGATCGTGCGGCTCCAACGAAAGGGAGCATGAAGATGCAGCTCGGAATGATCGGCCTGGGGCGCATGGGGGCCAGCATGGTGACCCGCCTGTTGCGGGGCAAGCACGAATGCGTGGTCCATGACCAGTCCCCCGAGGGCATCGCCCGCCTCGTCGCGCTCGGCGCAACGGGCGCTGCGTCCTTGCGGCAGTTCGTCGATGCATTGAAGGCGCCGCGCGCGGTGTGGCTGATGGTGCCTGCGGCAGCGGTCGATGCGCTGCTCGAGCAACTGACGCCATTGCTGAAGCCGGGCGACATCGTCATCGATGGTGGCAACTCGCACTACCACGACGACCTGCGACGCGCCGCGACCCTGGCGGCATCGAACATTGCGCACGTGGACGTCGGCACCAGCGGGGGCGTGGCCGGGCTGGAGCGTGGCTACTGCCTGATGATCGGCGGTCGCAAAGAGTCGGTACAACACCTCGCGCCCGTTTTCGCCACGCTGGCGCCCGGAGGCGGCACCGCGGTGCCGACGCCCGGGCGCCATGCAGGCCGCAGCAGCGCCGATCAGGGCTGGCTGCACTGCGGGCCGCACGGTGCCGGCCACTTCGTGAAGATGGTCCACAACGGCATCGAGTACGGCGTGATGGCGGCCTATGCCGAAGGCCTGAACATCCTGCACCACGCGAACGTGGGGCTTCGAGAACACACCGTCGATGCCGAAACGACGCCGTTGCGCGAACCGGCGCACTACCAGTACGAGATGGACCTGCCGGAAATTGCCGAGGTCTGGCGCCGCGGGAGCGTGATCGGTTCCTGGCTGCTGGATCTGACCGCCGCAGCCCTGGCAGCCGACCCCGGGCTGACCGGCTACGAAGGCCGGGTGTCGGACTCCGGCGAAGGTCGCTGGACGGTGCAGGCGGCGATCGACGAAGCCGTACCGGCGCCCGTGTTGAGCGCCGCGCTGTATGGCCGCTTCGGATCTCGCGGCGATGCCGATTTCGCCAACCGCGTGCAGTCGGCCATGCGTCATGAGTTCGGTGGCCACGTCGAGAAGGCCGCGCCTGGCCCCACTGCGGGGACTTGAGATGAACCTGGACACCGCCCATTCACCCCCACCATCCTCGGACGCGCTGGTCTTGTTCGGTGCCACCGGCGATCTCGCGCACAAGAAGATCTTCCCGGCGCTCTACGCGATGTGCCGACGCGGTGCCTTGACAGTGCAGGTGATCGGCGTGGCGTCGTCGACATGGAGCATCGAGCAGTTCCGGGCGCACGTCCGCGACAGCGTCGGACCGGGAGCCTGCAAGGACGAACCGCTGGCGCTCGACCGGCTTCTGTCCTCGCTGCAGTACGTCAGCGGCAACTACAACGACGCGGGCACGTTCGATGCACTGAGGCTGGCCCTGCGTGGCGCACAGCGCCCGGCGTTCTACCTCGCCATACCACCGGCGCTGTTCCCCACGGTGATCGGCGGCCTCAAGGTCGCGGGCCTCGCCCAGGGCGGGCGGGTCATTGTCGAGAAGCCCTTCGGCCGGGACCTGGCCTCGGCACGCGCACTCAACCAGGTCGCGCTGGATGCCTTCCCCGAGGACTCGATCTTCCGCATCGATCACTTCCTGGGCAAGGAGGCGATCATGAACATCCTGTACTTCCGCTTTGCCAACTCGTTTCTCGAACCGATCTGGAATCGCAATCACGTGGCGAGCGTGCAGATCACGTTGGCCGAGCAATTCGGCGTCGAAGGCCGTGGTGAGTTCTACGAGAGCGCGGGTTGCTTGCGCGACGTGATGCAGAACCACCTGTTCCAGATCGTCGCGCTGCTGGCCATGGAGCCGCCAGCGAGCCGCGACTTCGAGGCCGTGCACCGCCACAAGGCCGATGTCTTTGCCGCGATGCGGCCACTGGGCGCCGAAGACATCCTGCGCGGCCAGTACGTGGGCTACCGCGATGAGCCGCGGGTCGCCAACGACTCCGATGTCGAGACCTTCTGTGCCCTGCGTGTGCATGTCGACTCCTGGCGCTGGGGTGGCGTGCCGTGGTACCTGCGCTCGGGCAAATGCCTGCCGCTGACGGCCTGCGAGGTGGTGGTGCGCCTGAAGGCCCCGCCGCAAAACCTGTTCGGCGACGCGGCCGTGCGAGAGGACGCGAACCATCTGCGCTTTCACCTGTCGCCGCACTCGACCATCGCACTCGCCGCGCGCGTCAAGCGTGCCGGCAAGGAATTCGTCGGGGAGCAGCGTGAATTCCTGCTGCTCGAAGAGGATCACGGCGAGCAATCACCCTATGAGCGGCTGCTCGCCGACGCGATGGACGGTGACGGAGCGCTGTTTGCCCGCCAGGACGCCATCGAAGCTGCGTGGGCCGTGGTCGAACCCGTGCTGGTCGAGCACCCCCCGGTCCACACCTATGCGCCGGGCTCGTGGGGACCGGCCGCCGCGAACCATTTCATTGCCGCCGATGGCGGCTGGCGCAATCCCGAACCCAGTTGAACGGAAGGCTTCCCCATGAACGCCACACAGTCACTTCACGAACTCGGCCAGAGCCTCTGGCTCGACAACATCACTCGCGAGTTGCTGCGCAGCGGCACGCTGGCGCGCTACGTCCGGGAGTTGTCGGTGACGGGCCTGACGTCAAACCCGACGATCTTCGAACATGCCATCGGACATGGCGACAGCTACGACGCGCGCATCCACGTGCTCGCCGATGCGGGCCTGTCGGGAGAAGACCTCTTCTTCGAACTCGCACTGGAAGACCTGACCGAGGCGGCCGACCTGTTCCGGCCGACCTTCGACGCGACCCGGGGCGTGGACGGCTACGTGTCGCTCGAGGTCTCGCCCATGCTCGCCGACAACGCCGCGCACACCATCCAGGCAGCCAACCGCCTGCACCGCCAGGCCGACAAGCCCAACCTGTTCATCAAGATTCCGGGCACGCCCCAGGGCCTGGAAGCCATCGAGCAGGTCATCTTCGATGGCGTACCGGTCAACGTCACGCTGCTGTTTTCGCGCGCACAGGTGCTGGCCGCTGCCGAGGCCTGCCTGCGCGGTCTCGAGCGCCGGCTGGAGGCCGGTCTCGACCTCAAGGTGGCGTCGGTGCTGTCGCTCTTCGTCAGCCGCTGGGACGTGGCGGTGAAGCAGGAGGTAGCCTCGCCTTTCCACAACCGGTTGGGCATCGCCATCGCGATGCGCACCTACAAGGCGCACTGCGACCTCCTGCTCTCGAAACGCTGGCAGCGCCTGGTTGCCGCCGGCGCGCGGCCACAGCGCCTGCTGTGGGCCAGCACCGGCACCAAGGACCCAGCGGCGCCCGACACCTTGTACGTCCAGGCCCTGGCAGCGCCGGGCACGATCAACACCTTGCCGGAGAAGACGCTGCTCGCCTTTGCCGACCACGGCCGGGTCGAGCGGCCGCTACCACCCGACGGCGGCTATGCCGAGGCCGTGATCGAGGAATTCAGGCGCGAGGGTGTCGACGACGACGCGCTGGCCGCCCGCCTGCAGCTTGAAGGCGTCGACGCCTTCGCCACCTCATGGCATGCCCTGCTGACGCGCATCCGCGAAAAGTGCGCTGCACCGGCAGGGCAGAGATGACTGGCATGCAGGCGGCCAGCACGCATCCTGCGTGGCAGGCGCTGGTGTCGCACCATGCACACATCGGCAGCACGCACCTGCGCGAGTTGTTTGCCGCCGACCCGGAACGGGGCACGCGCTGGAGTGTCAGTGCCGCCGGGCTCTACCTGGACTACTCGAAGAACCGCGTCGACGAC
Source organism: uncultured beta proteobacterium (assembly GCA_903822435.1). GTDB lineage: Bacteria > Pseudomonadota > Gammaproteobacteria > Burkholderiales > Burkholderiaceae_C > Rubrivivax. The sequence goes on along the minus strand of CAIJPE010000364.1, from coordinate 10,049 downwards.
GAAACCATGGCACTGCTGGTGGCGCTGGCATGCCACTGCGGCCTGCAGGAACGCAGGGCAGCGATGTTCGCCGGCGAGCTGATCAACACGACCGAACAGCGTGCGGTGCTGCACACAGCCCTGCGCGCACCACCGAGCGAGCGCCTGTGGATCGAGGGCACCGATGTCGTCCGCGACGTGCAAGCGGTGCTGGCCCGCATGGCCACCTTCAGCGAGCAGGTCCGCAACGGCGCTTGGCGCGGCCACACGGGCAAGCGGATCCGCCACGTGATCAATATCGGCATCGGTGGTTCCGATCTCGGTCCGGCGATGGCCCACGAGTCCTTGAGGCACTACAGCCAACGAGACCTGGACCTGAGGTTCGTTTCCAACATCGACGGCACCGCGCTGGCCGAAGCCACGCGGGGCCTGGATGCGGCCCAGACGCTGTTCATCGTCTGCTCCAAGAGCTTCGGCACGATGGAGACGCTGACCAATGCGCAGGCCGCGCGCGCCTGGAGTCTGCGGCAGTTGCGTGACGAAGCTGCGGTTGCGCGTCACTTCATCGCGGTTTCCACCAACGCCCGAGCGACCGCGGCCTTCGGCATTGCGCCCGAGCAGATGTTCCCGCTGTGGGATTGGGTCGGCGGCCGCTACTCGATGGCCTCGGCGATAGGACTGTCGACCATGATCGCCATCGGCCCGGATCGCTTTGGCGACATGCTCGCCGGCATGCGGGCCATGGACGAGCACTTCCGCCACGCACCGATCGAACGCAACATGCCCGCGCTGATGGGGCTGCTCGCGATCTGGAACAACAACTTCCTCGGCGCCGCCACGCAGGCAGTACTGCCTTACGAGCAATACCTGTCGCGCTTTCCCGCATACCTACAGCAGTTGACGATGGAAAGCAACGGCAAGCATGTCACGCGCGCCGGTCAGCCGGTGGGCTGCGAGACATCCCCGATCGTCTGGGGCGAACCGGGAACCAACGGGCAGCATTCGTTCTACCAGCTGCTGCATCAAGGCACGCGTCTGGTGCCGTGCGACTTCATCGGCTTCGGCCAGAGCCTGAATCCAATAGGCGCGGAAGGGGCTCGCATAGACAGCCAGCACGACCTGCTGATGGCCAACCTGTTTGCGCAAGCGGAGGCATTGGCCTTCGGCAAGACCGCAGTCGAGGTTCGCTCCGAAGGCGTGCCCGAAGCACTGGTTCCGCATCGCGTTTTCGAGGGCAACCGCCCCTCCAACATGCTGCTGGCGCGCCAGCTGACACCGCACACGCTGGGCGCGCTGGTGGCGCTCTACGAGCACAGCGTCTTCACGCAGGGCGTGATCTGGGGCATCGACTCCTTCGACCAGTGGGGTGTCGAGCTGGGCAAGGTCATGGCCGAGAAGACAGCGGCCGAACTGGCCGACCGCGAACCAGCGGCGACGATCCATGACAGCTCGACCCACGCGCTCATTCAGCGCTACCGGCAACTGCGGGAGGAACGCGCGTGACCGTCCAGGAACTGCAGGACCTCGACCTGCGCTGCATCAACACGCTGCGCGCGCTGGCCATCGACCAGGTGCAGAAGGCGAACTCCGGCCATCCCGGCACACCGATGGGCGCGGCGCCCACGGCCTATTGCCTGTGGCAGCGCTTCCTGCGTTTCGACCCCGAAGATGCCGCGTGGCCCGACCGCGATCGGTTCGTCCTGTCGGTCGGACACGCGTCAGCGCTGCTGTACGGGCTGCTGCATCTGTGCGGCGTCAAGGCCGCGACCAGCCTGGAACCCACGCGCGAAGGCCTGGCGGTGTCGATGACCGACTTGCGGAGCTTTCGCCAGGCGGGCAGCCGCTGCACGGGTCATCCGGAGCATGGCTGGACCACCGGCATCGAAACCACCACCGGCCCGCTCGGCCAGGGGGTGGCAACCAGCGTCGGCATGGCCATCGCGCAGGCCTGGCTGGCGGCCACCTACAACCGCCCCGGTTTCAACCTGTTCGATCACCGTGTGTTCGCGCTGGCCGGCGACGGCGACATGATGGAAGGTCTGAGTGCCGAAGCGGCGTCACTTGCCGGGCACCTGAAGCTCGGCCGGCTGTGCTGGATCTACGACCGCAACCAGATCAGCATCGAAGGCTCGACGGACATCACCTTTACCGAGAACGTCGGCGAGCGCTTCACGGCCTGCGGCTGGCAGGTCCTGCAGGTGGCGGATGCCAACGACATCGAGGCCACCACGCTCGCCCTGCGGACCTTCGAAGGCACGGTGGATCGCCCGACGCTCGTCATCGTGCACAGCCACATCGGCTACGGCGCGCCGCACAAGCAGGACAACGCTGCGGCCCACGGCGAACCGCTGGGTGTCGAGGAGGCGCGCGGAGCCAAGGAATTCTACGGATTCGACCCCGACGCGGACTTCGCCGTGCCCGGTGGCGTGCGCGAGCACTTCGCCGCGCAATTCGGCTTGCGCGGCACCAGCGCGCACGAGAAGTGGCGTGCCAGCCTTGACGCCTACCGCAGCCAATACCCCGAATTGGCGGCGCAGATCGACCTGATGCAGCAACGCGAGTTGCCCGCCGACTGGGATGCCGCCCTGCCGGACTTCGCCGTCGACGCCAAAGGCCTGGCGACGCGCGACGCCTCGGGCAAGGTTCTCAACGCGATCGCCGCCCACGTGCCCTGGATGCTCGGCGGTGCGGCCGACCTCGCGCCGTCCACCAAGACCAACTTGACCTTCGACTTCGCCCGCGCCTTCGAGCCCGCATCGGCAGCGGGTCGAAATTTTCACTTCGGCATCCGCGAGCACGCGATGTGCGCAGCCGCCAGCGGCATGGCGCTGTCCGGGTTGCGCCCCTTTGCGGCCAGCTTCTTCGTCTTCACCGACTATGCCCGCGGCGCGATCCGGCTGGCGGCGATGATGGGCTTGCCGGTGATCTATGTCTGGACCCACGATTCGATCGCAATGGGCGAGGACGGCCCCACCCACCAACCCGTCGAGCAACTCGCCTCGTTCCGAGCCATGCCCGGCATGGTGACCCTGCGTCCGGCCGACGCGAACGAAGTGGTCGAGGCCTGGCGCGTCGTGATGACCCTGCGTGACCAGCCCGCCAGCCTGGTCCTGTCGCGCCAGGCGCTGCCCACGCTGGATCGCAGCCGTTATGCCGGCGCCCAGGGTGTCGCACGCGGTGCCTACGTGCTGGCCGATGCCGACGATGGCCGACCTGATGTGCTGCTGCTGGCCAGCGGCAGCGAGGTGTCGCTGTGCGTCGCCGCCTTCGAGCAACTGAAGGTCGAAGGCGTGAAGGCGCGCGTGGTCAGCATGCCGTCGTGGGACCTTTTCGAGCGGCAGGCCGAAGATTATCGCGAACAGGTCTTGCCCGAATCCGTGCGGGCCCGCGTCTCCGTCGAAGCGGCGTCGCCTTTGGGCTGGGACCGCTATGTGGGCCGCCACGGCGAGATCATCGCCATGCGCAGCTTCGGTCTTTCGGCGCCAGGCAAGGCCGTCGAATCGCACTTCGGCTTCGAAGTCGCCCCTGTGCTTGCCGCGGCCCGGCGGCAGCTGAAACGACATCGCGCGGGGGATTCTGCGTGACCACGCACATCAATCCGCTGGCCGGCCAGCCGGCGCCGCCATCCGTGCTGATCGACGTCGACAAGCTCGTGGCGGCATACTTTTCGGAGCGCCCGGACCCGACCGTGGCCGCGCAGCGCGTGGCCTTCGGCACATCGGGCCACCGCGGCTCGGCGTTCGATGTCTCGTTCAACGAATGGCACGTGCTCGCCATGGCGCAGGCCATCTGTGACTACCGCCGGCGCCAGGGCATCACCGGGCCGCTGTTCATGGGCGTCGACACGCATGCGCTGTCGGCACCCGCCTGCGCGAGCGCACTCGAGGTGCTGGCTGCCAACGGCGTCGACGTGGTGCTGGCCGCCGGCGGTGAGTACACCCCGACGCCGGCCATCTCGCACGCCATCGTCAAGCACAACCGGCACGGCCGCCACAACGGCAACGGAACGCGGGCCGACGGCATCGTGGTCACGCCATCGCACAATCCGCCCCGCGACGGTGGCTTCAAGTACAACCCGCCGCATGGCGGGCCTGCGGGCCAGGAGGTGACCGACGCCATCCAGGCGGCCGCGAACGGCTTCCTCGAGGCCGCACTGGAGGGCGTGCGGCGCATGCCGCATGCACAGGCACTGCAGGCGGCGACCACGCACCACCACGACTTCCTGGGCAACTATGTCGACGATCTGGAACATGTCGTCGACCTGCAGGCCATACGCAGCGCGAGGGTCCGCATCGGCGTCGATCCGCTGGGGGGGGCCGGCGTGCACTACTGGGCAGCGATCGCCGATCGCTGGAAGATCGACCTGACCGTGGTCAGCGAAGCGGTGGATCCGACCTTCGCCTTCATGACGCTGGACTGGGACGGCCAGATCCGCATGGACCCCTCGTCGGTTTACGCCATGAAGAGGCTCATTGCCGTCAAGGACCGCTTCGACATCGCCGTCGCCTGCGACACCGACCACGACCGCCACGGCATCGTCACGCCGGCCGCTGGCTTGCTGCCAGCCAACCACTATCTCGCGGTGGCCATCGACTACCTGTTCCGCCACCGGCCGCAATGGAGCGCGGGCGCCGCTGTCGGCAAGACCGTGGTCAGCACACAGTTGATCGACCGGGTTGCCGCACGCTTGTCGCGCAAGCTCTTCGAAGTGCCGGTCGGCTTCAAATGGTTTTCTCAAGGCTTGCTCGACGGCAGCCTGGGCTTTGGCGGCGAAGAGAGCGCCGGCGCCGCCTTTCTGCGCCGCGACGGCACCACCTGGACCACCGACAAGGACGGGCTCATCGCGGCGCTGCTGGCGGCCGAGATCACCGCGCGCTGCGGGCGCGATCCCAGTGCGCTGTACCTCGAACTCGCCGGTGAATTGGGCCTGCCAGCCGCGGACCGCGCCGAAGCGCCCGCAAGCGCGGAACAAAAGCGGCTGCTCGCAGCGCTGTCGCCGAAAGCCATCACCGCGACCGAGCTGGCGGGTGAGCCGATCACCGGTGTGTTGAACCAGGCGCCGGGCAACGGCGCAGCCATCGGCGGCATCAAGGTCATGTCCAAGAGCGGCTGGTACGCCGCGCGACCCTCGGGCACCGAGGACATCTACAAGATCTACGCCGAGAGTTTCCAGGGCCCGGCGCATCTCCAGCGCATCCTGGTCCAGGCGCAGGCCACCGTCGACGCTGCCTTGGCGTCTTCATCGTGAGGACCACGGCCGTGCTGCCGCCTGCCGCGGCGGCGGCCGATCCGCCGTCTCCGGCAGACGTTGCCATGCTGGACGCGCTGCAGCATGCCGCATTCGAGTATTTCGTCCAGCACGGCAGGCGCAGCAACGGACTGGTGGCCGACACTTCGCGGCCGGGTTCGCACGCCAGCATCGCCGTCATCGGCTTCGCGCTGTCGGCCTACCCGGTGGGCGTGGAGCGTGGCTGGATGACGCGCGACGAAGCGCTGCAGCGCTGCCTGGCTGCGCTGCGCTTCTTCCGCGACAGCGACCAGAGCGGCAAGGCCGATTCGACCGGGTGCCACGGCTTCTACTTTCACTTCCTGCACATGGACAGCGGCAGGCGCGCGTGGAAGTGCGAGGTCTCGCTGATCGACACTGCACTGCTGATGGCCGGTATGTTGACGGCGGCAGCCTACTTCACGGCAGCGACCGCGGACGAGGCGGAATTGCGCGCACTCGTCGACACGCTCTACCACCGCGTCGACTGGTGCTGGGCGCAGCCCGACGGGGCCGCCGTGGTGCACGGCTGGAAGCCCGGCAGCGGCTTCCTGAACTACGGCTGGCAGGGCTACAGCGAAGCCCTGCTGCTCTACGCACTGGGCCTGGGTTCGCCCACCCACGCGCTGACCGATGCCAGCTTCCCCGCCTGGACCGGCACCTACCAATGGGAGAGCCTGTACGGCATCGACTTCCTCTTTGCCGGACCGCTCTTCATCCACCAGTTCTCTCACGCCTGGATCGACTTTCGCGGCATCCGCGACCGCTTCATGCGCGAGAAGCACAGCGACTACTTCGAGAACAGCCGCCGCGCCACCTACGTGCAGCGCGAGTACGCCATCCGCAACCCGCGCAGCTTCACCGGCTACGACGAAGACAGCTGGGGCTTGTCGGCCGGAGACGGACCCAGCACACCACGGCAGCGGGTGGCAGGTCGGCGCCAGTCGTTCTACGGTTATGCCGCACGTGGCGTGCCCTGGGGGCCCGACGACGGAACGCTCAGTGGCCCATCGATGTTGTCGTCGTTGGTGTTCGCGCCCGAACTCGTCTTGCCGGCGCTGCGCAGGCTGGTAGACCGGGGCGGGAAGCCCGAGGGCGGCTTGGCGCGCGCCAGCGGCTACAACGACACCGTGCTCGCGACCCCCCCGGGGGTCTGCGCCGCCAACGGCCCGCGCGCCACGGGCTGGGTCTCCGAGGGCAGCTTCGGACTTGACCAGGGAATGATCGTTCTGATGGTCGAGAACTTCCGCTCCGGCATGCTGTGGCGCCTGCTGCGCGAATCGGCGCCGATCCGCACCGGCCTGCACCGCGCCGGATTCCGAGGTGGTTGGTTGGCCGAACACGAACCCCGATGACGGCGATCGACACATCAACGCCCTTGGATGCGAAGCATCGCCAGTCGGTCGTCGAGTCGCTACAGCGCACGAGCCCATTGCCGGCCGGCCCTCTGGCTCTGGATGGGCGAGTTCCAGCCGGGCGCGATCCCTACGACCTGCTGATCATCGGTGCCGGCCCCGCCGGCCTGGCAGCTGCACGCGACGCGGCAGCTGCGGGCGTGCGCGTGGCGTTGATCGAATCGCACCACATCGGCGGCAACTGCCTTCACGAAGGCTGCATTCCTTCGAAGACGATCCTTCGCAGCGCACAGCTGATCGCCGAGATGCGCAACGCGCAGAGTGTCGGCGTCGACGCGCCGGCCGATTTCAAGGTCGACTTCCCGGCGGTGATGGCCCGCATGCGGCGCGTGCGCGATCGCATCCTGCGCGTGGACTCGGCGGCGCGTCTGCACGAAGAAGGCATCGAGTTGCATGTCGGACACGCCCGCTTCGTCAGTGCCGATGCGGTCGATGTCGACGGTATCCGCCTTCGATTCCTGAAGGCCCTCATCGCCACCGGCTCGCGCCCGCTGGTGCCAGACATCGAGGGCCTGGCCGCGGCCGGCTTCCTGACCAACGAAAGCGTCTTCGAACTGAAGCAGTTGCCCCCCAGTCTTCTGGTCATCGGCGGCGGGCCGCTCGGTTGCGAACTGGCGTAGGCGTTTGCACGCTTCGGCAGCCGGACGCTCATCTGCCACAGCGAGCCGCTTTTCCTGCCCCGGGAGGAGCGCGACGCCGCGCAGATGGTGGCCCATGCGCTCGCACACGACGGCGTGGAGATCCACCTCAATTGCAACATCGTCGCCGTGCGCCTGGAGGGCGGACGCAAGCACGTCACGATGGTCAGCGACGGCAACACGTCGACGACGGTGGTCGACGAGATCCTGACCGGCATCGGCCGCCTGCCCTCCGTGCAGGGCCTGGACCTGGAACGGGCCGGCGTGGCCTTCGACACCGAAGCCGGCGTCCGCGTCGACGACTTTCTCCGCACCCGCAATCCCCGCATCTTTGCCGCGGGCGACGTCTGCCTGGAACATGCGTTCACGAACACGGCAGAAGCCTCTGCCCGCATCGTCGTGCGCAACGCGCTGTACCGCGGCCGCCAGCGCATCAGCGCACTGACGGTGCCCTGGTGCACCTACACCGACCCGCAGGTGGCCCACGTCGGCCTGTACGTGCGCCAGGCACGCGCGCAGAGCATTCCGGTCAAGACCTACACCGTGCCGATGCACGACGTGGTGCGCGCCATCACCGATGGCGAAGAAGACGGCTTCGTGAAGATCCACGTGCGCGAAGGCACTGACCGCATCCTGGGCGCCACCATCGTCGGGCGACATGCCGGCGAGCTGATCAACAACATCTCGCTGGCCATGGTGGCCGGCATGGGCCTGCGGCGGCTGGCCCAGGTGATCCACGCGTTCCCCACGCAAGGCGAGGCGGTGCGTCAGGCGGCGCAAGCCTGTGCACAGAGCCTGACTGCAGCGGTGGCCGCCGAGAACATGGAGTCCGCATGAGCATCGACATTGACCGGTTCCGAGTCCGCGAAAGCGACGAGGTCGACCTCGGCCTGTGGGCGACGAAGACCAAGCCGCTGTGCAAGTCGAGGAAGGCCTACAAGGGGCTGCTGCAGGACCACGTCGATGCCCTGAGCGACCAGCAGCGCCTGCTCTACGCCTCGAACCGTCACGCCTTGCTGCTGGTGTTCCAGGCGATGGACACCGCGGGGAAGGACGGTGCCATCCGCCACGTGATGTCGGGCGTGAACCCGCAGGGCTGCCAGGTGTTCAGCTTCCAGCACCCGAGCGCTCAGGAACTGCAGCACGACTTCCTCTGGCGCACCACGCGCGACCTGCCCGAGAGAGGGCGCATCGGCATCTTCAATCGCTCGTACTACGAGGAAGTCTTGATCGTGCGGGTGCACAGCAATCTGCTGCGCAGCGAGCGCCTTCCCGACTCCGCTGTCGACGAATCGGTATGGCAAGGCCGCTTCCGATCGATCGTCGACCTGGAGCGGCATCTGCATGCCAATGGCACGCGCATCGTCAAGGTCTTCCTGCACCTGTCGAAGGAGGAGCAGCGCAAGCGCCTGCTGGCCCGCATCGACGAGCCCGACAAGAATTGGAAGTTCAGCGCAGCCGATATCACGGAGCGAAGCTACTGGGATGCCTACATGCAAGCTTATGGCTGCGCCCTGAGCGCCACCAGCACGGCGGATTCGCCCTGGTTCATCGTCCCGGCCGACGACAAGGACAACGCGCGGCTGATCGTGTCGCAGATCGTGCTCGACGCACTGGAGGGCATGAAGATGAGCTACCCGGTGGTCAGCGCGGCGCGACGCCGTGAGTTGCAGGCCATCAGCAGGCAGTTGGCAAAGTGAGTCGTCTAGGCCCCTACCCATGATCGGGAATCCATGGACATGAAGCTGCACGACAAGCACGGTGGCGATGCCGCGTCCGGCGCTGACCAGAACACTCCGGCGACAACTGCAGCGCCAGCGGCAAAGACGAATGAGACTTCGACAAGCGGCCCGATCTATACCTGTCCGATGCACCCCGAGGTGCGTCAGGACCACGCCGGAGCTTGCCCCAAATGCGGCATGGCACTGGAAACGGTACAGCCTGCGATCAGTGATGACGAGAACGCCGAGCTGTCGGACTTTCGCCGCCGGTTCTTTTGGACGTTGCCACTGACCGTCACTGTGGCGCTGGTCTCGATGTTCGGCCATTTGCTGCCCTGGATCGACGCGACGACGCGCCGCTGGATCGAACTCGTGCTCACCGTGCCGGTCGTGTTCTGGGCGGGGCAGCCCTTCTTCATGCGCGCCGTGCAGTCGCTGATCCACCGCAGCCCGAACATGTGGACACTGATCGGACTGGGAACGTCCGCGGCATTCGGATACAGCGTCGTGGCGATGCTGGCGCCGGGTTTCTTCCCGCCCTCGTTCGCGGTCGACGGCCATGTCGCGGTCTACTTCGAGGCCGCTTCGACGATCCTGTCGCTGACGCTGCTCGGCCAGATGCTCGAGCTCAAGGCGCGCTCGAAGACTTCGGCGGCCATCAAGTCCCTGCTCGGCCTGGCGCCCAAGACGGCAAGGCGTGTCAACGCCGACGGCACGGAACAGGACGTGCCGCTGGCCGACGTCAAGGTCGGCGAGTTGCTGCGGGTGCGCCCGGGCGAGAAGGTGCCGGTCGATGGCGTCGTCACCGAAGGGGGCAGCGCGGTCGACGAATCGATGCTCACCGGCGAGCCGATGCCGGTGGCCAAGCGCGTCGGCGACACGCTGATCGGCGCCACGCTGAACACCAGCGGTGCGCTGGTGATGCGCTCGCAGAAGGTCGGGGCTGAGACCGTGCTGGCGGGCATCGTGCAGATGGTTGTCCAGGCGCAGCGCTCGCGGGCGCCGATGCAGCGCATGGCCGACCAGGTGT
>CAIJPE010000363.1 GCA_903822435.1 uncultured beta proteobacterium | reverse complement strand
GCCGGCAGCGCACGGCTGACCAGGTCCAGGTCGGTGGGTGCGGTCAGGAACAGGCAGACGCCATCCTCGCCCGCCGGCTCGAAATCCTGTGCGCCGGCCTCGATGGCGGCCGCCTCGGCGTCGGCGCCCGCAGCCGCAGCCTCGGCCTCGACCAGGCCGACATGGTCGAAGTCCCACGACACCGAACCCGAGGAGCCGAGCTGCCCCTTTCGGAACAGCACCCGCATGTCGGACGCCGCGCGGTTCACGTTGTCGGTCAGGCATTCCACCATCACCGGCACGTGGTGCGGGGCAAAGCCTTCGTACACGGTGTGCTCGAAGTGCACGGCCTCGCCGGTCAGGCCGGCGCCCTTCTTGATGGCGCGCTCCAGCGTTTCCTTGGGCATCGACACCTTGCGGGCTTGCTCCAGCACCAGCCGCAGCCGGGCATTGGCCGCGGGGTCGGGGCCGTGGCGGGCCGCGATCATGATGTCCTTGGCCAGCTTGCCGAACAGCCGTCCCTTGGCATTGGCCGCCAGGTCCTTGTGCTTGGCTTTCCATTGAGCACCCATGGCTCGGCTCCTTTTCGATTGACGGTTGCCGATGCTAGACCCGCGGCGGTCGGTGCGGTACAGCGGAATCTCGCGCTGTCGATGCGACTCGTCCATCCACCCGCGGACGGCCAGGACGCTTCGCGACCGGGAGGTACGGGCGGTTTCCGGGCGTCGGGTCAGGGGCCGGGTGGCGCGGCGTTCGCCGACCGCTGCACCTCGGCGAGCTTCATCTCGATGTAGGCGCTGCGCTCGATCTCATGCAACTGGAGCGGGTAGCGCTCGGTGGCATCGAACCAGCCTTCCAGGCTGACTCGCTGCTGTTGGGCAGGCGGCTGCGCCAAGGCATCCAGATAGGCCTCGATGGCGAGCTGGTAGCGCACGGTGTTGCGTTCGAGCAGCCCGCGCAGGCCGCCGGCCCGAACCGGCCGGCCGGCATCGTCCTGCCCGACCACGCTGAAACCGAGCTTGCCTCGCCCGACCGTCGCCAGATATACGTTCAGGGCCCACCGCGCCGCCGCACCGTAGCCATAGCCGTAGGCCAGGTGGAACAGCGTGCGATCAGCCTCGAAGGGCACGGCCTCGAACTCGATGCGGAAGTCCTTGGTGCCGAAAGGCCCCTCGGCAGCCTGCATCACCACCTGCAGGCGGTCATCGGCAGCAGCCTCCACCCGCCAGCCCAGCTTCATCCAGTACAGGTCGCGCAACGGTTGGTCGAACTTGCGGCCCACACCCACGTCCAGCACCGGCGCATCGGCACTACCGCCTGCGCGGCAGTACTGCACATTGAGGTGCAGGATCAGGATGGCGCACCACCGATCGGCCTGCAACAGCGCCTTGCGAAGCTTCGCGTACGGGTGGTCGATGAGCCCGTGCACATCGCCTTGTGCGTGGTCATCGGTCTCGGTCGACTGCAGGAAGACAGGCCGGTCGAACAAGGCGCCCGCACCCTGCTGGCGCAAGGCATCGAAGCGGGCGCGCAAGGCACTCGCAGGCTCGGCATGCGCGACCCCGGCCACGCAAGCCCACCACGCCACGGCCCACAGGAATGCCCGCATGCCGCAGATTGTGGCACCGCTGCTCAGCCAGCAAAAATGCTCAGGGGTGGGCAGGGGGCTGCGCTGTGGCTGGCCATCGCCCGCACACCCTGATGGATGATGCCCAGGCTCGAACGGACTTGGCTACTTGCCCGGATATTGCAGATCCGCGCGGCGGTTCTGCGCCCAGGCCGACTCGTCGTGGCCAGCGGCCTTGGGCTTCTCGCTGCCCCAGCTGATGGCTTCCATCTGGGTGTCCTTGACGCCGTAGATCTTCAAGGCCTGGCGAACCGCCTCGGCACGCTTCTGGCCGAGTGCCAGGTTGTACTCGGCGCTGCCGCGCTCGTCGGTGTTGCCCTCGATCTTGATGGCCACCCTCGGGTTGGCCATCAGGAACTTGCCATGGCGCTCGACCAGGCCCGTGAACTCCGGCTTGACCACCGCCATGTCAAAGTCGAAGTAGACGCTGCGCTTGCTGAAGATGTCGCTCTTCGGGTCCAGGTACTCGGGCAGCGACACCGTGGCCACCGTCGATTGCGGCGTGGGCTTGGGGGCGGCCATCGGCGCCGGGGCCGGCGCTGGCATCGGCGCGACCGTGGGCTTGGGGGCCGGGGCGGGCGTGGCCACGGGGGTGCTGCTGCAAGCCGCAAGCAAGGCGGTCAGCAGCATCAGGAGGGTCAGTGAAAAAGCGGGCTTCTGGGTGGTCGGCACTCTCGGTTCTCCAGGCAATGCGAACGTTGGGGCGCGGATAGCACCCTCCCGTGGGAATCTATCCACGCCGACCCGTCCGCGATAGTGCGGCTGGTCATCACCTGGGCACGAATCTTCAGGCGGCCGAGAAGGCCAGCACGATCTGGGTGCCCTGCCCTGGCTGGCTGAGAACCGCGAGCCTGGCGCCGATCAGCGCCGCCTGCTCCTGGATGCCGCGCAGGCCGTAGTGCCCCGGACGTGGCAGCGACGGATCGAAGCCGACGCCATCGTCGGTGACCAGCACCTGAAACTGCGCCCCCTCGCCCGCCGCCGGGGTGCTGCGCAGCCCGACCTGCACGGTCTGGGCGCCGGCATGCCGCTCGACGTTGCGCAAGGCCTCCTCGATGATGCGGAACAGGGTCTCGGCGCGCTCATCGGTCGATCGCGCCACGGGGTCGTCCGCCTGCAGCGACACGGCGAGCCCCGTGCGCTGGCTGAAGCGGCGGACCAGATCCTGCACGGCCGCGCCGAGCCCGGCATCGCGCACACCGTTGTCGCGCATCTGCGAGATGGCCGCCCGCGACTCCGAGAGGCCCGTGGTTGCCACGGCCTCGGCATGCCCCAGTTCCTCGTCGAGTTCGGCCGCATCCATGCGCCCGCGCAGCTTGCGCACCAGGCGGATCTGCGTCAGCAAGGCCATCAACGAGTGCGCCAGGGTGTCGTGCAAGTCGCGCGCGATGCGCAGCCGCTCGCGGGTGACGGCGGCGTGCCGGGCCTCGTCGGCCATGCGCTCGATGCGCTGCGTGCGTTCGGCCACGCGGCGGTCGAGCTCGGTGTTCAGGGCCTGCAGGGCCTGCTTCTCGGCCTGCAGGCGGTCCACCATCTGGGACAAGGTGGCTCCGATGCGGCTGACCTCGTCGGCGCCCGCCGGTGCCGCCAGCGACCGGCGCTCTCCCAGGCGCACGGCCTCGGCGTCCTGGGCCAGCCGCGTCAGGCGGCGAGTCAACTCCCGGGTGGCCAGCGCAGCCGCCGCCGCAGACAAGAGGCCCGCCGCGAAGACGATCAGGAAGACCGTGCGGCGGGTCGTGCGGGCCGGCGCGAGCGCGAACTCGGCCCGCTGGCGAACGATCGCAGTCCAACCCAGGCCCAGGCCGTCGGCCAGGCGCAGCTCGGTGCGGCTGCCGATCATGTAGTCGCCGCCTTCGGTGGCATCCCGTTCGCCCGAAAGGGACCGCCCGATCCAGCTCGGTGGGCCGATGAGGACCGTGCCGTCACGCGCAGCCAACAGCAATTCGACCTGCCGGGTCTTGTTCAGCGCCTGCTGCATGCGCAGGAGTTTTTGCTCGACCCAGGCCCATGACAGCATGGCCCCCAGCGCTCCACGGTCGCGGATCGGTGCCGCCGCATCGATCACATGCGCGGCCCCCCCGGCGCTGCCGGCAACTGGATGCACATCGCCCACGAACGGTGCCCTGCTCCCCTGCCGGAACCACGGCAAGGCCGACACGTCGGCGCCCCGCGTGCCGTCCGCGGTGTCGGCCACGAGGTGTCCGGAGCCGTCCGCCACGCCCAGCCATGTGAACTCGGGGAACTGCGATTGCGCGGCCAGCAAGGTACGGCGGAGCGTGGCGGGGTCGCGGTCCATCGCGGCGGAAATCTGCGTGGCCGTGGCCTGCAGCAGCGAGCGCCGGGTTTCCAGATTCATCGACAGCGCGTCGCGCACCTGGGTCGCGAACTCGTCCAGCAGGCCCTCGGCGTCGGCGCGGGCGCTCTGCTCGGCTTGCCGCGAAGCCAGGTCCGCGGCCATCAGCGCCGCCAGCGTCACCACGGCGAACACGGCCCAGCCGATGGCCGCCGCCAGGTGCAGCCGGGGGTCCAGTCGGGTTCGAAGCGATGACATGGCTCAGACAGCCGCACGGGTGGGCGACAAGCCCCCATTGTCAGCGCGCGCCTCAACTCGTGACTTCACCATGCCTGATGTCACTCCAGGGCCGTCGGGCGCGTCGGATAAGCTGCAGGCCATGCGGTTGATTTCGCGTGGGCGGAGCGTGCGCCGTGCCTGAGCCGGCAATGATCGACGAATTGGTCGAAGCGGTCGCGCGTGCGGGCAACCTCAGCCGCGACCAGGCCCGCCTGGCGGTGGACGGCATGATCCGCTTCATGGCTGCCCGCTTGCCCTCCCCGCTCTTCGGTGAACTGCAGACGCGCCTGCATCCCACGGCCAGCCCCGGCGCGGACGGCGCGCCAGGGCAGGGGCCCGGCGCCCCATGACGACAGCCGACGAAGCGATCGAAGGCAAGTCGATCCGGCTGCTCATCGTGGATGACCAGCCGCTGATCCGGCGGGGCCTTTCGATGATGCTGGCGACGGAGCCGGGAATCGAGGTGGTGGGCCAGGCAGCCGACGGGGTCCAGGCCGTCGCGCAGGCCCTGGCACTGGCGCCCGACGTGGTGGTGATGGACCTGCAGATGCCGCACGCCAGCGGCGTGGTGGCCACGCGCGCGATCACGGCCCGGCTGCCGTCCACGCAGGTGGTGGTGCTGACCACCTACGACGACGACGAACTCGTCTTCGAGGCCATTCGCGCCGGCGCCCGGGCCTACCTGCTGAAGGACGCTTCAGAGGCCGAGGTGCTCGACACCATCCGCTGCGTGCACAGGGGCGAATCGCGCCTGTCGCCCAGCATTGCCCGCAAGGTCATGGAGCACCTGCGCACGGTGGGATTCCCGCCCGCTGCCGGGTCCGATGACGCACCGCGCGAGGACCGGGCCCCTGCCGATGAGCCCGCCGGCCCGCGCGCCTTGCGCCCCTTCGAAGATCCCCTGAACAGCAAGGAAGTCCGCATCCTGGACCTGCTGGCACAGGGCATGAGCAACAAGCAGATCGCGGCCACCGTATTCCTCGCGGAAGGCACCGTGAAGAACTACGTCAGCCGCATCATGGAAAAGCTGCACGCCCGCAGCCGGCTGGAACTGGCCCTCAGGGCGGTCTCGCGCCGCGGCTGAGCGCCTTGCGCTCTACAGGCCGATCACGGGCTTGCCGTCGGCGCTCCTGATCTCCTGCCACTGCTTGTGCACCGCCTGCTTGACGGAAGCAGGCATCGACACGTAGTCCAGATCGGCGGCCATCTGGTCGCCGTGGCCGTAGGCCCAATCGAAGAACTTCAGTGCGGCGGCGCCTTGGGCCGGACGGTCCTGGACCTTGTGCATGAGAATGAACGTGGCGCCAGTGATGGGCCAGGCCTGCTTGCCGGGTTCGTCGGTCAACAGTTGGTAGAAGGTCCTGGACCAGTCGGCACCGG
>CAIJPE010000362.1 GCA_903822435.1 uncultured beta proteobacterium | reverse complement strand
GGTCCTCCACTGTGTACTTCATTTCTGGAATTTCACAGACCTTTATCTCGCAGGTTTCCTGAATTAGGCGATTGATACTGCGATGGAGGCAAGAACGCCGTAATGGCTGTCGAGTCCTCGACTGTAGAGGAACCCTGCAGTGCTCTCTGTTTGCCCGTATCCTTCGATCAGCGGGCAGCACATGATGGCCTTCAACACGCCGCTGCACGTGCGCCACATCGAGAACCTGGCCAACATGGCCAAGAACGGCCTCTTCGTCTACAAGGGCCGCAACAACACGCCGGACGCCAGTTTCCCCTCGGGCGAGTGCGCCATGTTCACAGGCAGTTCGGGCTTGTACTCGTCTGTGAAGGTCAACGCCAAGTTCGCCTACGGCATGGCTCCCCTGCCCTACTACCCCGACGTGCCCGGCGCCCCGCAGAACACCGTCATCGGAGGCGCCAGCCTGTGGGTGATGGCCAAGCACAAGCCCGAGGAATACAAGGGCGTGGCCGCCTTTTTCAACTACCTCAGCAGCCCCGAGGTGCAGGCCGCCAGCCACCAGCGCACCGGCTACCTGCCCATCACCACCGCGGCCTTCAAGCTCACCGAGGCCAGCGGTTTCTACAAGAAGAACCCGGGTACCGACGTGGCGCCCAACCAGATGATCCGCAAGACCACCGACAAGTCGCGCGGCATCCGCCTGGGCAACTTCAACCCCATCCGCGCGATCATCGACGAAGAGATGGAGCAGGTCTGGGCGGGCAAGAAGACGGCCAAGGAAGGCCTGGACGCCGCCGTGCAGCGGGGCAACGAGCAACTGGAAAAGTTCGAGGCCGCCAACAAGTCCTGACCTTGCCCGCACATGGCGGCTGAAAAGCGCGTCGTCTTCCGTTCGACCTGGCTGGCCTGGGCGCTGCTGCTGCCCCAGGGGCTGGTGATCGGCACCTTCTTCTACTGGCCGGCCTGGCAGACGGTGCTGCAGTCGCTGCAGCAGCAGGACGCCTTCGGCACGAGCACGCAGTGGGTGGGCCTGGCCAACTTCACCGCACTCTGGGCCGACCCGGGCTACCTGGCCTCGTTCCAGACGACGGCGGTCTTTTCGGTGCTCGTGGCCGCGGCCGGCCTGGTGCTGTCGCTGGTGCTGGCCGTGTTCGCCGACCGCGTGGTGCGCGGGGCACTGGCCTACAAGACCCTGCTGATCTGGCCCTATGCCGTGGCCCCTGCGGTGGCCGGCGTGCTGTGGCTGTTCATGTTCGCGCCCAGCATCGGGGTGGTGGCGTACGGCCTGCGCAGCGCGGGCTTCGAGTGGAACCACCTGCTCAACGGCACGCACGCCATGACCCTGGTGGTCATGGCTGCGGTGTGGAAGCAGATCAGCTACAACTTCCTGTTCTTCCTGGCCGGCCTGCAGGCCATCCCCAAGTCGCTGCTGGAAGCGGCCGCCATCGACGGAGCGCGGCCATGGCGCCGCTTCTGGACGATCGTGTTCCCGCTGCTGTCGCCCACCACCTTCTTCCTGCTGGTGGTCAACATCGTCTATGCCTTCTTCGACACCTTCGGCATCATCGACGCGGCCACCGAAGGCGGCCCGGGCAAGGACACCACCACGCTGGTCTACAAGGTCTACTACGACGGCTTCAAGGCGCTGGACCTGGGTGGCTCGGCCGCGCAGTCGGTGGTGCTGATGGTGATCGTGATCACGCTGACGGTGGCGCAGTTCCGCTTCGTCGAAAGTCGGGTCAACTACTGATGATCGAACGCCGCCCCTGGCTGGACTTGCTCTCGCACGGCGTGCTGCTGCTGGGCGTGCTGATCGTGGCATTTCCGGTCTACCTGACCTTCGTGGCGTCCACCCAGACGGCCCAGGCCATCGTGCAGGCGCCCATGCCGCTGCTGCCCGGCGGCCACGGGCTGCACAACTACTGGGCGGTGCTCACGGGCAGCGAACACGGCCCCGGCTCGGGTGCGCCCGTGGCACGGATGATGTGGGTCAGCCTGGTCTCGGCGCTGGTGATCGCGGTGCTGAAGATCGCCATCTCGCTGCTTTCGGCCTTCGCCATCGTGTACTTCCGCTTCCCCCTGCGCAACGTGTGCTTCTGGGCGATCTTCGTGACGTTGATGCTGCCGGTGGAGGTGCGCATCTTCCCCACCTACAAGGTGG
>CAIJPE010000361.1 GCA_903822435.1 uncultured beta proteobacterium | reverse complement strand
TGCTGGGCGCGGGGTCGGTATCGCCCTACCTGCGCTGGGACCAGGTGCGCGTGCGCGTGGATGCCTTCCAGGAGACCGGCGCAAGCGATGCGCTGGCCGTCGGTGCGCAGGCGCTGCGGGCCTGCACATTGAGCGCAGGTGCCAACCTGCAGTGGAGCGTGCCTCAATCGTGGGGCCTGCTGCTGCCCTACCTGCGGATGGAGTGGTCAGAGCGAAGGGACCGGCCCGGTGGTGAGGTTGGCGGGCGGCTGTTGTCCGACAACAGTGCCTTGCTCATTCCCGGCGCCGGTGATGAGCGCAGCCATGCCGGGTCCGTGGCCGTGGGTTTCACGGCCTTGACGCAACGGTCCTTCAGCACCTTCGTCGACTTCCAGACGGGCTTTGCTCAGCAGGGCTATCGCATCCAGCGGCTGGGTGCGGGCCTGCGGTTCGAGCTTTGACGGAGCCTGCCGATATGGTTGCCGATCTGTACCGCATCGCTGCCTGCGTGGGCTTGGGGCTGCTGCTGCAATCGGCATCCCCTGCGGCCCTTGCCGCGGACGATTCGGTGGTCGATTGCCTGTTCCCAGGCCAGGTTCGGCGGCTGGGGGCATCCACGGTCACGGTGTCGCCACGGCGCCAGGCCCGTGCCACGGTTGCCGAGTGCCAGCGAGGAGGTGGCGAGTACACCGAGCCCTTGCCGGCCGCTCCCGCGGCCAGAGATGCTTCCGCCGACACGATGCAGGATCTCAAGTCCTGGCTGCCCATGGCGACGGCGGGCCTGCCGGATGCCCAGGTGGTGGCCGGCGAACTCTTCGAGCGCGCCGGCAAGCCCGAACTGGCCCGCCATTGGTATGCGCAGGCGGCTGCACAGGGGCAGCCACGGGCCATGGTCGACCTGGCCAGCCTGCTCGAGCGCGGTAGCGGCGTCCCGCGCGATGCCGAACGTGCGATGCAATGGATCTGGCAGGCGGCCGGGTTGCAGGCCTGGTCGCCGAGGCCCGCGCGAGGGCCCGCGCTGTGGCTGGTGGACCCGTCAGCGGCCTTGAAGCTGCCACCTGCCGCGGCCCGGAGCATCGTGTGGATGGACAGCGCCAGCGATGAGGTGCTGGTGACCGGCCGCGCCGACTCGCCAGCCGGTATCGCATCGATCACGGTCAATGGCCAACCGCGCACCCACGACGCCGATGGACTCTTCACGGTGCCGGTGGTGCTGGGCATGCAGCCGACATTGCTGCAGGTCACGGCGCACGACCAGGCGGGCGAGACCGCCAGCGCCGAATACCTGTTGCAGCGCCGCGCGACCGTGCAGGCCGCCACGGAGGCGGGAACCCCTGCCACAGGCGCAGCCGCCTTGCCCGGGCGCCGCTGGGCGCTGGTGATCGCCAACCAGCGCTACGAACGCTGGCCAGGGCTGGACACGCCCGCGGCCGACGGCCAGGCCGTGGCCGACACGCTGCGCGAACGCTTCGGCTTCCAGGTCGCGTTGCTGCGCGATGCCACGCGGCAAGGCATCCTGGCGGCGCTGGCGCGGCTGCGGCAGCAGGCGGCACCTGATGACCAGGTCATCGTGTACTACGCCGGCCACGGCCAGATGGATCCCGTCACGGCGCGTGGCTACTGGATCCCGGTGGATGCCGACGCGCGCGACTTGAGCGCCTGGGTGTCGGTCATCGACGTGACCGACCAGCTCTCGGCCATGCAGGCGCGACACGTGCTGGTCGTTGCCGATTCCTGCTATTCGGGCACATTGGCCGGTTCGCTCGTGGCGCGCATCGATGCGGCGTTGTCGGCCGAGCAGCGCCAGAGTCACCTGGGCCTGCTCAGCCAGCGGCGAGCCCGGGTGGCGTTCACGTCCGGTGGCCTTGAGCCTGTGCTGGATGGGGGTGGCGGCGTCCATTCGCTCTTCGCCCAAAGCCTGCTCGACGTGCTGGGCCAGGTGCAGGCGCCAATCACGGCACAAGAGTTGTCCAGTGCCGTCTCTGCCCGCTTCATCTCCGCGGGCAAGGCGCTGCACGTGTTGCAACGCCCGGCCTACGCACCGATTGCCTTTGCCGGGCACGAGGCCGGCGACTTCGTGCTGGCCCCCAGGCCCTGAACGCAGGGCGCCTAGCGGCCGCCGATGTCCGGCAGCCAGTCGGCAATGGCTTGCATGCTCTGCGCCAGGCCGTCGGGCTCATGCGCGTGGCTGGCGGCCAGGGTCCGGGTACGGGCTGCCATACCTTTGGGGTCGAGGGCAGTTCGAAGTTGCCCGTTGATGCAGGCTGCGGTCGGTGCGTGCGGCAGCGTCAGGCCCACGCCGGCCTGCTCCACGCGGTGGGCGAACAGCTGCTGCTCGGCCGTCATGGGCCACATCAGCACCGGCTTGCCCGCGGCCAATGCAGTGCCGGCGAGGCCGTTGGCGGCATGGCAGACCAGCACGTCGCAGTGCGCCAGTGTCGGGCCCGGGTCGAACAGCGACTGCCGCTGCACCAGCTTGCCACCGGCCATGGATGACACCGAACGGGCCCTGCCGCCCCCCACGTAGGCCACGGTGTTTGCGTCGGCCTGCCCCAGCGCTTGCAACAGCGACTCGAACGCAGGACAACCGTCGTTCAGGTAGGCCAGTACCCGCGTCGCGCCCCCGGCTGGCCACTTCACGGGCGTGGCCGGGGTGCGAATGTGCTCCGGCCCCACGAAACGACCGCTGCCGGCCGGGCGCAGGCCCGCGTAGTGGTCGAGTTCGGGCCAGCAGGTGAGCAGGTCGAGGCCTGGCTCGAGGGCATCGGCCACGCTCGCGTACCGCACGCCGCAAGCGATGGACACGGCATGGATGGCGGCCAGCACGGCGTCCTCGACCGCTTGTTGCCGCTCGGGCGTTGCGCCGTCCGCGAGCCGGAAAGAGGGCAGCGGCCGCAGGGCCGGCGGTGCAAAGAAGCCCATGCCCATGCGCACCAACGGGACCTCGCCCAGCCGCGCCACCAGGGCCGCCGTGGGGGCGTGATCGACCACCACCACGGCGGGTTCGATCAATTCGAACAACGCACTCCATCCAGCCACCAGACCGGAAAGGGCGCCGGCATCGTGCCAGCCGTTCATGTACAGGATGTCGGCGTAGGTGGAAGGCCGGTCCACGAGCCGCACGGTGGCGGCGTGGGGTGCCTGCAGCACGCGCGTGCCCTCGGGCCATGACGTGAGCTGGTGCAGTGCCAGGTCGCGCAGGGCTACGTAGACCTTGTGGCCCCGGGCCGTGAAGGCCCCTGCCAGGGCTCGAGCCCGCATGAGGTGGTGCAAGCCACCGCCCAGCTCCCAGGCAATCAACACGTTGGCCATCGCCTGATTTTGAACCGTTTGCAACGGGGTCGCCACTCAATGTCAACGGCAGATTCAAGCGCATGCGACACCTTCATGGCCCCTTCGACACCATTTGACGATGCAGCAAAGGCCCCCGAGCTTCGGGTGCTGGAAGGCCGGCTGAAGGGCGCGCAATGTGCGTTGCAGCGCCACCGGCCCACCCGCGTTGGGGCCGGTCCCGGTCACGACATCGTGCTGCCGGCACTCGACATCGGCCCCTGCCGATTGAGCCTCGAGCTACGGGGTGAAGGCCTGTGGGTGCAGGTGCTGGCCGGTGAGGTCGGCATCGGCGACCGCCACCTCCCGGCCGGCGCCGAGCAGGTGGTGGTGCTGCACACGCCCTTGCAGCTGGGCAGGGCCGTTGTGGCGGTGGCGGGTGCGGTCGCGTCCCAGGGCCCCGACGCTCGCAGGCCGGATGAGGGCCGGCCGCCTGCGGCGCGTGCACGGTGGCTGCAGCGCGGGCTGGTACCCGCCGGTAGCGTGCTGTGCGCACTGTCGCTGGGCGGTCTGGCGCTGGGTTCGTCGCCGCCGGCCGAGGGCCTGGATCCCCGTCAGGCTGCCCGCCAGCTGGAAGCCGCCCTGCACGAAGCCGGTCTGGAGGAGCTGCGCGTGCAGCCGGCCCAGGGCCCGGCCTTGCGGGTCACCGGCTACCTGGACACCTCGGCGCAACGCGCCGTGGCGGCCAGGCTGCTGGGCAGGCAGGCGCTGCCAGGGCAGCTCGATGTGTGGGTGAACGGCGTGCTGGTGGCGGCGGTCCAGGAAATCTTCCGCGCCCACCATGTGGCCGCCCAGGCGGTGCCGATGGGCCCTGGCCGGGTGGCCGTGCACACGCAGCGGGCCGACGACGAACGCCTGGAGGGCATCGTGGCCCGCGCCCGCCAGGATGTTCCCGGACTACTGTCGATCGAATTGCACAACACCCCGCCTGCGGTTCCTGCGGCGCCTTCACCGGTGGCCGAGACGCCGGACCCGGGCAAGCGCATCGCATCCATCGTTCCCGGTGAGTCCGCCTATGTGGTGACGGCCGACGGCACCCGGTACTTCCAGGGCGCCGTGCTGCCCTCGGGCGAACGCATCGCGGAGATCCGGCCCGGCGACGTACGCCTTGTCCGCGAAGCCGAAGGCACTGCCAATCGGCGCTTCTGAAGCCCCCTTGCAACCCACCCTGGAGAACCCCGATGAACCCCTTGACCACCCCCGCACTCACCAGCCTGGGCATCGCCCCCGCAGGCAGCACCCGTACCGCCGGCGGCAGCTGGTTCGAGGCGATGGCCCAGGCCTGGGGCGATACCCTGGACCGGCAGGCGCAGCAGCTCGAGAGCCTCTCAGCGCAGATCTCGGCCGGAGACGACCGTCCTGCCACCATCACCGAGCTCAGCGCCCAGTCGCTGCGCATGGGCTTCCTGTCCACCAGCTCGCACACCGGCCTGTCCACGGTCGGCGAAGCCCTGCGCACGCTGGCCCAGAAGTCATGACCCCTGGCTCTATCCTTTGCGGGCCGGTGGGCGGTGGCTGTGCAACCACCTTGCCCTCGCCGGTAGCGCCGCAGCCGGGCGGTGCGGGCAGCGATCCCGGTGCGTCCATCGCGGCGTTCGAGAGGGCCTTGGGCGCAGCGGCCGGTGGCCGGCTGGTCGGCGGCCCGGCCCGTCCGGTGCTGGCACAGGTCCTCAAGCCGTTCGGCCGGATCGACACCGAATCGGCCAGCCTGTCGGCGCAGATGGCTGCCGCCGCCGAACCCGGCCGCTCCCTCACGCCCGGTGAGATGGCGATGCTGACCGTGCGCTGCCATGCCTTCATGTTCCACTGCCAATTGACGGCCAGCGTCGCTCACCGCTCGGCCGACGGCGTGCAGCAGCTCTTGCGGCAACAGGCATGAGGCCGGCGCGCGCCATCGCCGTGCTGTGGTTGCCATGCGTGCTGGCGGCCTGCGCTGAGCAGGACCTGTACGCCCAGCTGACCGAGCCGCAGGCCAACGAGATGGTCGCGGCCCTCCGCTCGGCCAGCCTGGCCGCCGAGAAGGTGGCCCGAGAAGGTGGCACCTTTGCAGTGACCGTGCCGGCCGATGCCTTCCCGCGGGCCGTGGACATCCTGCGGGCGCAGGGCCTGCCCCGCGGCGGCTTCGACAGCCTCGGGCAGGTCTTCAAGAAGGAGGGCTTCATGTCGTCGCCGCTGGAAGAGCGGGCCCGGCTGACGCATGCACTGTCGCAGGAGATCGCCAACACGCTGTCCAGCATCGACGGCGTGGTGCTGGCTCGGGTGCATGTGTCCATGCCCGAGAAGGACCGTCTGGCCGACCGGCCCGCCGCGGCCGCGGCCTCGGTCTTCGTCAAGCACCGTGCGGGGGTCGATCTTTCGGCGCAGACCGGGCCGATCAAGGCCCTGGTCGTGAACTCGATCGAAGGGCTGGCTTACGAGAACGTGACGGTGGTCTTGTTCCCGGCGGAAGAGGGTGCTGCCCTGCCTTCTGCGGGCATCGCGCGACGAGGCGCAGCCACGCCGGCGGCGTTGGCAGGTGCCGGCGCGGCGCTGGGCGGCGGCCTGCTGCTGGCGGGGCTGAGGCCCGGCCTTTGGCGACGCTGGGCCACCCGCAAGGCAGGGCAACGAGATGAACGCTGAGCACTTGACCGACTGCGCATCGCGGCGGGCGCACCGCACTGCTGCAGCCCGTTGGCTGGCTGGCCAGGCGTTCAGGAAGGCGGTCGAGTGGCACGATCTGGCTGCGCTGCCCGCCTGGGTCTGCGCCGATGCGGCCCGGCTGGATGCCTGGGCCCTCCACGCGGGGGCCTGGCTGCATGCCGATCGGCTGCGCCGTTGCATCGACGGCCGCACCCTCGAAGCCCTGTGCGTTGACCTGGGTGCGCCCGCCTTCGCAGCCCTGCTGGCCGATGACCCCGCAGCCGAGGTGCCCGCGCTGCCGGCCTCGTGGCCCGCCTGGCTTCGCGACGAAGGGCGTGCCTGCCTCCTGGCCAGCATCGCGTCGGGGCGGTTGCGGGCAGGCGTGCAGCTGGCCCTGTGGCCCGGTCTGTCGCCCGTGACGCCCGGCACCTGGCCCGCTGGCACCGCGGCCGCCATCGTGGCCCAGGCGGCCGTCTTCCTCACGGCACCTGTGGGCGCCCGGCCGGAGGCCCGGCCATGACCTTCCTGGCTTTGCATCGCGGGCCCGATACGGCGCTGGGCACCACGCGCTGGCTGTTGAGCGCCGAAGAAGCCACTGCCTGCGACAGCGCAGTCGCCTTGTTGGAGCGCCTGCAGGTGCTGCTCGAATCGCAGCAGGCCCGGCAGGAAGCCGACAACGCCCGTGCCCGGGCCGAAGGCTATGCCGCCGGGCGGCAGGAAGCCGTGGGCCAGCTCGCGCCGAGGTGGCTGCAGGCGTGGCAGCAGGCCGCCGCCGAGTCGGCCGTGCAGGCCGAAGCCTTGCGCCGGGCGGCTGGCATGCTGGCTTGCCAGATCGTGGGACAGATCGCCACCGAGCTCGCTCCGGCCGACGTGGTGGCCGCACTCGTGCGCCAGGCCTTGGCCACGCGGCTGCCGCCGACCCGGGTCATCGTGCGCGTGCACCCCGAGGTGGCCGCGGCCGTGGGCGCGGTGTTGGCGCAGGCGCCCGATCCGGCCCATGCGACTGCGCTGGCGGTGCAAGCCGATGCCTCCCTGGGGTTGCTGGATGGCGTCGTGCAGACCGCCCTCGGCGAGTGTGTTGCAGGGCTGCAATCGCAGCTCGACCGAATCGCTTCGAGGTTCGCGTCATGAACACGCCTCGCCCACCCGATGCCACGCAGGTGGCGCTCACGGCGTCGGCCATCGCCGCTGGACTGCGCCAGGTGATCGCGGCCACGCGCAGCGTGGACGAGCGGGGCCGCGTGGTGCGGGCTTTCGGCACGATGCTGCGGGTCAGCGGACTGTCGGCGCGGATCGGTCAGCAGTGCTGCCTGGGCGACGACGGCGGCCATCGGTTGCTGGCCGAGGTGGTGGGCCTGGCCGAAGGCGACGCGCTGCTGGTGCCCCTGGGGCCCTTGGACGGCCTGTCGGCTGATGCGTGCGTGCAGGTCGTGGGTGAACGTCCCGAGGTGCCTTTCGGGCCCGGCCTGCTGGGCCGCGTGCTGGACGCGCACGGGCAGCCCCTGGATGGACGGCCACTGCCGGCCGGGCTCCTGCCGCGCCCTCTGAACGCGGCCGCTCCGCCGGCGCTGGGGCGCCGGCCCCTGTGCCGGCCTTTCCCCACGGGCGTGAGGGCGATCGATGGCCTGCTCACGGTGGGGGTCGGCCAGCGCATGGGCATCCTGGCTCCGGCGGGCGCCGGCAAGTCCACCCTGATGGGCATGCTGGCGCGTGGCACCCGCAGCGACGTGGTGGTCATCGGGTTGATCGGCGAGCGGGGCCTCGAGGTGCGTGAATTCATCGACGACGTGCTCGGGCCGGCGGGGTTGGCGCATGCGGTCCTGGTGGTGGCCACCTCGGATCGCCCGGCGCTGGAGCGCGTGCGAGCCGCCCGGGCGGCCACGGCGCTGGCCGAAGGTTTCAGGGCACAAGGCCTGCACGTCCTCTTGCTCATGGACTCGGTGTCCCGCTGGGCCCGCGCGCTGCGTGAGATCGGATTGGCCGTGGGCGAACCGCCCGTGCGCCGGGGCTACCCACCCAGCGTCTTCGCAGAGCTGCCGCGCCTGTTCGAGCGAGCGGGTTGCGACGAGGCCGGGTCGATCACGGCCTTCTACACGGTGCTGGCCGAAGACGAGGACGGCAGCGACCCCGTGGCCGAAGAGGTGCGGTCGATCCTGGACGGCCACATCGTGCTCAGCCGTGCGTTGGCCGGCTCCGGACATCACCCGGCGATCGACGTGCAGGCCAGCAGCAGCCGCGTGGCGCTGCGCGTGGCCGGCCCGGAACACCGGGCCTGGGCCGCCCGGCTGCGGACGCTGTCGGCCCGGCACGCCGAGATTCTCTTCCTGCTGCAGGCAGGCGAGTACCGGCCGGGCCACGATGCGCTGGCCGACGAGGCCCTGGCCCGGTGGCCACGCATCGAGCGATGGCTGCGCCAGGGCGCGGACCATGTCGAGCCCTTCGACCGCGCCCTGCAAGGACTGCGGGAGGCCGTGCAGTGAACAGCAGGCCCCCTTCGTTGCGCCAACTGCAGGCCTGGCTCCAGCTGCGCGAACTGCGGCTACGGGCCCTGCATGCCAAGCTGGAGTCGAGACGGCAGGAGCGCGATCAGGCCGTGCTCGCCTGCCAACACCAGCAGGTGGAGCTGGGCCGGCTGCGGGCCCAGCGACAGGCGGTTCAGGCCTGGTGCACCGGTCCGGACGCCGGCATCGGCCCCGCGGGCCTGGCCCTGGCATTGGCGCACGACAAGCTGTTGGTCGACCGCCTGGAGCGGGCCGACGACGCAGCGCTTGGCCTGGATCGGCAACGCCTGCGGGCCGAACAGGCGCTGCTCCAGGCCCGCGCGCAGTGCCTGCAGGCGCTGCGCCAGCAGCAGGCTGCACGGCGTTGGCTGGCCGATTGGCAGCGGCGATACGGTGCACAGGACGCCGATAGCCGGGAAGCCGAGGCTGCAGAGGCACGCCTGCACGCCTGGCCGGATGGGGCCGACGACATCGGGGGCCGGCGGTGGTGAAGGTGACCGACAGCAGCCGGGTCCGCGCCGGTTCCGGCCCGCACGATCTGCGCGGTGCGGCGCCGTGTTGGCGCCTCGAGCTGGATGGTTTTGCGCGAGCCCTGGCTCTCGCGAGCTGCGGCGCCCAGCGGTCGCGATGCGCCGAAGGCGATGCCGAGGCACCCGTGGGCATTCCGGCCCTGCCGTCGCTGCCGCTGGCTGAAGGCCTTGCGCCGGCCTGGCAAGCCTTTGCCCGCACAGCGGCGGCGCCTCCTGATTCACCTTCACTGCCCAGGAGCGCCATGCCCGGGCTGCGGCACCCCGATGCCCACGCACCCGCCGCTTGCGCCGAGAGCTGCTGGTCCGTGCGATGGACCGTGCGCTTGACCGAAAGCGGGCTGCCGTTGGTGGGCCTGCAGATCCAGCGCTCAGGGGTGACGGCCCTGCGGGTGAGCCTTTCCAGCACGCTTCCGATCCCCCGCCATCAGCTGGACGACGTGCGCCGGCGGCTGGGCCACCTTGGCGCCAGCGTGGACGATGGGCCGGTGGAGGACTTGCCATGAATCGACCAGCGTCCAAAGCGTCTTGCCGCAGCGAAGGCGCCACGTCCGCAGCCGACGCCTTGCTGGCGCTGCAGGCCTTCGAGCCGGCGGTGGCCTTGCTCGACCTCACGCACCAGCTCGTTCGCTGGTGCAGCGCCCGCTTCATCACCGAAGCAGGGCTCGAGCCTGGCGACCCGCTGGCCGTGCTGCTGGCCCGTGTGCCGGGCGCCCGTCATGCGATCGACGGGCTGTCCACGGCCCTGGCTGCAACACCCGTGGGTGGCGTGCGTGCCGTCCGCGTGGCGCCGGGGCTGGTGGCGGTCGGCCTGGCGGATGCAAGCCTGCCAGGGCAGGGCGATGAGCTGCTGCAAGCTCAGGCTGCGCAGCGTTGCGACAGGCTCGTGCAGGCGACCAGTGCGCTGTCGGTGTCCCAGTTGGCAGCCACCCTGGCGCATGAGATCAACCAGCCGCTGGGTGCGGTGGTCAACGTGCTGCACGGCCTGCGGTCGCGGCTGGCCGCGGTGGCCGCCGGGCCGCTGGATGCCGCGCAGGCCGAGGCGCTGGCGGGTGCCGTCGGGCTCGCTCTGGAGCAGGCGCGCTACGCGGCCCGCTTGGCCGCAAGGCACCGTCGGCCCCTTGCCGTGCCACCCGTCCTGGCCGCGCTCGATCCGACCCTGCCGGTGCAGCGGGCGCTGGGTCTCTTGTCCGATGAGCTTGCACGCAGCGCAGTGCAGGTGCGGTGGCTCGGTCCATGGCAGGGCACATCCGCTCCGGCACCCGCCGCCGTACTCGGAGATGCGTTGATGCTGCAGCAGGTCTTCGTCAACCTGGCGCGCAATGCGATCGAATCGATGAAGGGCTTGCCGCGGGCTGGCCGTTGCCTGGACGTGCAGTTGGCCGGGCCGGCCTCGGCAAACGAGTGGACGGTGAGCCTGCGCGATCGCGGTTGTGGATGGCCGCCCGGTGCCGACCCTGCAGTCCCCACACCCGGCCATTCCACCAAACCCGGCGGCCTGGGCCTGGGCATCTGCCGCGCCATCGTCGCCGCGCACCGAGGGCGGCTGTGGTGCACGCCCAATGCCACCGGCCCCGAACCCGGGCCCGGCACCACCTTCCACGTGGCCCTGCCCCTGCGCCACGCGCAGTCGCACGGCCCGGCTTTCCCGCTGGCTTCTGCCTGCCTGACATGACCCACCGCCACGTCTACGTCGTCGATGACAACCCGGCCTTCCGCGCTTCGGCGCACTTTTGGCTGTCCGGCGCCGGCTATGCCGTGCGCGACTTCGGCGACCCCGAGCGCGCACTGGCTGCGCTGTGCCGACATCCGCCCGAGGTCACGGCATGCTTGCTCCTGGACGTGCACATGCCCGGGCTGTCCGGCGCTGACTTGCACGCCCGGCTGCAAGAGCAGGGGGTGGACATCCCCGTCATTTACATGTCAGGCCAGGCCGAGGTCGCGCAGGCGGTCCTGGCGCTGCAGCGGGGCGCGGTGAGCTACCTGGAAAAGCCCTTTGCCGAGCAGGCGCTGGAGGAGGCGCTGGACAGGGCCTTCGGTGCCGTGGCGGTTGCGGCGGTTTCGGCAGTGCCCAGGCCACCGTCGACTTGCGATGCAGCCCCTTGCGGGCCCTCCGACCCCCATCGGCAGGCCTGGCTGCAACGGCTGGCGCGCCTGACGCCGCGCGAGCGCGAAGTGCACCACTGGGTGATCCAGGACCGGCTGAACAAGAGCATCTCTGACCTGTTGGGCATCAGCATCA
This sequence comes from uncultured beta proteobacterium, assembly GCA_903822435.1. Lineage (GTDB taxonomy): Bacteria > Pseudomonadota > Gammaproteobacteria > Burkholderiales > Burkholderiaceae_C > Rubrivivax. Next base: position 38,763 of record CAIJPE010000361.1, on the reverse strand, counting down.
AGACGGTCGAACTGCACCGCGCCAACCTGATGCGCAAGCTCGGTGCCCGTTCGCTCACGCACTTGGTGAAGATGACGGTCAGCGGGTGTGTGTCGTGAAGGCCGTCCCGACTGTTGCGGTACCGGCTGCAGGGCTGGCCTTCCAGGCCCACACCCCGCATGGGCCCCTGCGCTTCAGCATGCCTGGCTCGGCCGCCGATGCCGTCGACATGGCGTTGCGGCTGGCGTCGTGCGAGCCGCTGATTCGCGCACTGGAAGACTGGCTGGCCCTGCCGCTGGATCCCGAGCCCCTGGCGGCAGGCCTGCCCGCCAGCGCCGGCGCGGCGGGCACGCTGTTGGCCGAAAGCCTGGCCCCGCCGGGGGTTGCCGTGCACCTGCCCTGGGGTTTGATCCTGCGATCGGCCGCGCCCCCGCGGGTGCTCCTGGGCAGCCCCTGGACCGCACTGTGGTGCGAGGTGGAGTTGGCGCATTTCACAAGCGCGCCCGGCAGCCGCGAACGGGTTCGAACAGGCGTGGTGCTGCTCCCGGGGTCATTCGGATCGCACTGGCACGTGAAGCTGGCCGACGCCCATCAAGGCCTGGCGTTGACCGCCGAATGCGTGCTGGCCGATGGGGTCTTGAAAGGCTTCCAGGCCGCTCGCCAGGCCGCGGCGAACGCGGCTCCCGAAGCCTGGCGCGTGGTGCTTGCCGAGTGCGTGACCGTCCCGCTGCCTGTCGCCCTGGGCTGGCAGGGGGGCAGCGTACCTTTGCCGTCTTGCAGGGCCCGGCTTTGCGGCCCGGGCGCGCCACCCGTGTGGGCTGAGGGTTCGGTCTGCCCAGCCTGGGATGGCGCGGCGCTGTCTGCACGTTCCCTATGCTGAAGTCGCCATGGACCTCACCGCCTTCAACCCGTCTTCCGCGCTGCTGACCATCGTGGTGCTGGCGTTGGCGCCCTTTGCCGCGGTCATGCTCACGTCCTTCACGAAGATCGTGGTGGTGCTCAGTCTGCTGCGAAATGCCCTCGGGCTGCAGCAGGTGCCCCCCAACGTCGTCCTCAATGGCCTGGCGATGGTGCTGACCCTGTACGTGATGCACCCGGTGGGCGTACAGGTGAGCGACCGCCTGGCGCGCGCCGGTGCTCCAGCTTCCGGGCCCACCGCGATGTGGGCCGCCGCCGACGGCGCCAAGGAGCCTTTGCGGGAGTTCCTGCTTCGGCATTCGGCCGCGCGCGAGAGGGCCTTCTTCCTGCGCACCGCGCAGCAGTCGCTGGCGCCCGCGCAGGCCGCGCAACTCACCGAACGCGATTTCATCATCGTGCTGCCCGCCTTCACCGTGGGCGAACTCAGCGGCGCCTTCCAGATCGGCTTCCTGGTGTTCCTGCCGTTCCTGGTGATCGATCTCGTGGTGTCCAACATCCTCTTGTCCATGGGCATGCAGATGCTCACGCCCGGAACGGTGGCCCTGCCATTCAAGCTGCTGCTGTTCGTCCTGGCCGACGGCTGGGCCAAGCTGGCGCATGGGCTCGTGCTGTCCTACACCTGAAAGGCGGGGCCGGCATGTCGCAGACCGAAGCCACTCAATTCGTCGGACAGGCCCTCTGGTTGGTGCTTTGCCTGTCCGGCCCCCCCGTGGCCGCGGCGGCGCTGGTGGGGCTGATCGTGGCCATCCTGCAGGCCGCCACGCAGGTGCAGGAGCAGACCTTTCCTTACGCGCTGAAGCTGCTGGTCGTCGTGCTCACGCTGTCGGCCATGGCATCGACCTTCGGGGGTACCTTGCTGCAGTACACCGACCGGGTGCTGGGCAGCATGCCCAGCTCCTCGGCGCGCTGAGCCGGTGCCGGGCGTGGCAGGCTGGCCCGATGCCGGCTGGTGGGCCGACGCAGCCTTGCAGGCCGGCCTGTGCAGCTTGCGGCCCGCGGTGGCCTGCCTGCTGTTGCCGATCCTGGCGCCCGAGGCCGTGCCGCCGATGGTGCGAAACGGGCTCTTCCTGTCGCTGGGCGCCCTGGCCCTCGCGCTGCAACCGGCCGGCTGGATGGGCGGTGCCCAGGGGCTCTTCTGGCTGGTGCTGGCGGCACAGGAGGCCACGTTGGGCCTGGGCCTGGGCCTCGGCCTGGCCAGCTTCCTGTGGGCCTTCGTGGCGGCCGGCGAGATCGTCGATGCCAAGGTCGGCCTGAACCTGTCGCATCTGCAGGACGTCGCTTCCGGCGCGTCCAGCGGCCCTTCGGGTGCCTTGCTGGGACGGCTGGCCGCCTGCTGGTTCATGGCTTGCGGCGGGCTGGGTGCCTTCGTTCGGGTGCTGGTGGACAGCTTTCGCGTCTGGCCCGTCGGGCGATGGGTCTGGCAGCCGCTGCCCGAGGGCCTGGGGGTCTTCCAGGCGTGGTGGGCCGATGGCTCGGCCCGGTCGTTGCTGCTGGCCGCACCGGTGCTGGTGGTGCTGTTTGCCGTCGACCTGGTGCTGGGCCTGGTCAATCGCTTTGCGCCGCACTTGCCGCTGATTGCGCTGAGCGCTTCGCTCAAGGCCTGGGCCGCGGTGGCGGTATGGCTGATGCTGCTGGGTGCCCTGGGCCAGGGATTCGAGGGCGCCTTGGCCGATCGCATCCAGTCCTTGTTGCCCGACCTCGGGCGGGCCTGGGCAGGACAGGGCTAGCCCCACCTGGGGTGCGCGGCAACTGGCCTAGGCGCCCCGTCTGCCTTGCAATGGGCACTTCCAGCGGCCGCGTGCCGCGTCACCGGGCTCCGGCATCGGGGCCATCACCAGGAGCATGCAGATGTCGGGATTTTTCGGGGGTGTCTGGGGCGATGTCATGGCCAGCCGCCAGGCCGTGGAGGGCGCCTGGGCGGGCGCATGGCATGGTCTCGACGGCCAGGGCACGGCCAGCGCGTTCACGGGCGCAGCGGCGCAGCCGCTGGTGCAGCAGGCCGTGGCCGACGCGCTGCAGGGCGCCTTGCAGCGCCTGCAGCGCGAAGACGGCCTGCCCGGCTTCGTGTCCGGTGCCTTGCAGGCCCAGGCAGCGGCCACGGTTACGGCGTGGGAGGGCCCGCAAAGCACGCAGGCCCAGGCCCAGACCCAGGCCGCGCAGGCGAATTGCGGGGACGCCTTGCGGGCCTTCAGTGCCGAGCTGGGCGACGCCATCGTGCAGTCCACGCGACAGCAACTGCAGGCTGAAGCAAGTGGGGGCGACGGCGGCGTGGCCACCCGGCCGGGCGGCGGAAGCTGGATGCTGGCCATCGCCCGAGCCATGGGCGCCGTGCTGGGTCAGAAGGCTTCGCGCATGGTCGAGCTCAGTCAGCAGATCCAGGACCTGTCGAGCCGCAGCCGCGGGGCCACCTCTGACGGCACGGCGCCCCCGGACGACGCAGGGCGCGCACAGCAGCTGCTGGACGCGGCCGAATCGCAACGCCTGAACACCGAGTTCCAGGCCACCGGACAGGAGTTCAACCTGCTGCAGACGACCTACTCCACGGCGATGAAGACCCTGGGCGAGGGCATGGCCGCCATGGCCCGTCGGCAATAGGCGGCTGGCACGCCGGAGGCGGTTGCGGCAGCTCGGGGCTGCTGCGTCCGCTTCCGTGTCGACACCCTCCCTGTCACTGGCGAATCCGCGGTATAACCCGCCGGACAAGCCGTGCAGTCAGGCGGACACCACGAGCCCGGTGCCATGCACAACCATGAATCTGCCATCCGGTTTGGGCGCTGCGAGCTCAGCGTCACGGACCGCCAGGTCTTCCTGGGCGGTGAGTTGCAGGCTTTGCCCGACCCCTCCTTCGAATTGCTGGCCGTGCTGTGGCGCGAACGCCATCGCATCGTTTCCAAGGGTGAGTTGGTGCAGGCCGTCTGGGGCGGCGAGCCCGTGAGCGACAGCCTGCTCGCCAGCACGGTGATGCTGGCCCGCCGCGCCATCGGCGACACGCAGGCGCAGCCGGAGTGGATCCAGAGCGTTCACAGTGTCGGCTACCGTTTCACGGACGCCCGCAGCGGCACCACCCGGCTGTTCGTGTCGGCGCAGCCCGAGGCGCAGCATCCCGAGTCCACCGTGCGATTGGGTTTGCTGCCGTGCGTGGGCGAAGGCCTGCGCGCCATGCCCGAGTGGGCCGAGCTCGGCGTGCCGGCCCTGCTGGCCCACGCCTTGTGGTCGGTGCCCGGCCTCTCGATCGTGACGGTGCAAGCGCTGAATGCGGCGCTGCGCATGCCGGTGCGCACGCAGGCCGCCGAAGAGCATGCTCACAGGGCCCGCAAGGCCTTTGCGCTGGACCAGGTGCTGCACTTGAGCTGGGCGCGCAGCGGCTCGTCCGTGGTCCTGGCCTACAGCCTGTACGGCGCCTCCGGCAGTGTGGTGGCCGGCGAGCTTCGCGCCGAAGATGGCTTGGCGCTGCTGCCAGCCCTGGCCGCAGCCATCCTGGCGGCATTACAGCCGGGCGCGGCACCGCCGCAACCGGGGCTGCCAATGCTCTCGCACGACCCCTTCATCAACCAGGCCTACGCGCGGGGAGTGCAACTGGCCGCTGCCCACCGCTGGCGGGCGGCGATGCAGGCCTTCGAAGTCGTGCGCCAGGCCGAGCCCGAGGCCGTGGCTGCGCTGTGGTGGCAATTGCGCTGCTCGGTGGCGCTGAGGCTGCCGCAAGACCTCGCCCAGGGCCAGGCGCTGCTGGCCTTGGCTGAAGCCCGGGGCGACCTGCGCACCCAAGCCGAGACCTGCCTGCTCCTGCAACGCGCCGCTGCCCATGGGCAGCGCGCCGATGAACGAGAGTCCGGCCGCAGCTACGGTGGGGCCGCGCTGGCGCTGGCCGCGCGGTTCCGTCTCGAACCCTGGGCCCTGTCGCTGCGCATCCGGGCCGGCCTGTGTGCCGCAGCGTGCGAGAGCTGGGTCCATGCCCGCACCTGGCTGCATGAGGCCGTGGCCCAATGCCGCGTCGCCGGGCAGCCGGGCTTGCTGGCGCAGGCCCTGCAAAGCCAGGCCCAGATCGACCTGGTCAGCGGTGACATGGCCGCCGCCGAGGGCCACCTGAACGAGGCACTGCGCATCCAGCGCGCCGTGGTTGCGCCGGCCGTGCTGGCTCGCTCGGTGGGCCTGATGGCCGTGGTGGCGCATGAGCTGGGCCGCGCGCAAGCCGCGCAGGCGCACGCGGCCGAGGCACTGGACATGATCGAGGCCCTGCCGGCCCCGCAGCGCCCGTGCGAGCTGTTGTCGGTCCTGGCGTGCGTTCACGCAGAGCACGGGGCGCTGCCGATGCTGCAACGCATCCAGGAGGCCTTCGGCTCCGTCGACCCCGATGACGCCCGCTCCCGGGCACACCTGCTGGCGGTGCGGGCGTGCGGGGCATTGAGCCGCGGCGATGCCGATTCGGCGCGCCAGCTTCTGAGCTTTGCAGTGGCCTGCCTGAGTGCCTCCGCCGGGCCGGCCCCGATGGGCCTGTGGCTGGCGCTGCTGTCCAGGCTGGAGAGCGTGGCCGGGAATCACTCGGCGGCCCATTCGTTGATGCCCACGCAGGACAGTTGGATGGGCATGCCCGCCGGGGCGGCTTCGCGCGCGCAGACGTTGCACGTCGCGGCAGCTCGAGCCTGTGCGGAGGGTGAACCCGAGCGGGCCCTGGAACTGTTGCTGGGTCTGGTCGAAAAGGCGCCGCCCGGCCGGTTGCACGGCACCGCCCGCCTGGACGCAGCCTGGCTGCACCTGGAGGCCGGACGGGCCGACAAGGCCCTGGCACTGATGGCGGCGGCGGGTGCCTGGGCTTCGCAGATGCCCGCAGGCATGGCCGTGCGGGCGCGCTGGCTGCAGTCCCAGGGCCGCTGGGCCGAAGCGGCCGACCTGCAGAAGGCCGCGCTGCAAGCCCATGCCGGTGCGGTCCCGGCCTGCCACGAGGCCCTCTTGCTGGCCTATCGAGGGGGCCTTGCGCCGGGCCCCGACCTGGCTGTGCTGGTCAGCGATTCCTGGCTGCCGCGCGCCTTGCCACAGTAGCCGACAAGCGTCCGCCGAGGGCCATTGCCGGCCCGCTGCGGCCCCTCGGCCCGGGGTGGCCTATTCTCCGGGTCATGCCCTGCATCCTGAGCGTCTCGCACCTGTCCAAGACCTACGCCTCCGGGCAGCAGGCGCTGGACGACATCAACCTCGAGATCCAGCGCGGCGAGATCTTTGCGCTGCTGGGCCCCAACGGTGCGGGCAAGACCACCCTCATTGGCGTGGCCTGCGGCATCGTGCGGGCCAGCAGCGGCAGCGTCGTCGTGGACGGCCACGACACCGTGCGCGACTACCGGGCGGCCCGCGAACTGGTCGGCCTGGTGCCGCAGGAGCTCACCAGCGATGCCTTCGAGACCGTGTGGGCCACCGTCTCGCTCAGCCGCGGTCTGTTCGGCAAGTCCCCCGACCCGGCGCACATCGAACGCGTGCTCAAGTCGCTTTCGCTGTGGGAGAAGCGGAACAACAAGATCATGACCCTGTCCGGCGGCATGAAGCGGCGGGTGCTGATCGCCAAAGCGCTGTCTCACGAGCCACGGGTGCTGTTCCTGGACGAACCTTCGGCCGGCGTGGACGTGGAACTGCGCCGCGACATGTGGCAGCTGGTGCGCCAGTTGCGGGACGACGGGGTCACCATCATCCTGACCACGCACTACATCGAAGAGGCCGAGGAAATGGCCGACCGCGTGGGGGTCATCCGCAAGGGCCGCATCATCCTGGTCGAGGAAAAGAACGAGCTCATGCGCAAGCTGGGCAAGAAGCAGCTCAGCCTGCAGCTTCAGCAGCCCTTGAGGCAGGTGCCGGGCAGCCTGGCGGATTACGGCCTGAGCCTGTCGCCCGATGGCCGCGAGTTGCACTACATCTACGACGCCCGCAGCGGTGAGCTGGACATGGCCGGCTTCATGCAGCGCCTGGGCGACGCCGGGGTGCGCGTGAAAGACCTGCGCACCACGCAGAGCTCGCTCGAAGACATCTTCGTGGGCCTGCTCAAGGAGGCCGCATGAACCTGCATGGGGTCCGCGCGATCTACGGCTTCGAGATGGCCCGCACCCGGCGCACGCTGATGCAGAGCATCGTCTCGCCGGTGGTGTCCACATCGCTCTACTTCATCGTCTTCGGGGCGGCCATCGGTTCGCGCATCCCGCAGGTGGGTGGCGTGAGCTACGGGGCGTTCATCGTGCCGGGGCTGATCATGCTGTCGTTGCTCACGCAGAGCATTTCCAACGCGTCCTTCGGCATCTTCTTTCCGCGCTTCACGGGCACGATCTACGAGATCCTGTCCGCGCCCATCTCGGCCATCGAAATCGTGCTGAGCTATGTGGGCGCGGCGGCCACGAAGTCGATCGTGCTGGGGTTGATCATCCTGGCCACCGCGGGCCTGTTCGTGCCGCTGAGGGTGGAGCACCCGGTGTGGATGCTGGTGTTCCTGGTGCTCACGGCGGTCACCTTCAGCCTGGTGGGGTTCATCATCGGCATCTGGGCCGACAACTTCGAAAAGCTGCAGGTGGTGCCCCTGCTGATCATCACGCCCTTGACCTTCCTGGGCGGCAGCTTCTACTCCATCGACATGCTGCCCCCGGTGTGGCAGACGGTGGCGCTGTTCAACCCGGTGGTGTACCTGATCAGTGGATTCCGCTGGAGCTTCTATGGCCACGCCGACGTGAGCCTGGCTTTCAGCCTGGGCATGACGGGGCTGTTCCTGGCGGCGTCGCTAGCGGTGGTGGCCTGGATCTTCAAGACCGGCTACCGCCTGAAGGCTTGAGGGCCGGCGCCCCGATGGTGGCTGCCCCTCAGTTCAGCGGCTTCAACTGCTGCAGCAGGGTGGGCAGCAGCTCCGACACCGTCGGGTGGATGTGCACGGCGCGCGACATCACGGTGTAGGGCTGGCGGGCCGCCATCAGGTCCAGAAAGGCGTGCACGACCTCATCGCCGTTGTGCCCGAGGATGGCCGCGCCCAGGATGAGCTTGCTGCGGGCATCCACCATCACCTTCATGAAGCCCTGGGTCTCGCCGGACTCGCGGGCCCTGCCCACGCGCTGCATGGGCATGCGGGCGCCCAGCACGGGGTGGCCGGTGGCCAGGGCCTGGGTCTCGGTCAGGCCCACGCGGCCCAGGGCGGGGTCGATGAACAGGGCGTAGCAGGGGATGCGGTCGGAGATGCGGCGCGGATCGTGGTCGAAGAGGTTGGCGACCACGATCTCGTGGTCGTTCCAGGATGTATGCGTGAAGGCCCCGCGCCCGTTGCAATCGCCCACGGCCCACACGCCTTCGGCCGTGGTTCGGCACTGGTCGTCCACGGTGATGTAGCCGCGCTCGTCCGCCTGGATACCGGCGGCCTCCAGCCCCAGGCCGTCGGTGTTGGGCCGACGGCCCACGGCCAGCAGCAGGTGGCTGCCCGAGATCGACGGCTGTTCGCCTCCGCAGGCGCCGCCCACCACGATCCGCCCACCCGCGCGTGATAGCGCCATGCACTCGGTACCCATGGCAAAGCGCACGCCTTCGGCCTGCAGGATGGCCCGGATGCCGTCGGACACGTCGGCGTCTTCGCGGGGCAGCAGGCGCGTGGCGCGTTCGACCACCGTCACCTCGGCGCCGAACCGCCGCATCATCTGCGCGAACTCCAGGCCGATATAGCTGCCGCCGATGATCACGAGGTGTTCGGGCACCTCGGACAGTTCCAGGATGGATTCGTTGTCCAGCGTGGGCACGCTGCCGATGCCGGGCAGATCCGGCCGCACCGAGCGCCCGCCTACGTCGAGGAAGATGCGCGGCGCGGCGAGCTTGTGGCTGCCCACCTGCAGCGTCCCGGGAGCGGTGAAGCGGGCCTCGCCCACGATGACTTCGGTGCGCTCCAGGCCGCGCACCCAGGTTTCCACCCCCTCCCGCGACTGGGCCACGATGGCTGCCTTGCGCGCCTTGACCCGCGCCATGTCGACGCGGACCGCACCCGCCTCGAAGCCGAATTGAGCCCCTCGGCGGGCCATGTGCACCGCCCGCGCGCTGGCCACCAGCGTCTTGGTGGGAATGCAGCCGACGTTCACGCAGGTGCCGCCGAAGTGGCCCCGCTCGATCAGCGCGGTGCGCAGGCCCTCGTCACTGCAGCGCGCGGCGATGGCCGGCCCCGCCTGCCCAGCCCCGACGACGATGGCATCAAACGGTTCTGCCGGCATGGGTGGCCTCCTTCGCGCACGGTGCGGACCCGACTCATATCATCGCGCCGAGCGGCCCTGCGGTCTACAGCGCTTGCAATTGCGCAGCCAGTGCGGCCACGCTGGGACGGTCGTCGTACAGGCTGCTTCGCTGTGCGGCAATCTGGCTGCGCACCCGCTGGCGAAGTGCCGCGTCCGCGCACAGGCGTTCGGCCCGTTCTGCGTACCCGGCATGGGTGTCGGCCACCCATTCGTCCAGGCCGATCTGCTGCAGGATGCCGCTGGCGAATCGCCCTCGCAGGAAGGCGCCCTCCCAGGCCACCACGGGGGTGCCGCGCTCGATGGCCTGCATGGCCGTGTTGAAGCCGGAAAAGCCCACCGTATCCAGGTAGGCATCGGCGCGGTCCAGCAGGCCGAAGAAGGCGGCCTGCGTCTGCCAGGGCACGAAGCGCACGGTGTCGTCGAAGGACACGCCTGCAGCCTCGAAGGCCGTGCGCAGGCGCTGCGCCAGGAGCTCGGCCATGGTGCCCTCGGCCTGGCGGAAGAAGACCAGCTTGCAGGGGCTGCAGCGCCGAGCCACCTCGGCCCACAGCGTGTCTTCAGCCGGCGCGTACTTGAAGGGCGTGCCGGCGCACAGCAGCAGGCGGTCACCGGCGGCGATGCCGTGCGCCGACAGGTCCGGCCGCACGGGGGGCGTCTGGTACGGCCGGTAGCAGCAGCCCAGGCGGGGCAGGGCCAGCAGCCGCTCGGTGTAGTGCGCCGCCTCGTCGGCTGGCTCGAAGGCCTGGGCACTGAGGTAGCCGTCCATGGTGGGCAGGCCGGTGCTCAGCGGGTGTCCCCAACTGCCCAGCTGCACGCGGGCCAGGCGCAGGCTGGCCAGGCGCAGCGTGGTGGCGTCCATGCCCACCTCGGGGTAGATCAGCACGTCGCAGCGGGCATCGCTCAGGGTCTTGGCCCAGGCCCGCCAGTCACCCGCGCCCTGGTGCAGGCGGGTGACCTTGCGCAGAGCCCATTCGGTCTCGGCGTCGCGCACGGTGCCCGTGTAGAAGATCTGCAGGTCGAACTGCGCCGCAGGCAGGTGCTCGACCCACCCGCGCAGCAGGGCGTGCCACACCGAATGGCCGTGGATATGGCCCGAGACGATCCCCACCTTGCGGCGCCCCGCAGGCGCTGCGGGCGCCGGCGCCGGCACACCCACCTTGCGAGCCCAGCCGGCCATCAGCGTGGTGCACAGGCTGCCGTACGAGCCCAGAACGGCCCTGTGGTTGCGGGGCACGTAGGCCAGGTAGTAGGGCTGTTGCGCGCCCACCGCCAGGAAGCCCTCGGCACCCGGGTGGCTGCGGTACCAGGTCTTGAGCTGCATCACCTCGCGCTCGAAGGCCTTGGGGCCAGCGGCCTGCTCGGCCTCGGTTTGGGGCAGGGCCGGCAGTTGCGCCATGGCCAGGCCCCAGCGGGCCTGCAGGTGGCCGTCGCTCAGCCGCACGGCGGCCTGGTAGGCCTTGCGCGCACCAGCCGCGTCGCCCGTACCCATCAACGCGTTGCCCAGCCAGTACGGCGCATCGGCGTCCTTGGGCGCGGCCTGGCCGTAGCGTCGGAACTGCGCGGCAGCGTCGGCCCAGCGCCGCTGCTGGATGTGCACCATCCCCAGGTTGAACAAGGCCGGCGCCAACCCGGGCCGCAGGGCCAGCGCCTGCGCCAGGAACACGGCGGCCTCGGTAGGCCGCTGTCGGTCCTTCAGCAGCGCCCCCAGGTTGGCCAGCACCGACGCCAGGTCGGGCCGGGCAGCCACGGCCTGCCGGTAGTGGCGCTCGGCATCGTCCGGGCGGTTGCGCTCGCGCAGCAGGTCGCCCAGGTGGCCGTGCGCTTCGCCCAGGTGCGGCTCGGTTCGCACGGCGGCCTGCAGGTGCTGCAAAGCCTCGTCGCCGCGCCCGCCCGACAGTGCCAGCAGCCCCAGGTGCATGGCCGCTTCTCCACGGGCGGGGTCCAGCGCCTGCGCCTGCTGCAGGGCTGCCGCGGCTGCGGGCTTGCGGCCCAGCGCAGTCAGCGCCCTGCCCAGCGCCAGGGCGGCATCGGCCGAGCCCGGCATCAGGGCTTGCAGCGCTTCGATCTGGCGCAGCGCCTCCAGGTGGCGCCCGGCGTCCAGGGCCAGCAGGGCCTGCACCAGCCGCGCTTCGGGGGCTTGTGCATCGGCTTGCAGCAGCGCAAGGGCGGCCTGGCTGGCGGCCTCGTGCCGTCCGCCTCTGTAGAGCTGCAGGGGCGTGGAGGTGTCGGCCGCAGGTGCAGGCAGGCTCGCAACGGCCGCTTCGGCCGCGTGCGTCGGGGCGGCCGCGGGGCGCGGCCGGTTCAGCTTGAGCCAGCTCAGCATGTCGGCTCCGGATCCAGTGACCGCTGCAGTGTAGGGCGTCGCGGTTCGCCCGAAGGCCGCCGTTCAGCTGCCCAACTTGTTCGGGCTGCGCCAGGCGCGCTCGAAGGGCAGCCGCCAGGCGTGCGGCGCGATCAGCTGGTGGATCGACTTCGGCCCCCAACCTCCGGCTTCGTACAGGCGCACGGGCGGCGGCGACTCCAGCAGCTGGGTGGACACCTGCCACAGCCGCTCGATGCCTTCGGCGGTGTTGAACAGCGTGTGGTCGCCACGCATGGCGTCCAGGATCAAGCGCTCGTAGGCCTCCAGCACCTCGCCCAGCAGCCCCGTGTCGTGCATGGCGAACTGCAGGCTCAGCTTGTCCAGCCGCATGCCCGGCCCTGGGCGCTTGCCGTAGAAGCTCAGCGACATCTTCGAGGCATCGGCCAGGTCGAAGGTGAGGTGGTCGGGCCCCTGCGCGCCCACGCCCGAGCCGGCCGGGAACATGCTCTTGGGCGGCTCGCGAAAGGCGATGGAGATGATGCGCTGCCCTTCGGCCATCCGCTTGCCGGTGCGCAGGAAAAACGGCACGCCGGCCCAGCGCCAGTTGTCGATGAAGCACTTCAGCGCGATGAAGGTCTCGGTCTCGGACTCGGGGTCCACGCCGTCCTCGGCGCGGTAGCCGGTGTACTGCCCGCGCACCACGTCCGCGGGCTGGATGGGCAGCATGCTGCGGAAGACCTTGTTCTTCTCTTCGCTGATGGGCGCGGGTTCCAGCGCCGTGGGCGGCTCCATCGCCATGAAGGCCAGGATCTGGAACAGGTGCGTCACCACCATGTCGCGATAGGCCCCGGTCTGCTCGTAGAAGCCCGAACGGCGCCCCAGGCCCAGGGTCTCGGGCACGTCGATCTGCACGTGGTCGATGAAGTTGCGGTTCCAGATCGGTTCGAACAGGCCGTTGGCGAAGCGGAAGGCCAGGATGTTCTGCGCCGGCTCCTTGCCCAGGAAGTGGTCGATACGGAAGATCTGGTCTTCAGAGAACACCAGGTGCAGCGCCTTGTTCAGCGACACGGCGCTGGCCAGGTCGGTGCCGAAGGGCTTTTCCATGATGATGCGCGAGCGCTCCACCAGCCCGGCCTCGCCCAGCATGCGAACGGCAGACAGTGCCGCGCTGGGCGGCACGCTGAGGTAGTGCAGGCGTCGGCTCTCTCCGCTGAAGGTTTGCTCGGCCTTGGCGACGGCGGCCTTCAGCGCCTCGGTGCCCGCTGCCAGCGGCACGTAGTCCAGGCTGCGAGCGAAGGCGTCCCAGTCGGCATCGGTGATCTTGCGGTTGAAGAATTCGTCCAGCGCCGAGCGTGCGGCCTTGCGGAAGCCTTCCAGGTCGATGTCGTCCAGCGACACGCCGATGATCCGGCAGCCGGGGATGAAGCCGGCCGTGCTCAGGTGGTACAGCCCCGGCAGCAGCTTGCGCCGCGCCAGGTCGCCCGTGGCGCCGAACAGCACCACCACTTGCGGGAAACGCGGTCCGACGCCTGGGGGTATCTTTGCCACGTGGGCCTCCTTCGGGTTGGGGGTGAGGGTGCGGATTCGGGCCTGTCGGGGTTTCAGCCGGCCAGGGCTTCGGCGTGGTGGCAGGCCACCTCATGGCCGGCGATGGGCCGCAGCGAGGGCACCTCGATGGCGCAGCGATCGGTGGCATGCGGGCAGCGCTTGTGGAAGCTGCACCCCGGCGGCGGGTCCAGCGGCGATGGCGGCTCGCCCTGGATGCGCAGCTTCTGTGCCCGGCGGGCGGGGTCGATGCTGGGCGTGGCCGACAGCAATGCCCGCGTGTACGGGTGCACCGCACGGGTGAACAGCGCGGCCTTGGGTGCGAACTCGACCACGCGGCCCAGGTACATCACCATCACCCGTTGCGCGATGTGCTCGACCACGCTCAGGTTGTGCGAGATGAACACGCAGGCGACGCGGCTGCTCTCCTGCAGGTCCATGAAGAGGTTGAGGATCTGCGCCTGGATCGACACATCCAGCGCCGATGTGGGTTCGTCGGCCACCAGCAACTGCGGCTGCAGAATCATGGCGCGGGCAATGGCAATGCGCTGGCGCTGGCCCCCCGAGAACATGTGCGGATAGCGCCGCGCGTGCTCGGGGTTCAGGCCCACCTGGCGCAGCATGTCGGCCACGCGCTCGCGCCGTTCGGCTGCGCTGAGCGGCGTGTTCAATTGCAGAGGCTCCTCCAACATCTGCTCGACGCGCTTGCGCGGGTTGAGCGAGGCATAGGGGTTCTGGAAGACCATCTGCACGGTCTTGCGCAACTGGCGCACCGCCGGCGGGCCGGCCGTGACCACGTCGATGCCGCCCAGGCGCAGGCTGCCGCTGCTGGGCTTCTCGATCAGGGTCAGGGCCCTCGCCAGGGTCGACTTGCCGCAGCCGGATTCGCCCACCACGGCCAGCGTCTGCCCGGCCTGCACCGTGAAGCTCACGCCGTTCAGCGCCTTGATCACCGCGGCCGGCTGGAACAGGCCGCGCCGCACGCTGTAGTGCCGGGTGAGCTCGTGGGCCGCCAGCAGCGGGGCCGTCGCATCAACCATGGGCGTTCAGGGGCTTGAGGCAGCGCACCTGCGCGCCGCCCGACAGCGCGGCCAGGTGCGGATGCGTCTCCTGGCAGGTGCTGTCCGCGTAGGAGCAGCGCGGGCTGAGCAGGCAGCGCCGGGGCGCGCGGTCGGCGCCAGGCACCAGTCCTGGCAGCGTGGGCAGCCGCGCCGCACCGCGGGCGTGCTCGGGGATGGCGGCCAGCAGGGCCTCGGTATAGGGGTGGTGCGGCCGCTGGAACAGGGCCGGGACGTCCTGCACCTCCACCACCTCGCCGGCATACATCACGGCGATGCGCTGCGCGTATTCGGCCAACAGGGCCAGGTCGTGCGTGATCAGCACCAGGGCCATGTCCTGCTGGCGCTGCAGGTTCACCAGCAGTTCCAGCACCTGGGCCTGGATGGTCACGTCCAGCGCCGTGGTGGGCTCGTCGGCAATCAGCAGCTTGGGCGTGCAGGCCAGGGCCATGGCGATCATCACCCGCTGGCTCATGCCGCCCGAGAGCTGATGCGGGTAGGCGCCCAGGCGCAGGGCAGGGTCGGGGATTTCCACCAGGCGCAGCAGTTCCAGGGCGCGGTCGCGCATCCGCGCGCGGCTCGCCCGCTGGTGCACGCGCAGGGTCTCGATGATCTGGAAGCCCACGGTGTAGCTCGGGTTCAGGCTGGCCACCGGGTCCTGGAAGATCATGGCCATGTCGCGCCCGACGATGGCCCGCCGCTGCCGCGGCGACAGGCTCAGCAGATCCTGCCCGTCGAAACGCAGCACGTCGGCGCTTACGCGGCCGGGGGCGTCGATCAGGCCCATCAGTGCCAGCATGCTCACGCTCTTGCCCGAGCCCGATTCGCCCACCACGCCCAGCAGGCCCCCGCGGTCCAGCGTGAGGTCCAGGCCCTGCACGGCACAGAAAGGCGCCGCCGGGTTCCCGAATTCAACGCGCAGGTTGCGGATCTCCAGCAGGCTCACAGTGCCCTTTTCAAGCGCGGGTCGAGCGCATCGCGCAGGCCGTCGCCCATGAGGTTGATCGACAGCACGGTGCACAGGATGGCCAGGCCGGGCAGCGTCACCACCCAGTTGGCCCTTTCGATGTAGTCACGGGCGGATGCAAGCATCGTGCCCCACTCGGGCATGGGCGGCTGCGCGCCCAGGCCCAGGAAGCCCAGGGCCGCGGCGGTGAGGATGGCGTCCGAGAAGCCCAGCGTGGCCGTCACGATCACCGGCGCCATGCAGTTGGGCAGCACGGTGTCGAACATCAGCCGCAGCCGGCCGGCCCCGGCCATGCGCGAAGCCACCACGTAGTCCTTGCCCAGTTCGACCGTGGCCGACGCACGCACCAGCCGCACGTAGCTGGGCATGCTGACCAGCGCGATGGCCAGCACCGTGTTGACCAGCCCGGGCCCCAGCACCGCCACCACCGCGATGGCCAGCAGCAGGCTGGGCAGCGCCAGCACGACATCCATCGTGCGCAGGATCACCACCCCCAGCCGGCGCGGGAAGAAGGCCGCCAGCAGGCCCAGCACGACGCCCGGCACCATCGATAGCAGCACCGAGACCAGCCCGATGCCCAGCGACAGCCGCGCCCCATGCAGCAGTCGCGAGAGCATGTCGCGCCCGATCTCGTCGGTGCCCAGCCAGAAGTGCCCGGCCCCGCCGCCCCAGGAAGGCGGCACCAGCATGGCATCGCGGTATTGCTCGATGGGGCTGTGCGGCGCCAGCACGTCCGCGCCCAGCGCGGCCAGCACCACCCCGGTGAAGACCACCAGCCCGGCCACGGCGCCGCGGTTGGCGGCGAAGCCCCGCCACAACTCGCCCCAGCCCGAGCCTCGGGCGGCCGGCGCCGATTCAGACGCCGCCAGCGGCCCCTGGGCCGCCCGTTCGCTGGGCAACTTGTCAGCGGCCATGGCGGATCCGTGGGTCGAGCCAGCCGTACAAGACGTCAACGCCCAGGTTGACCACGATCACCAGCGTGGCGGAAATCAGGATGCCGCCCTGCACCACGGGGTAGTCGCGCCGACCGATGGCGTCGATCAGCCACTTGCCCACGCCGGGCCACGAGAAGATGGTCTCCGTGAGCACCGCCCCGCCGAGCAGCGAGCCCACCAGGATGCCGATGACCGTGACCACCGGCACGGCCGCGTTGCGCAGCGCATGCACGAACACCACGCGGGCCGGCGACAGCCCCTTGGCCCTGGCCGTGCGCACGTAGTCCTCGCGCAGCACCTCGAGCATGCTCGATCGCGTCATGCGGGCGATCACCGCCAGCGGCACCGTGCCCAGCACCACGGCCGGCAGCACCAGATGCGACAGCGCCGACCGCACCGCGCCGGGGTCCCCCGCCAGCCAGGCGTCGACCACCATGAAGCCTGTTCGCGGGGCGATGTCGAACTCCAGCGCGATGCGGCCGGACACCGGCAGGGCCAGGGTCGGGGCCAGGTCCCGCATGGCGACCGAGAAGAACATGATCAGCAACAGGCCCCACCAGAAGATCGGCATGCTGAAACCGGTGAGCGCCAGGCCCATCACGCCGTGGTCCAGCGGCGTGCCGCGGTTCAGGGCCGCCAGCACCCCCGCCAGCACGCCCACCGTGCAGGCCAGCGCCAGGGCGCACACCGCCAGCTCCAGCGTGGCCGGGAAGAGCTTGGTGAATTCGCTCCACACAGCCTCGTGCGTGGAGAAGGATTCGCCCAGGTCCAGGTGCAGGGCCCGCCAGAGGTACGCCCCATACTGCTCGGCCAGCGGGCGGTCCAGGCCCAGGCGGCGCATCGTCTCGGCATGGAAGACGGGGTCCAGCCGCCGCTCGCCGGCCATCACCTGAACCGGGTCGCCTGGGATCAGGTGGATCAGCGAGAAGGCCAGCAAGGTGATGCCCAGGAAGGCTGGGATCACCAGCCCCAGACGCCTGAGGATGAAGCTCAGCATCGACTCACCGGCAGCGGCGGGGCACGGGCCCTTCGACCCGGGGCGTGATCAGGCTCAAGGCAGTGCGACGCCGCGGAAGTCGAGGTCGGCAAAGGGGCTGGACTTGAAGCCCTGCACCTTCTCGCTCACCGCGGTGAAGTACTGCGGGTACACGGTGGGGATCAGCGGTGCTTCGTCGTAGATCATGCGTTGCGCCAGTTGGTAGAGCTTGGTGCGCTCGGCCTGGTCGTTCAGCCCGCGGGCCTTGTCGATGACGGCATCGAATGCCTTGTTGCACCAGCGGCTCTTGTTGCCGCCGGCG
Organism: uncultured beta proteobacterium; assembly: GCA_903822435.1. GTDB lineage: Bacteria > Pseudomonadota > Gammaproteobacteria > Burkholderiales > Burkholderiaceae_C > Rubrivivax. The sequence goes on along the minus strand of CAIJPE010000361.1, from coordinate 21,536 downwards.
GGGATCGCCTCGCAACTCAGGTTGGGGCTGAAGAAATTGTCGGGGTCGGCGTCGCCGGCCCAGTTCAGGAAGGTGATGTCGTGGTCGCCGGCGCCGGTTCGGCGCAGCATCTCGCCCCATTCCATCATCTGCACCCGCACCTTCACGCCGACCCTGGCCCAGTCGGCCTGCATCAGCTCGGCCGCTCGCTTGCCGTCGATGCTGCCGCCGATGCGCGTGAAGATCGTCAACTCGGTGCCGTCGTAGCCCGCGGCCTTGACCAGCGCCTTGGCCTGCTCGGGGTCGAAGCGCGGCTTCAGGTCGGCGTTGTGGCCCCACAGCAGGGGCGGCAGGAAGGCCGCAGCCGGTTGCGCCCGCCCGCCGTAGACCGACTGGATGAAGCTGCGGCGATCGAAGGCCAGCGCCAGGGCCTGCCGGAAGCGCACGTCGGACAGGAACTTGTGCTGGGTGTTCAGCGCGATGTAGCCGGTGAGCAGCCCTGGGGCGGCATCCACCTTGACGGAGGTGCCCTCGAGCGCGCTGATGGTCTCGCCGCGCATGTTCGCGCCCACCAGGCATTCACCGGCCTTCAACCGCTGCACGCGCACCGAGGCATCGGGCGTGATCGCAAACACCAGTTGGTCGATCTGCGGCTTGCTGCCCCAGTACTGCGGGTTGGCGCCCAGCCGCATCACCGCGTCCTTCTGGTAGCTGCGGAACTGGAAGGGCCCGGTGCCCACCGGCTGCGTGTTCAGCTGCTCGGGCTTGCCCGCCTTGAGCAACTGGGCGCCGTACTCGGCCGAGATCACCGAGCTCGTGAAGGCATTGGCCAGCAGAGACAGCATGGGTGCCATCGGCTTGGTGAGGATCAGGCGCACGGTCATCGCGTCGACCTTCTCCACCCGGCGGATGGCATCGGCCATGCCCGTGCTGTGCCACATCTGGAAGCCGATGGGCGCCGCGTCGTGCCACGCGCCCTTCTTCTCGGCCAGGCGGGCGAAGCTGAACACCACGTCGTCGGCGTTCAAGTCGCGGGTCGGCTTGAACCAGGGCGTGGTGTGGAACTTCACGCCGGGCCGCAACTGCAGCGTGTAGCTCAGGCCGTCGGGACTGATGGCCCAGGTCTGCGCCAGGCCGGGCACCAGTTCGGTGGTGCCGCGGCGGTACATCACCAGCTGGTCGAAGACGGTGTTGCCGATGGCGTCCACCGTCACGGCGGCCTCGGACTGGGCGACGTCCAGCGTGTCGGGCGAGGCTTCTGTGCAGACGGTCAGCGCGCCGGCCGCCCGGCCGGCCGCCGGTGCAAGGCCCAGCAGCGCCGCCAAGAGGCAGGCAGCCGCCGTGGTGGCAGGCCGGCGGTGGCCGTCCAGGGGACGGGGGAAGGGCAAGATGTTCTTCATGAAACCGTCTTTTGCGCGGATCTTGTGACAACGGGAGCCGAGCCTGCCGGATGCTGCTGACCGGGCATGGCAAGCCTTACGCTAGCATGGACGCGGGCCACGCGATGAGCAATGCATTCGATGTGATCGTTCTGGGAGCCGGCATGGCGGGCGCATCGGTGGCCGCCGAGTTGTCGCCGCACCGCCGCCTGCTGCTCATCGAGGTCGAAGACCAGGCCGGCCGCCACACCACGGGGCGCTCGGCCGCGATGTTCTTCGAAAGCTACGGCAACGCCACCGTTCAGGGCCTGACCCGTGCCAGCCGGGCATTTCTCGAGAACCCGCCCGAAGACTTTGCGCAGGGGCCCCTGATGAGCCCGCGCGCCGCGCTGTTCGTCGCGGCGCCCGAGCAACTGCCCTCGCTGGCAGCGATGCACGCGCAGCAGGGCGGCGGGTCCGGGCTCGAAGCCATCGACCCGGCGGCCGCCGTGCGCCATGTGCCGATCCTGCGGCCCGCGCGGGTGGCCGGTGCGGCCATCGACCGCTCGGGTTGCGACATGGACGTGGCGGCCATCCACCAGGGCTACCTGCGGCTGGCGCGCCGGGCCGGCGCACGGATCGAGCTCGGAGCGGGCCAGGTGGCGCTGGAGCACCGCGGCGGCGTCTGGCATGCCACCTCGCGGGCCGGCACGTTCCAGGCTCCCGTGGTGGTCAATGCCACCGGCGCCTGGGCCGACGCCGTGGCCCTTGCCGCGGGGGTGCCCACGGTCGGTCTGCAGCCGATGCGCCGCACCGCACTCACCGTCCCGTTGCCGGAGGGCCTGGATGCGCGCGCCTGGCCCATGACCATCGACGTCGACGAGACGCTGTACTTCAAGCCCGATGCCGGGCAGTTGCTCATCTCGCCCGCCAACGAGGACCCGATGGAACCCTGCGACGTGGCGCCCGAAGAACTGGACGTGGCCCTGGCGCTGGACCGCTTCGAGACGCTCACCACCCTGCCGGTGCGGCGCATCAACCACCGCTGGGCCGGGTTGCGCAGCTTCGTGGCCGACCGCTCACCCGTGGCCGGCTTTGCCCCCCAGGCCGAAGGCTTCTTCTGGCTGGCGGGGCAGGGCGGCTACGGCATCCAGATGGCACCCGCCCTGGCCCGCGCCGCAGCCGCCACCCTGATGGGCCGGCCGCTGCCGCAAGACATTGCCCGGCAGGGCGTGTCGCTGGACGCACTGTCGCCTCGGCGGCTCCGGTCGAGCTGATCGAACGGGCACGGCGGGCAGGTTTGGCAACCCCACCGCGCTTCGCCCGCGCGGCCCCCGGGGAGTCCCGTAGCCGCGGAACTGTCGGGCCGGGAGATCATCGGCCTCCCTCGATACCCACCGGAGACCCCGCATGCACAGGCCTTCCCGTTGGCGACCCGTGCTGGCCCTGGCTGCCTCGGCATGGGCTGCCGTGGTCCTGCTGGCCGTGCCGGCCCTGGCCCAACCCGCTGCGGACGTGCCGCGATTCAAGGTCGACCCCGCCTGGCCGCTGCCTTTGCCGAACCACTGGATCCTGGGGCAGGTCAGCGGAGTGGCCACCGATGCCAACGACCACGTCTGGGTGCTGCAGCGCCCCGGCAGCCTGAGCGAGGACGAGCGCGGCGCCACGCTCAACCCGCCACAATCGCACTGCTGCGCGCCGGCGCCACCCGTGCTCGAATTCGACCGCGGTGGTCGCCTGCTGCGCCATTGGGGCGGACCTGCCGCCGGCTACAACTGGCCGGCCAACGAGCACGGCATCCATGTCGACCCGCAGGGCTTCGTCTGGATCACCGGCAACGGTCCCCAGGACGGCCAGCTGCTGAAGTTCACCGCCGACGGGCACTTCGTGATGCAGATCGGCAAGATCGGGCCGCAGACCGGCAGCGCCGACGTGACGCGCCTGGGCCAGGCGGCTGGCGTGGAGGTGGACGGCCCCGCGCACGAGGTGTACGTGGCCGACGGCTATTACAACCGCCGCGTCATCGTCTTCGACGCCGACACCGGTGCCTACAAGCGCCACTGGGGCGCCTACGGCAAGGCTCCGGTGGACTACGAGAAGCCCAATGCCCGGCGCACCGAGCCGCCGACGGCCACGCAGAAGGAACACTTCGGCAACCCGGTGCATTGCGTTCGCCTCGCCCACGATGGCCTGGTCTACGTCTGCGACCGCCTGAACAACCGCGTGCAGGTGTTCCACAAGGATGGCCGCTACGTCAAGGAATTCAGCATCGAACCCCAGACCGCCGGCAACGGTTCGGTGTGGGACCTGCTGCTGTCACGCGACCCCGAGCAACGCTGGCTGTTCCTGGCCGACGGCCGCAACAACCAGGTGCTGACGCTGCGCCGCGAGACCGGTGAGCCGGTGGGTACCCTGGGCCGCCCAGGCCGCTACGCGGGCGAATTCCACTGGGTCCACGACATGGCCATCGACAGCCAGGGTGACCTGTATGCTGGCGAGGTGGACACCGGCAAGAGGGTGCAGCGCTTCGTGCGCCAGCCTTGATCAGGCGGCCGCGCCGAACAGCGCGCCGGCCGCGGCCGTCACGGCCATGGCCAGCCCACCCCAGAAGGTGACGCGCCAGACCCCCGGCCCGGCGCGGGCGCCACCCGTGACGGCCGAAGCCGCGCCCAGCGCCGCCAGGAACACCAGCGAGCTGCCCGCCACCCACGCACCCAACTGGGCAGCCGGCACCAGGGCCACCACCCCGATGGGCAGCACCGCCCCCACCGTGAAGCTGCCCGCCGAGGCCCAGGCCGCCTGGATCGGGTTTGCCGCGGTGCCGGGGGTGAAGCCCCACTCGTCGCGAGCGTGGGCGCCCATCGCGTCGCGGGCCATCAGCTGCCCGGCCACCTGATCGGCCAGCGCAGGGTCCAGCCCGCGGCCGACGTAAATGCGGGCCAGCTCCTGCCGTTCGCCAGCCGGGTCCTGCTTGAGTTCGGCCTGCTCGCGGGCCAGGTCGGCGTTCTCGGAATCCGATTGGGAGTGAACCGACACGAATTCGCCGGCCGCCATCGACATGGCGCCTGCGATCAACCCCGATACGCCCGTCATCAGCACCGTGCGGTGATCGGCGCCCGCAGCGGCCACGCCCAGCACCAGGCTGGCGGTGGAGACGATGCCGTCGTTGGCCCCCAGCACGGCCGCACGCAGCCATCCGATGCGATCGCCGTTGTGACGTTCGGCATGGATACGGATGGCCCGCCGCGTGCCGGACCGCCCGGGCACGGCGCTCATGCCGCCACGGGCGAATAACCTGCGCGCTTGATGGCGTCGCTGAGCTGTCGTGCGGTGGCCGTGCTGGGCTCGATCTCGACCGTGAAGGTGGCCAGGTCGACCCGCACCACGGCGCCTCGGTCGGCCGCCTTCAGCGCCTGGGTCACCGCGCCCGCACAGCGCGAGGTGGTCATGTCGCTCACCTGGAAGGCAATCATGGTGTGTCGGCCGGTCGCCGCGATGGGGTTGGCTTGGATGGCATGCGCGAGTGTGTCCGGCTGGGCGCCGATTTTTCCGTTCGCTGGCGCACCGACCGTCCCGGCCCCTGCGCCTAAGGTCGCACCTGGTCCTGGAGCCACGGCCGGAACCGGCACTTCCGCCACTTCCGGCAGTCCAGGCGCCCCCCGCCACCCTCAGGAGATCCTGGTTGTTCAAGCGCCTGACCTTGGCCGTCCTGGTCATGCTGCTGGTAGGCTGCGTGGGCCTGTCCTGGCACTCCGAGGTGCCGCCGATCGGCGCGCCACCCAGCAGCAGCTTCCCCGCGGCACAGGTGGCGCTGGGCGGCCAGTTGGCCGGTGCGGGCGGCTGCGCGGGCTGCCATACCGCCGCGGGCGGGCTGGCCTACGGCGGCGGCGTGGGGCTGGAGACCGGCTTCGGCACCATCTACAGCACCAACATCTCACCCGATGTGCAGACGGGCATCGGCAGCTGGTCGCTGGCCGCCTTCGACCGCGCCCTGCGCCAGGGCGTGGCGCGCGACGGCACGCACCTGTTCCCCGCATTCCCCTACACGCACTTCACCCTGTTGAGCGACGGGGACGTTGGCGCGCTGTATGCCTACTTCATGACCCGCGACCCGGTCTCATCGCCCAGCCGCGCCAACCGCATCCCCTTTCCGCTCAACGTGCGCAGCCTTCAGGCGGGCTGGAAGCTGCTGTTCTTCAAGCCCGGCGTCTACCGGGCCGACGCGCGCCGCGGCGAGGCCTGGAACCGCGGTGCTTATCTTGCCGAGGGCATCGCCCACTGCGCCGCCTGCCACACGCCGCGCAACCGCTTCGGGGCCGAACGCAGCGACGCACCCTATGCCGGCGCGCCGCTCGATGGCTGGGTGGCGCCCACCTTGAGCGCCGCGAGCCCCGCACCCGTGCCTTGGAGCCAGCAGGACCTCTACGACTACCTGCGCAACGGCGAGTCTGAACGGCATGGCGTGGCTGCGGGCGCGATGGCCGCCGTGGTCCACCAGGGCCTGGCCCGCCTGCCGGATTCCGACATCCAGGCCCTGGCGACGTACTTCAGCGACCTGGGCGGGGCGGCTGGCCGCGAGCCACAGGCTGCCGCGGCGCTGGCCCTGGCGCAGACGCGCAGGCTGGCCGACGTGGGGCAGGAGACCGACCCGGCCGCCAACCTCTACCTCGCGGGCTGCGCCTACTGCCACTACAGCGCGGCGCCCGGCCCCGGCAAGGTGTCGGGCAGCCTGGCACTGAGCACGGCGCTGACCGCGGACGATCCGGCCAACTTCATCCAGACCGTGCTGCACGGCGTGGGCGGCGCGGGCACGCCCGGCCCGTACATGCCAGCCTTCGCGGGGGCCCTGACCGATGCCGACATCGCCCTGCTCGCCGCCTACCTGCGCCGCACGCGCAGCGATCGGCCGGCTTGGCCGAACCTCCTTCCTACCGTCACCGCCCATCGTCCGATGGCTGCAGTCCCACCATGATGACCGCCTCGCTCCCCATCACCTTCCAGCTCAACGGCCACCCGCTCACGGTGGCCGTGAGCGACGACACCCCCTTGCTGTGGGTGATCCGCGAGAGCGCCGGCCTGACGGGAACCAAGTTCGGCTGCGGCATCGGCCTGTGCGGCGCCTGCACCGTTCACCTGGGGCGCCGGGCCGTCCGCGCCTGCATCACCCCCGTGAAGGACGTGGCCGGGGCGCAGGTCACCACCATCGAAGGCCTGTCCCCGGACGGCCAGCACCCCCTGCAGAAGGCCTGGGTCCAGACCCAGGCGCCGCAATGCGGCTACTGCCAGTCGGGCCAGATCATGCAGGCCGCCGCACTCATCCGCCGCTTCCCGCAGCCCACCGACGAGGACATCGACGCGGTCATGAACGGCAACCTGTGCCGCTGCATGGCCTATGTGCGCATCCGCAAGGCGATCAAGATCGCGGCGGCCGAGGTGCGCGGGGCGGCAAGCCATGCGTGAGGCCGGCGGCGGCGTCACCGGGGCCACCCGGCGGGGGTTCCTCGTCAGCACCACGGCGGCCGGCGTGTCGATGGTGTTCACGGGGACTGCCGCGGCTGCCGTGCCGCAGGCCGGCCAGCCCTGGGAGCCGACGCTTTGGTACGCCACCGATCGCGAGGGCCTGGTCCACGTGTCGATCATCCGCGCCGAGATGGGGCAGCACGTGGCCACGGCATTGGCCCGCATCGTGGCCGACGAGCTGGAAGCCGATTGGGCCGACGTGCGCGTGGTGTCGGTGGATACCGATCCGAAGTGGGGCACCATGGTCACCGGCGGCAGCTGGTCGGTGTGGCAGAGCTTCCCGATCCTCAGCCATGCCGGTGCGGCCGGGCGCATCGCGCTGGTCGAGGCGGGCGCGCGGCTGCTGGGCGTGCGCGCTGCGGCATGCAGCGCCCGGAATGGCCGCGTGGTGGCCGGGGGCCGTTCCATCGGCTACGCCGAGATCGTGCGGCGCGGCTTGCCCGAGCGCACCTACACGGCCGACGAACTGGCGGCCCTGCCCATCAAGCCCGCCGCCGAACGCCGGTTGATCGGTCTGCCCGCGCTGGCCCTGGACATCCCCGCCAAGACCACGGGTGCTTCGGTCTACGGCCTGGACGCGCAGGTGCCCGGCATGGTCTACGCGCGGCCGAAGTTGCCGCCCACGCGCAACGGGTGCCAGGTGCTGTCCATCGACGACCGTGCAGCGCGTGCCGTGCCGGGGTACCTGCGCAGCCTGGCGCTGGCCGACCCCTCGGGCACCGTGCCCGGCTGGGTGGTGGTGGTTGCGGACTCCTTCGTGGCCGCCATTCGCGCGGCCGACCTGGTCCGGGTGCAGTGGTCCACCGGACCGGCCGCCCTGGTCTCCGAGCCCGACATCCAGGCGCATGCGCTGAAACTGGTCAACGAGACCACCGGCGGCTCGCAGGTGGTGGAAGACGCCGGCGTGGATGCGGCCTTCGCCGCCGCCACCACCACCCTCGACCGCGTGTACACCACGGCCACCGTGCTGCACTTCCAGCTCGAGCCGGTCAACGCGCTGGCCTTCCAGAAGGACGGCCTGTGGGAAATCCACACCGGCAACCAGTGGCAATCGTTGATCCTGCCCACGCTGGCCAAGGCCCTCGCGGTACCCCCCGAGCGGGTGGTGATGCGCACTTACCTGCTGGGCGGGGGTTTCGGCCGGCGCCTGAACGGCGACTACGCCGTGCCGGCGGCCCTGGCGGCGCAGGTCCTGGGCCGGCCCGTGAAACTGATCTGGACGCGGGCCGACGATGCCCGTTTCGACTCGCCCCGTTCGCCGTCCGTCCAGCGGCTGCGGATGGCCTTCGGTCCCGGAAGGCAGGTCACCGGCATGCAGCACCACGCCAGCGCCGGCTGGCCGACGCAGGTGATGTTCCCGGGCTCCATGCCCAAGGGCCGCAACGGCCAGCCCTACGATCCGTTCTCGATCTCGGGAGCCGACCACTGGTACTCGGTGGGCGCGCAGCGGGTGCGGGCCATCAGCAATGACCTGGCCAACGACACCTTCCGGCCCGGCTGGCTGCGCTCGGTGGGCCCGGGGTGGACCAACTGGGCCCTGGAGTCGTTCATGGACGAAGCCGCTGCAGCGGCCGGCCAGGACCCGCTGGCCTTCCGCCTGGCCTTGCTGGCCGGCCCCGGCGCCAACGGCGTGGGGGGTGCCGCCCGCCAGGCCCAGGTGCTGCGTCGCGCGGCCGAGAAGGCCGGCTGGGGCAGCCCGCAGCCGTCCGGCACGGCGCTGGGCATCGCCAGCTCGTTCGGGCAGGAGCGCGACATGCCCACCTGGTGTGCCTGCGTGGCCCGCGTGCGGGTGGACCGCCGCACGGGTGTGGTGAAAGTGGACAGGCTCACCGTCGTGGTGGATGCCGGCACCATCGTCCACCCCGACGGCGCGCTGGCCCAGGTGGAAGGTGCCACGCTGTGGGGCCTGAGCATGGCCCTGCACGAAGGCACGGAATTCCTGAACGGGCAGGTCAGGGACACCAATCTGGACACTTACACGCCGCTGCGCATGCGCGACGTGCCCGCACTGGACATCGAGTTCATCGCCAGCACCCTGCCGCCCACCGGCCTGGGCGAGCCGGCCACCACGGTCGTCGGCCCGGCCATCGGCAACGCGCTTTTCGCGGCCGTTGGCGTGCGCCTGCGCCACCTGCCCATGCGCCCGTCCGACGTGCTGACCGCAATGAAATGAAACCACCCCGCCCGCCTGGGGCTCGCGGCCCTGGGCGGCTTTGTAAATGCACTCCAACCAAGGTTTCACATGGCCAAGCATCTCGAACTCATTCAGGGCACCTGCCTGCAATGGCTCTTCAGCCCCAAGGGCGGCATCGAAGGGGCACTGCTCAAGGTCAAGGGCGTCGTTGTTCAGGTCTCGGTGCCCCCGGACCTCGGGCCGGCCCTGATGCAGGCCACGGGCCCCGGCCGGCGCCTGCGGATGCTGGCCGTGGCCGACCATTCGCCGAAGACCGCTCAGGGTGCCCACCCGGTGTACAAGTTCGAGTCACTGGCCGACGCGACAGGCCAGGCCCTGGCCATGCCCGAAGCCGACGCCTCTCAGAGCACCCTCAAGGGCGTGGTCGCCGCCTGGCACTATGCCCGCCATGGTGAGCCCAACGGGGTCATCCTGGAGACCGGTGAATTCGTCCACATGCGCCCGCATGGCATGGCGGCCACCGGGCTGGACATCGGGTCGAAGGTCACGGCCGTGGGCGAGGTGCGCATGACCGTGCTGGGCACGCGCATGCTCGAAGCCCACCGCGTAAACCGGATCGATCTGGGCTGATCGCCCTCAGAACAGGTTGCCGACGTTGAAGAGCGTCAGCAGCCCCAGCCCTGCAAAGAGCACGGCGGCTATCCCATGCACCAGCGGCATGGGTACCTTCTGCGCGAAGGTGTTGCCCAGGAACACGGCAGGCACGTCGGCCAGCATCATGCCCAGCGTGGTGCCGGCCACCACGGGCAGCAGGTCGGCATAGCGGGCTGCCAGGGCCACCGTGGCGATCTGCGTCTTGTCGCCCATCTCGGCCAGGAAGAAGGCAATGGCCGTGGTGCCGAACACGCCGAAGCGCTGCGGCCCGCCGGCCGATGTGTCGTCCAGCTTGTCGGGCACCATCATCCACGCGGCCATGGCCACGAAGCCCAGGCCGATGAACCAGCGCAGCACCTGCGGCCCCACCGCCGCGGCGATCCAGCCACCCACCGCACCGGCCGCGGTGTGGTTGAGCACGGTGGCCGCCAGGATGCCCAGGATGATGGGCAAGGGGCGCTTGAAGCGCGCTGCCAGCAAGAAGGCCAGCAGTTGCGTCTTGTCGCCCATTTCGCCCAGGGCGACGACGCCCGTCGAGATGAGGAATGCTTCCAGTGGGGGCCCGATCTGGCTTGGGGATACGGTGGACGTGAGGCCCTGCAGGCAGGGCCTCTGCGCCGGGGCCGGGCGGGGCCGCAGTATAGGTGCCGGTCCGCGGCCCGGCGCCTTCAGGGGTCCGGGAACATGCGTCCGCGGGTGATGTAGCTGTAGCTCGTGCGCACCACGTGGCCGTCCTTGAAGTGGACGTTGAAGCTGAGCAGGCCGCTGACGTCCTGCGGCTCGACGTTCCAGTCCCACACCTCTTCGCCGCTGGCTGCGAAGGTCATGCGCCGGCGCTCGTGGCCCAGCAAGTGGGCGACCTGCTCGGGCGACATGCCCGGCTGCACCCGCTCGCGCGTGGCGGCCCCCAGGCCGTCGTGGGCTTCCACCAGGCGGCCCTGGGCATCCAGCCGCACCATCCAGCAGCTCTTGCCGAAGGGCTGCGTGGTGTACTCCAGGGTGCTGCCGCCGTCGGTCTCGGGCCAGGTCCGCGTGGGCTGCCCTTCGTGGGCCAGCACCTCGGCCCGCGGGGTGCCCGGTGCCTGCAGCGGGCGGGCAGCGTCGATCGCGGCGCAACCGGCCAGCGCCAGCACGGGTATCGCAAACAATTTCAAGGAAGATACCGACATGGACCCGATCCGTCTGATTCAAGCTTACAACGCAGGCCGAGACCCTGCTCGGCTGGCCCTGAAGTACCAGGCCATGCGCGCGAGCCCCTTCGCATTCCTGCGCGGCAGCTGCCATCTGTTCTACCGGCGTCTGCCCCGCAGCGGCGTGCTAAAGACCGCACCGCGGGTGTGGTGCTGCGGCGACCTGCACCTGGAGAACTTCGGGAGCTACAAAGGGGACAACCGGCTGGTGTATTTCGACATCAACGATTTCGACGAATCGGCCCTGGCCCCCGCCAGCTGGGACCTGGTCCGACTGCTGTGCAGCGTGCGCGTGGGCGCCACGGACCTGGGGGTGGAGGAAACGCAAGCCCAGGCCCTGTGCGTGCATCTGCTGGAGGCCTATGGCGCGGCGCTGGCGGCGGGCAAGGCCTACTGGCTGGAACGCGACACCGCGCAAGGGCTGGTGCACGATCTGCTGGACGGCCTGCGCGAGCGGCAGCGGCCCCGCTTCCTCGCCACGCGCACCGTGCTCAGCCGCGGCCGCAGGACGCTGAAGGCCGACGGCAAGCGCGCCCTGCCGGCCAGCCCGGCGCAGCGCGAGGCGGTGATGTCGTTCATGCAGGGGTTTGCCCGCAGCCAACCCGACCCTGGCTTCTACGAGGTGCTGGACGTGGCTTGCCGCATCGCGGGCACCGGCAGCCTGGGCATCGACCGCTATGCCATCCTGGTCAAGGGCAAGGGCTCGCCGGATGGCAACTACGTGCTCGATCTCAAGCAGTCCCTGCCGTCGTCGCTGCTGCCGCGCTTGAAGGTGTCGCAGCCGGCCTGGCCGACCGAAGCCCACCGCGTGGTGGCCGTGCAGCAACGCATGCAGGCCGTGCCGGCGGCGTTCCTGCATCCGGTGCTGCTCGATGAGCAGCCCTGTGTCCTGCGTGCCCTGCAGCCCGGCGAAGACCGCATCGACCTGCGCCGTGCGCAGCGCAGGCCCGGCAGCCTGGCCACGCTGGTGGCCGACCTGGGCCGCCTGGCGGCCTGGGCGCAGCTGCGCAGCGCCGGCCGCAGCGGTTCTGCGGGGGCGGACGAGCTGATGGATTTCGGCCCGCGCAAGAAGTGGAAGACCGAGCTCCTGGCCGTCGCGCAAGACTGCGCGCGGCAGGCCGGGCAGGACGCGCAGGCCTACAACCAGGCCTACGACGACGGCGCCTTCGAGCCTTCGGCAGACCCGGCTGCCGGGCCCGTGGCCCCGTCCGGGACCGGCAGTTGAGGGCACCGGGGCGTCGATTCGTCGCATCGGCCCGGGGGTGAATCGGCGCGGGGCGGTACGCTTGCGGACTTTGCAGCGTGCCGCCGGTCCCGCCGGTGCCCCCATTTCATGCCTTCTCTGCCCGTCCTGATCTGCCTGGCGTTGTTGACCGTCCTCCTGGCGGCCTGCCAGAAACCCGATGCCGCCGGCGCCAAGGCTTCGGCGGGTGCAACGGCTGCGTCGGCCACGGCTGCGGCCGCGCCGGTGCTGCTGCTGGCGCCCGAGGACATCACCACCCTGCAGCCCAGCCAGCTCGCCAGCGGCCCGGTCATCACCGGCTCGGTGCAACCCGAGCGCCGGGCCGACCTGCGCGCCGAAGTGGCGGCGGTGGTGCTGCAGGTGCTCAAGGAAAACGGCGAGGCCGTGCGAGCCGGCGACCTGCTGATGCGCCTGGACGACACGGCCATCCGCGACAGCCTGACCTCGGCCGACGAGGCCGTGCGGGCCGCCCAGCAGGCTTTCGACCAGTCCGAACGCCAGGTGCAACGCCTGAAGACGCTGCAGGCCCAGGGCATGACGTCGACCCAGGCGCTGGAAGATGCCGAAGTCCGGGGCAACAACGCGCAGAGCGACCTGGTGGCCGCCAAGGCCCGGGTGGTCGCAGCCCGGCAGCAGCTGGCGCGCACCAACGTGCGGGCGCCCTTCGACGGCGTGCTGAGCGAGCGCAAGGCCTCGGTGGGCGACACGGTCCAGATCGGCAAGGAATTGATCAAGGTCATCGACCCGCACAGCTTGCGCTTCGAGGGACTGGTCTCGGCCGATCGGCTGGGTGAACTGCGCACGGGCCAGCGCGTGAGCTTTCGCATCAACGGCTATGCGCAGAGCGATTTCTACGGCAAGGTGCGACGCATCGACGCGGCGGCCAATGCCACCACGCGCCAGGTGGCCCTGATCGTCGACTTCGAAGACCCTGCCACGGCGCCGAAGGTGGCTGGCCTGTTCGCCGAAGGCCGCGTCGAGACCGGCAGCGTCCAGGGCCTCATGGTGTCCGAGGCGTCACTGGTGCGATCGGGCGAGACCGCGCAAGTCTGGCGCGTGGATGGCAAGATGCTGAGCAAGCTGGAAGTCAAGCTGGGCGAGCGCGACAGCCGGAGCGGCAACGTGCCGGTGCGCTCTGGCCTGGTGGCGGGCGACCGCATCTTGCGCAACCCGGGCAGTGCCCTGGTCAACGGCCAGCGGATCGAGTTTGCGGCGGCGGCGGCACCCGCGGCCCTTCAGGGGGTGCCGGGGCCGGACCCATCGCCGGCCAAGGCCATGAAGTGAGGCGCCATGTTCCTTTCTGAATTCAGCGTGAAGCGTCCGGTGGCGATGGTGGTGATCATCATCGCGCTGATGGCCCTGGGCCTGCTGAGCCTGTCCAAGCTGCGGGTCAATGAGATCCCCGACGTCGAGCAGCCGCTGCTGGTGGTCAACATCCAGTACCCCGGCGCCTCGCCGGAGACAGTGGAACGCGAGGTCATCAACCGCATCGAGAAGGCCATGCAGGGCATCGCCGGGCTGGACCAGCTGCGGTCCACGGCCGGCGAGGGCAACGCCTCGTTCACCCTGGTCTTCACCTTCGACAAGAACCTGGTGGTGGCCGCCGACGAGGTGCGCAATGCCATCGCCTCGGTGCGCTACAAGCTGCCGGTGGAGATCCGCGAGCCCATCCTGCAGCGGGTCGACCCCTCTGCGCAGCCCATCGTGCAGCTGGCGCTGTCGTCCGACAAGCTCAGCCATGCCGTGCTGTCGCGGATGGCCGAAGACCAGCTGGCCGACCGGTTCCGCGCCTTGCCGGGTGTGGCCACGGTCACCGTCAACGGCTCGCTCAAGCGCGAGCTGTCGGTGTTGTTGCGGGCCCAGAAGCTGCGCGAGTACGAGGTCTCGGTCACCGACGTGGTCGCCGCCGTGCGCGCACAGAACGCCACCGCCCCGGTGGGCAAGGTGCGCGGCACGCTGGAAGACCAGAGCATCCGCCTGGTGGGCCGCATCGAATCGCCGACCGAATTCGGCCAGATCGTCATCAAGCGCCGCGGCAACGAACTGGTGCGGCTGTCGCAGGTGGCGGTGGTGGAAGACGGCTTTGCCGAGCTCAGCGGCTTTTCCATGCGCAACGGGCACCCCAACATCGGCCTTTCGATCACGCGCAGCCGCGAGGGCAGCACCGTGACCGTGGCCGCCAAGGTGCGCGAGCTGGCCGCCGAGATCGCCAAGACCCTGCCTGCCGGCACCAAGCTCGAGGTTACGCAGGACGGCGGCGACAGCGCGCAGCGCAGCCTGGACAACGTCATCCATGCGCTGGTGTTCGGCGCGGGCCTGACCGTCTTCGTGGTCTACATCTTCCTGAATTCCTGGCGGTCCACGCTGATCACGGCGCTGTCGCTGCCCACGTCGGTGATCGCGGCATTCATCGCCGTGTGGCTGTGCGGCTTCACGTTGAACTTCATGAGCCTTCTGGGGCTTTCATTGGCCATCGGGGTGCTGATCGACGACGCCATCGTCGTGCGCGAGAACATCGTGCGCCACATGGAGCTGGGCGAGGACCGGCGTACCGCTGCGCTCAACGGCACCGCCGAGATCGGCCTGGCCGTGGCGGCCACCACCTTCTCCATCGTGGCGGTGTTCGTGCCCGTGGCCTTCATGCCCGGCGTGTCAGGCGAGTGGTTCCGGCCCTTCGGCGTGACGGTGGTCGCATCGGTGCTGGTGAGCCTGTTCATCAGCTTCACGCTGGACCCGATGCTGTCGGCCGCCTGGGGCGACCCCCCCGGCCACCACCTGCAGCCGCGCCGCGGCATCAGCCGCTGGCTGGCGCGCTTCAACGACTGGTTCGACCACCAGTCCGATCGCTATGGGCACGTCATCGCCTGGGCGCTGCACCACAGGCGCTGGATGGCGGTGTTCGCCGCAGCCAGCCTGGCCGGGGCCATGGTGCTGCAGGCCAAGTTCGGCGGCTCCAGCTTCCTGCCGGCTTCCGACAACGGCGTGGTGGCGATGGACATCCGCACGCCCTCCAGCAGCAGCCTGGAGTACGCGCGGCTGAAGGTCGAGGCCGCCGCGGCGCTGGCCCGCTCCATCCCCGAGACCAAGGCCACCAACAGCTACGTCAACCCGGGCGGCGGACGCGTGTACGTCGACCTGGGCAAAAGCACCGAACGCGCACGCTCGGCAGTGCAGATCGCGGCCGAATTGCGCACGCTCACCGCCCGGCTGGTGGGTGCCGAGTACGTGGTGCTGGACGACCTGAACACCGGCGCGCAGAAGCCGGTGCAGATCCGCTTCACCGGCACCGATTCGCGGCGCCTGCTGGACATCACCAACGCCTTCATGGAGCAGCTGCACAAGGTGCCCGGCGCGGTGGACGTGGGCCTGTCGCAGCTGGAGCCGCAGGAAGAGATGAAGATCGAGCTCGACCGCGGCCTGGCCAACACGCTGGGCATCTCGGTCAACGACGCCGCACAGGCGCTGCGCGTGGCCTTCGCGGGCGTGGAGGCCGGCGACTGGGTCGATCCCAGCGGCGAGACGCGCGATGTCTCGGTGCGCCTGCACCCCGACGACCGGGTGGACGCCGGCAACATCGAGCGGCTGCCCATCGCGGTGGGCGGCAGCAACGTGATGGTGCCGCTTGAGCAGATCGCCACCGTCACCATGGGACGCGGCCCTTCGCAGATCCAGCATTCCGATGGCAAGCGCACCATCTCGGTGGCGGCCAATGCCCAGGGGCGCTCGTCGGGCGAGGTGACGGCCGATGCGCTGAAGCTGGCACGCGCCATCGACTTCCCGCCCGGCTTCGGCCTGGAGCTGGCCGGCGCTTCCAAGGACCAGCAGGAGGTCTTCAAGCAGATGGGCATCGCGCTGGTCTCTGGCGTGGCCCTGATGTACCTGATCCTGGTGATGCAGTTCAGCTCCTTCACCGCGCCGCTGCCGGTGATGATGTCGCTGCCGCTGTCGCTCATCGGCGTGGTGATCGCCCTGCTCCTGACGGGCGGCACGCTCAACCTGATGAGCCTGATCGGGGTGATCATGCTCATGGGGCTGGTGGCCAAGAACGCCATCCTGCTGCTGGACGCGGCCCGCGTGCGCGAAGCCGAGGGCATGGACCGTGAAGAGGCGCTGATGGCGGCGGGCCGCAAGCGGCTGCGGCCGATCCTGATGACGACCTTCGCGCTGGTGGCCGGCATGCTGCCGGTGGCCATCGGGGTGGGCGAGGGCGCCGGCTTCTACAAGCCCATGGCCGTCGCCATCATCGGCGGCACCATCACCAGCACCTTCCTCACGCTGCTGGTGATCCCCAGCTTCTACGACAGCATCGAGAACGCTCGCGACGGCGCCATGGCCAAGTTCCGCCTGCGCGCCACCCGCTGGCACGTGGCCGTGGCCTTCGTGCTCACGCTGTTCGAATGCGTGCTGACGCTGCTGATGCTGCGCATGGTGTGGCGCGTCCTCGGGCGCGTGGTGAACTGGGCCCGCGGGAACAAGGTCAAGGCGGCTGCGGCAGCGTCAGCCTCGGTGGCAACGGGTTCGGCATCGGCCGGCGATTGATGGCCACGGGCGCCGAACTCCTGGCGCTGCTGCCGCAGGTCGAGGCACTGGCCCGCCGGGCGGGCGACCTCATCCTGGCGGTCTACGCGTCGGACTTCGCCGTCGAGCGTACGGCCGACGCCTCGCCGGTGACGCTGGCCGACGAGGCCGCCGAGCGGCTGATCGTGCCGGCCCTTCAGGCCCTGGGGCCCCCGTGGCCGGTGGTGGCCGAGGAAGCCCATGCGCGCGGCGAAGCGCCCGAGGCCTGCCCGATGTTCTGGCTGGTGGACCCGCTGGACGGCACGCGCGAATTCGTCTCGCGCAATGGCGAATTCACGGTGAACATCGCGTTGGTGCAGGATGAACTGCCGGTGCTGGGCGTGGTGCATGTGCCCGTCACCGACACCTTGTATGCCGGCGTGGTCGGTTCGGGCGCCTGGCGCGTCACGCCGCAGGGCGGGCGGGAGCGCATCGGTTGCCGCACGGTGCCGGCCACGGGGCTGGCAATGGCCTGCAGCCGCTCGCACGGCGATGAAGCGGCCCTGGCCCGGTGGCAGCAAGGGCGCGGCGTGGCCAGCCGGCTGGCCGCGGGCTCTTCGCTGAAGTTCGGCCTGCTGGCTGCTGGCGATGCCGACGTCTACCCGCGCTTTGGCCGCACGATGGAATGGGACACGGCGGCCGGCCATGCCGTGCTGCGGGCAGCCGGCGGCGAAGTCACCGACTCCGCCGGCCAGCCCTTGCGCTATGGCAAGCCTGGCTTTGAGAACCCCGATTTCATCGCCTGGGGTGCACGGGCCGGCGCCTGATACCGTACGGCGTGCGCCGGCGCCATTTGCCTACGCCTCTGGCCGGCGTCACCGGTCGCGTCCACTTCCGGGGAAATCCCCCCGCCGTGGGGCTGTCGGCCTCCTAGAATCGATTTTTTTTCAGCGAGGAACCCCCGCATGCCGTCCCAACGCCGAGCCGCGGCAAACACGCTTGGTGCAGAGGCCGCCGCCGACTCCGCCGCAGCGGGCCCCCTGCGCACGTTGAAGAAGTACCCCAACCGCCGCCTGTACGACACGCGTTTGAGCACCTACATCACGCTGGCCGACGTCAAGCAGATGGTGCTGGGCGGCGAAGACTTCGAGGTGCGCGACGCCAAGACCGGCGAAGACCTCACCCGCAGCATCCTGCTGCAGATCATCCTCGAAGAAGAGTCCGGCGGCGTGCCCATGTTCAGCACGCAGACGCTCAGCCAGATCATCCGCTTCTACGGCCACGCCATGCAGGGCGTGATGGGCACCATGCTCGAGAAGAACATGGCGGCCTTCGCCGAACTGCAAAGTCAGTTCCTGAACCAGAGCAAGGGCCTGTACGACCCCAAGCACCTGTCGCCGGAGGTCTGGACACAATTCCTCAGCGGGCAGCCTGCGGTGCTCCAGAACCTCATGGGCAGCTACCTGGAACAAAGCCGCAGCATGTTCGAGCAGATGCAGCAGGCCGGCTCGCTGTTTCCGGGGCTTGCGGGTTTCCCCGCGGTCAAGAAATAGCGTTTCGCCCGACTCTGCATCAGGGGCATGTGCTCCTGCCAAGATGCCCAGCATGAAAAGCCGCGTCCAGCCTGCCCGCCCGTATCGCCCCTTCCTGTCCCGGCGGGCCCTGTGCCTGGCTGGCGTGGCCGGTCTGGCCTCGTGCCTGGCCGGTGCGGCGCGGGCCGAATCGCCGGTGAAGACCATCGAAGTCACCTACGACGGCGAGACGTATGTGCTGAAGGCGGTGATGTTCGCGGCCGTGCCCCCGGCCACCGCCTGGGAGGTGCTGACCGACTTCCCGAACATGCCCAAGTGGGTGCCCAACCTGCGCGAGAGCAGCATCATCAAGCCCGGCGAGAAGCAGTTCACCATCGAGCAGAAGGGCACTGCCAAGTTCGGCGCCTTCACCTTCAACTGGGCCAGCCAGCGCGAGGTGGTGCTGACCCAGCAGTCCTCGATCCTGTCCACGCAGGTCAAGGGCAGCCTGAAGAAGCAGCAGTCGTTGATGATGCTGAGTGCCGAAGGCGAGGGCACGCGCATGAACTACCGGCTGGAACTGGTGCCCACCTTCCCGGCCTCGGCGGCCCTGTCTGAAGACCTGCTCAAGCGCGAGACCGAAGAGCAGTTCGTGGCCATCGTGGGTGAGATGCTCAAGCGCAAGAAGTAGGGCCCCGGCTTCTGCTGGCGGTCGCGGCATCACGGAAGCTCCCGGGCAGTTTCGTCAGATGCGCGAAAATGCGGGTCTATGACCGATGACCCCATTGCCAGCCCTGTGGCGGGCAACCCCAAGATCGCCTTCGTCTCCCTGGGCTGCCCCAAGGCCCTGACGGATTCCGAACTCATCCTCACGCAACTGCGCGCCGAGGGCTACGAGACCAGCAAGGCCTTCGCGGGGGCCGACCTCGTGATCGTCAACACCTGCGGTTTCATCGACGACGCCGTCAAGGAAAGCCTGGACACCATTGGCGAGGCGCTGTCGGCCAATGGCAAGGTCATCGTTACCGGCTGCCTGGGCGCCAAGGCCGGCGACGCCGGCGGCAACCTGGTGCAGCAGACGCACCCCAAGGTGCTGGCCGTCACCGGCCCCCATGCCACGCAGGAGGTGATGGATGCCGTGCACCTGCACGTGCCCAAGCCGCACGACCCTTTCGTCGACCTGGTGCCCGAGGCGCGGGCCGAGTTTCGTGGCGTGGCGGGCATCAAGCTCACGCCGCGCCACTATGCCTACCTCAAGATCAGCGAAGGCTGCAACCACCGCTGCACCTTCTGCATCATCCCCAGCATGCGCGGCGACCTGGTCTCGCGGCCCGTGGGCGATGTGCTGGGCGATGCGCGCGCGCTGTTCGAATCGGGCGTGCGCGAACTGCTGGTGGTGAGCCAGGACACCAGTGCCTACGGCGTGGACGTGAAGTACCGCACCGGCTTCTTCGACGGCCAGCCCGTCAAGACCCGGCTGCTGGACTTGTGCACCCGCCTGGCCGACCTGGCCGAGCCGTATGGCGCCTGGGTACGGCTGCACTACGTCTACCCCTACCCGCACGTGGACGACGTGCTGCCGCTGATGGCCGAAGGCCGCGTGCTGCCGTACCTCGACGTGCCCTTCCAGCACGCCCACCCCGACGTGCTCAAGCGCATGAAGCGGCCGGCCAGCGGCGAGCGCAACCTCGAACGCCTGGCCCGCTGGCGCGAGCTCTGCCCGCAGCTGGTGGTGCGTTCGACCTTCATCGCCGGCTTCCCCGGCGAGACCGAGGCCGAGTTCGAGACCCTGCTGGACTTCATCCGCGAAGCCCGCATCGACCGCGCCGGCTGCTTCGCCTACTCGCCGGTACAAGGGGCGGCCGCCAACGAGCTGCCCGGTGCGCTGCCGCAGGCCGTGCGCGAAGAGCGCCGGGCGCGCTTCATGGCGGTGGCCGAGGCCGTCTCGATCGCCAAGCTGAAGGAGCGGGTGGGGGCGCAGATGCAGGTCCTGGTCGATCAGGCGCCCGCGCTGGGCCGCAAGGGCGGCGTGGGCCGCACCTATGCCGACGCCCCCGAGATCGACGGCGTGGTGCGCCTGCTGCCGCCCGAGAAGGCCTCCAAGACCCTGAAGGTGGGCGAGTTCACCCGCGCACGGATCGTCGCGGCCGACGGCCACGACCTCGTCGCCCAGCCCATCTGATCCTGAAGTTCCGAGCTCCCGCCATGACCCGTGACCTGTCCACCGACCTGATCCACCACCCTTACCAGCCGCCCGAAGGTTTCGAAGCGCCGCAGGGCCCCGTGCACAAGGCCTCGACCATCCTGTTCAAGAACGTGGCGGCGGTGCGTTCGCGCGACTGGCGCCACAAGACCGGCTATACCTACGGCCTGCACGGCACGCCGACCACCTTCACGCTGGAAGAGCGCATCGCCACGCTGGAAGGCGGCACCCACTGCGTGCTGGTACCCAGTGGCCTGGCCGCGGTGGCTCTGGTGGACCAGGCCCTCCTGTCGCAGGGCGACGAAGTGCTGATCCCCGGCAACGCCTATGGCCCGAGCATCGCTTTGGCCCGCAACGAGCTGCAGCGCTGGGGCATCGGCCACCGCCTGTACGACCCGATGGACCCGGCCAGCCTGGCTTCCGCCATCACCGACCGCACACGGCTGGTGTGGCTGGAAGCGCCCGGATCCATCACCATGGAATTCCCGGACCTGCCGGCCCTGGTGGCTGTCGCCCGGGCCCGTAGGGTGGTCACGGCGCTGGACAACACCTGGGGCGCCGGCGTGGCCTTCAAGGGCTTCGACCTGGGCATCGACATCGTCATGCAGGCCCTGACCAAGTACCCCAGCGGCGGCGGCGACGTGCTGATGGGCTCGGTGGTCACACGCGACGTGGCGCTGCACGAGAAGCTCAAGTTCACCCACATGCGGCTGGGCGTGGGCATCTCGGGCAACGACGCCGAACTGGTGCTGCGATCGCTCAGCAGCATTGCGCTGCGCTATGCCGCGCAAGACCAGGCCGGGCGCGACTTGGCGGCCTGGCTGGGCACCCGACCCGAGGTGCGCAAGGTGCTGCACCCGGCGCTGCCGGATTCACCGGGCCACGCGCATTGGCGCGCCACGTGCACGGCCGCGGCGGGCTTGTTCTCGGTGATGTTCCACGAGCACTACACCCAGGCGCAGGTGGATGCCTTCGTCGACGGGCTGAAGCTCTTTCGAATCGGCTACTCATGGGCTGGGCCACTGAGCCTGGCGGTGCCCTATGAACTCCAGACCTTCCGCAGCGCCGAATCGCTTCAGCGTGCTCACCTCGAGGGGCGCCTCGTGCGGTTCTCGGTGGGCCTGGAAGGCGTGGGCGACCTGAAGGCTGACCTGGCGCAATCCATGGCGGCTTCGCTGGCCTGAGGCACGGGTCAGTCGCCCCGCGAGGGGCCCGACACCTTGTGCCTCATCAACCGTCCCTTTTCA
>CAIJPE010000360.1 GCA_903822435.1 uncultured beta proteobacterium | reverse complement strand
GTCGCGACGGTTGCCGACGAAAGAGCCGCGGATGGTGATGCAGTTGGCCACCACGTCGAACAGCGGTGTCGGGAATTCGCCCGGCGGGATGCCGACCAGCACGCAGGTGCCGTGCTTGCGCGTCATGCGCACGCCCTGTTCGAAGGCGGGCAAGGACGGCGCGGTGATCAGCACGCCGTGCGCGCCGCCGCCTGTCGTCTTGACAACCGCCGCCACGGCGTCGGCGTGCTTCGCATGGACCACTGCATCGGCACCCAGGCGCGTGGCATGCGCCAGCTTGGCATCGTCGATGTCCACCGCGCACACGTGCAGGCCCATGGCCTTGGCGTATTGCACACCCAGATGCCCCAGCCCGCCAATACCCGAGATCACCACCCACTGCCCCGGCCGGGCCTGCGTTTCCTTCAGGCCCTTGTAGGAGGTGATGCCGGCGCAGATGAGCGGGGCGGCGTCGACTGCGGACAAGCCGGCAGGAATGTGAGCGACGTAATTCGGATCGGCGAGGATGAATTCGGCGAAGCCACCGTTGCGCGTATAGCCGCCGAACTGCGCATCGGCGCAGACCGGCTCCTGGGCGGCCAGGCAGAACTCGCAGTGGCCGCAGGCCGAATACAGCCATGGCACGCCGACGCGGTCGCCCTTCTTGACGGCCGTCACACCCGCGCCGAGCGCCGTGACGATGCCGATGCCTTCGTGGCCTGGCGTGAAAGGCAGCGGTGGCTTCAGCGGCCAGTCGCCGTCGCGGGCGTGCAGGTCGGTATGACAGACGCCGCAAGCCTCGGTCTTGACCAGGATCTGCCCCGGACCCGGTGTCGGTACGTCGAGTTCCTTGAAGACCAGGGGCTTGCCGAATTGTTCGACCTGCGCGGCTTGCATCTTGTTGTTCATGGCTTTGTCCTTGGGTTGCATTCGCTTCAGGCGGCCGCGGGCAAGCCGAGGCCGCGAACCGCTTCGATCATCTGCACCAGCACCGCCTGTGCATCGCCGTACACCATGTGGCAGTTGTCGCCGTAGAACAGGCTGTTGACGATGCCGGCGTAGCCCTTGCCCTCGCCGCGCTTGACGACCAAGACCTGCTTGGCCTGGTCGGCATCGAGGATGGGCATGCCGAAGATCGGCGACGACTTGTCGGTGCGCGCGGCGGGGTTGACCACGTCGTTGGCGCCAATGACCAACGCGACGTCAGTGGTCTTGAAGTCGTCGTTGATGTCTTCGAGTTGGAAGATCATGTCGTAGGGCACGCCCGCTTCGGCCAGCAGCACGTCCATCTGACCTGGCATGCGTCCTGCCACAGGGTGCACCGCGAACTTGACGCTCACGCCGCCGGCCTGCAGCAGCTTGACGAACTCGAACAGCTTGCCTTGGCCCTGCGCCACGGCCAGGCCGTACCCAGGCACGATGATCACGCTGGTGGCGTAGCGCATCGCGATGCCCGCGTCGCCCGGCTGCATGGGCTTCAGCTCGCCCTTGATCTTGCCCTGCTTGTGCTTGGCCGCTTCGCCGAAATTGGTGAAGACGACGTTGCTCACCGACCGGTTCATGGCCTTGGCCATCAGAAGCGTCAGCAGCATGCCGGCTGCGCCCACCACCATGCCGGCGATCATCAGCGCCGGGTTCTGCAGTACGAAGCCTTCGAGGGCCACCGCCAGGCCCGTGAAGGCGTTGAAGATGGAGATCACCACCGGCATGTCGGCGCCGCCGATGGGCAGCGTCATCAGGACGCCGAGCGCCAGGGCGCAGGCAAAGAACAGGGTGATGGCCTGCGGCTGCGTGAGCGCCAGCACCGGCAGGCCCACGCCGGCCAGGACGATTGCTGCGCCGACGGCCCCCGTGGCGATCAGCACCAGGCCGTTGACGATCTGCTGGCCTTTGAAGCGAAGCGGCTTGTTGATGACGCCGTCTAGCTTGGCCCATGCAATCAGTGATCCCGACAGCGACACCGCGCCGATCACGGCGCCCAGCAGCGTCACGGTCAATGTCGTGGGGCCCTGCGCCTTGCCGCCGAAAAGTTCCACCGCGGCGATCGCGCCGGCCGCACCGCCGCCCATGCCGTTGTAGAGCGCCACCATCTGCGGCATGGAGGTCATGGCCACCGTGCGCCCGCTCCACCAGGCCACGCCGCCACCGAGAGCCAGTGCGACGAGTGCCAGGGCAATGTTCACCATCAAGTGGGGCTGCGCCGTGCTGCTGACGTCGAAGGCCACCAGGAAGCTGGACAGGACGGCGACGGCCATGCCGACGCCGGCGACGAAGATGCCCGAAGACGCCGTCACCGGCGAGGCCATGCGGTGAAGGCCGTACATGAACAGGAAGGCCGCGGCCAGATCGGCCAGACCGATGACGAGAGACGGCAACGCGTTGAGCAAGGAAGTGTCCATCTCAGCGCTTTTTCACTGGAAGCTGCTTCACCGTGGCAGTCTTCCTGGCGGCGCCGTGCCTGGGCGGTGCATGGCCCTTGCGCCTTGCGGGTTGCCCGCTGGACTTGAACATCGCCAGCATGCGGCCGGTGACGGCATAGCCGCCCGCGGCGTTGCCTGCGCCCAGCAGCACCGCGAAGAAGCCGAATACCTGCTCCTGAAGCGTGCTGGCGTTCAGCAGCGCGTAGATGCCACCCACCACCACGATGCCGTGCACGAAGTTCGAGCCCGACATCAGGGGCGTGTGCAGGATGGCCGGCACGCGGCCGATGATCACCCACCCCGCAAAGCCGGTGAGCATGAAGATGTAAAGCGCGACGAAGCCGCCGATACCGATGTGAAAGTCCATGTCAGTGTCCCTTGTCGGCATCCGTTGGCTCGTCGTCGGCCTGCTTGTCGGGCTTGACTTCCGCCATGTTCCGGCCGGCATGTGTGAGCACCGTCTTGGCCAGGATCTCGTCGTCCCAGTCGATCCGGATGACGTTGTCCTTCATGAACAGGGCCAGCAGGTTGAATTGGTTCTTTGCGTAGAGCGCGCTGGCGTCTTCGCCGAGCAGCGAGGGCACGTTCAATGGCGCGACGATGCTGACGCGCCCCACGTTCGCGGTGACGCCGGGCTGGGTGTCCTCGCAGTTGCCCCCGCCTTCGGCTGACAGGTCGACGATCACCGAACCGGCTTTCATGCCCGCCACCTGGGCGTGGCTGATGAGCTTGGGTGACGCCTTGCCCGGGATGGCTGCCGTGGTGATGATCAGGTCGGCCGACTGGATGTGTTGGGTGAGCACTTGCGCGACCTTGGCCTTTTCGTCATTGCTCAGTTCGCGGGCGTAGCCACCTTGGCCCGTCGCGTCGACACCCGTGTCGACGAAGGTCGCGCCCAGCGAGAGTGCCTGCTCCCGAGTCTCGGGCCGCACGTCGTAGCCCTCGACCACGGCGCCCAGCCGGTGCGCTGTCGCCATGGCTTCGAGGCCGGCGACGCCCAGCCCCATCACCAGAACGTGCGCCGGGCCGATCGAGCCGGCCGCCGAGGTGATCTTCGGCACCACGCGCGCCAGGTGCGACATGCCCAATGCCACCGCGTAGTAGCCTGCCAGAGCGGATTGGCTGGACAGTGCGTCCATGGCTTGCGCCCGCGTGATGCGCGGTACACGCTCCATGGCAAAGCAGGTGATCTTGCGTTCCAGCAAGCGCTGGACCAGCGCCGGTTCGTTCTGGGCGTAGACGAAGCAGACCAGGACAGCGCCCGGCTGCATCGCATCGATAACCTCCAGCGCCGGGGGTTGCACGCAAAGCACCACGTCGGCCTCCCTGACCAGCTCCGACCGGTCGGCGATGAACGCCACGCCAGACCACGCACTGTCGTCGAGATGGAGCGTGGCGCCAGCGCCGGGCTGCATGTGCAGCCGGGCACCCAGCTTCAGCAGCTTGGGCACCACGGCCGGCACCAGCGCCAAGCGGCGCTCGTGAGGCCGGGTCTCCGTCAGCACGGCAACGTTGACGTACATGCTCAGTGTCCGCCGCCGCGCATTTCGCTGCGTCGCGCGCTGCGTTGGAGGTCGCGTCCGTCGGCGTTCAAGCCGGAGCCGGGAAGTGGCCCGTACGCACCAGCTTCTTGTTGACGAACTCCTGGATGCCCATGTTGCCCAGTTCGCGTCCGTAGCCTGAGTTCTTGATGCCGCCGAAGGGCAACTCGGCGTCGGCCCAATGGATGTTGTTGACGAACATCATCCCGGTGTCGACCTGGCTGGCGACGCGCTTGCCGCGCGCCTCGTCCTTTGTCCACACCGAGCCACCGAGGCCGAAGTCGGAGTCGTTGGCCAGAGCGATGGCCGCCGCTTCGTCCTTGACGCGGTAGAACGACACCACCGGGCCGAAGAACTCGTCGCGGAAGGCCGGGTTGCCGGGTGCGATGTCGGTGAGGATGGTGGCCTGCATGAACGAGCCTGGCCGGGCGATGCGCTTGCCACCCATCAGCAGCTTGGCGCCACCCTTCACGGCGGCATCCACTTGCGCCAGCAGTTGCACCAGCGCGGCTTCGGTGGACAAGGGGCCGTGGGTGGTCTTCTCGTCCATCGGGTCGCCCGGCTTCAGCGCTTCCAGCGCCGTCTTGAATTTCGCCAGGAAGGTGTCGGCCACGGCATCGAGCACGATGAAGCGCTTGGCCGCGCAACAGGTCTGCCCGCCGTTGTACATGCGGCCCCAGACGGCCCAGGGGATGGTCTTGTCGATGTCGGCGTCGTCGAGCACGATGAAGGCGTCGCTGCCGCCGAGTTCCATCGACGACTTCTTCAGGTTCTGGCCGGCACGTGCGGCCACGACGCGGCCGGCGGCCACGCTGCCGGTCAGGGCCACGCCCTTGACGCGCGGATCGTCGATGACGCGGTCGCACTGCTCATGCGAGATCAGCAGGTTGGTGTAGGCGCCCACCGGGGCGCCGGCATCGAGCATCAACTTCTCGAAGGCGATGGCGCATTGCGGCACGCAGCCGGCATGCTTCACCACCAGCACATTGCCGGCCATCAACTGCGGGCCTGCGACGCGGGCCAGTTGGTAGTAAGGAAAGTTCCAGGGTTCGACGCAGAACAGCACGCCGATGGGCGAGCTTTCCATGTGGGCCTCGCCGGCCTGCGGGTGCAGCTTGGTGGGCGCCAGAAAGGCCTCGGCATGCTTGGCGTAATAGGCCATGATGTCGCCGCTGAACTTGACCTCGCCGCGCGCCTCGTCGATGCGCTTGCCCATCTCGAGTGTTTCGAGCTTGGCGAAGTCGTCGACGTGGGCGTGAAGCAGCGCTGCCGCCTTGTTGACGATGGCGGCGCGCTCGGCATAGCTCTTCCTTTTCCAGCCCTGGAAGCCATGCTCGGCCGCAGCCAGCGACTTCTCGAGCTGAGAGTTGCTCAGGTGCTCGAAGCTCTGGAGCACCTTTCCGGTGTTGGGGTTCACGCTTTGGTAGGCCATGGTGATGTCGTCCTTCGATGTTGGAGAGTCAAGCCGCCCGCAGGCGTCGTCTGTGCCGCCCGCTGCGCACGGCGCAAATCGATCCAGGTGGCAGCACACAACAGGGGGGTGCGCCGCCAGTGGGGTCTGGAAACTGCAGCTTGATGGTCAGGGCTGGTGGGGTCTGTTCGATGGGACACCCAGCCAGCCGCCGAGCATGCAAAGAAGCGTGAGATGGCCCGGACCGCGGCCGCCGTGCGGCAACGCACCGAACGCAGTGGCCAGGCGTGCGATGCTGCGGCGCATGCACAGGCTTGCGCTGCAGGCGTGGTGCTTCCTGACATCGCGCTGGGCGTCGCGCCGGGCGTTCAAGGATCTTCTGTGCTCAGCATGATCGATGACGGACTCATTCGCGCCGGCCCCGCAGGAGCCCGCGCGTCAGCCCACCTTGGCGCCTGAGGCACCAGCCCATCCCGACGGAGCTCCTGGCGAAGGCTCGAGGCGCGTGCTCTACGTCGCCATCGGCGCCGACATCGTCATCGCAGCTGCCAAGTTCCTGGTCGCCGCAGGGACCGGCAGTTCTGCCATGCTCACCGAGGGCGTGCATTCGCTGGTCGATACCGGCAACGAGTTGCTGCTCCTGCACGGCCTGAGACGGGGTCGGCGCGCGGTCGACGAGCTACATCCCTTCGGCTACGGCAAGACCACCTATGTCTGGTCCCTCATCGTCGCGCTGCTGGTGTTCTCCGTGGGCGGGGGGGTCTCGATCTACGAGGGCATCGACAGAATGAGCGGATCACCCGTGCTCACCGACCCGACCTGGAACTATGTCGTATTGGCCGTGGCCGCCATGGTCCAGAGTTGGAGTTGGTGGGTTTCGCACCAGGAGTTCGACCGACATCGGCGGTCAGGCGACAGCCTGTGGCGTGCCTCGCAGCGCGACATGGACGTGCTGGGCTTCACCGTGTTCGTCATCAATACAGGCTCGATGATCGGCATCGGCATGGCGGTACTCGGGGTGTCGCTCAGTCATGCCTTGGGCAACCCCTACTTAGATCCGGCAGCCTCCGTGCTGATCGGTCTGGTGCTGATCGCATCGGCTGGCCTGCTCGCCCGCAAGAGCGTGAGCCTGCTGGTCGGCGTCAGTCTCGACCACGACCAACTCGCGCAGTTGCGAAGGATCATCAACGATGACCCGGCCGTCGAAAGCGTGGGGCACCTGCTGACCATGCGTCTGGGCCCGGACAGCGTGCTGTTGACCGCCGCGGTGCGCTTTCAGCGTCGGCTCAGCCTCGACGAGGTCGAGCAAGCCATCGAGCGGCTCGAGCAAGCCATCAAGGCTCACGATCCGGCCATCCTGCACCTGTACCTGGAGTCGCGCGCCATCAAGCAGGCCGCCCGTTCCGCGGCCCAGGCGACTGCACCCGGGCCGGCGCAGGCCTCGACCGCCATGGCACCTTGAAGTCGCCCGCCGTCGGCACCATCCGGTCACCCGGCCGGGTAAGCCCGGTTCTTGGCGGCCGGCGTCCTACCACTGGCCGAAGAACACGCCGGCCTTCTTGTGCGTGTCGGTGCGGCTGGTGACGAACTCGTCGCTGACTGCTGTGCGGTGCTTGCGGCGGGCGAGGAAGTCGAGCAGGCGGTCGCGCATCGCACTGCGCGTTGCTGCGCTGCCGGCCTCGCGCCCGAGGTCCTGCATCTCGGTCGGGTCCGCGCGCAGGTCGAAAAGCTGTTCGGGCAGGTCCAGCCAGTTCACGTAGCGGTGTGTCGCCGTGCGTATGGAGAACGCGCGCGACTCCTGTGGCGTGCGGCCGAGTGTCACCCGAGCGGACTTGAAGCCGTAGTCGAGCTCGCTGTAGACGAATTGGCGCCAGTCGGGAGATTCGCCACGCAGCAGCGGCAAAAGGCTGCGACCCTCCACGCGGTGGCCCGGAATCGGCACGTCGAGCGTGTCCAGCACCGTCGGCACCACGTCGACGCATTCGACGAAGCGCTGGTCGACGGTGCCGCGGGTCACGTCCGCTTCGGCGCGCGGGTCGGCCACGATGAACGGCACCCGCTGCACGGTGTCGTAGAACAGTTCCTTCTCGCCCAGCCAGTGGTCGCCCAGGAAGTCGCCATGATCGGCGCAGAAGATCACCAGCGTCTCGCGCGCCAGACCCGCCCGGTCCATGAACTCGAACAGCCTGCCCAGGTGGTCATCGAGTTGCGCGATCAGGCCCTGGTAGGCCGGCCGCACATGGCGCACGACCTCGTCGCGCGCGAAGGTTTGGCTCTCCTCGTGCTGGCGGTAAGCGGCCAGGGCCGGGTGCGCGTTGCGCAGTTCGTCGGCGTGCTTCACCACCGGCAGGCACTGGTCCGCCGAATATTTCGCGTGGTAGGGCGCTGGCGCCATGTAAGGCCAGTGCGGCTTGACGTAACTGAGATGCAGCACCCACGGCCGGTCGCCACGCTCGCGCATGAACTCGATGGCGCGGTCGGTGGTGTAGGCGGTCTCCGAATGCCGCTCGGCCACGCGCGCTGGCAGATGCACATTGCGCATCTGCCAGCCGCTGACAACGCTGCCGTGCTCGTCGAGCGCCGAGATCACGTAGTCGGACCAAGGCGCCGGGCTGTCGTAGCCCTGCCGGCGCAGCCAGCCGGAATAGCCATCGACATCGCGCGTCTCGTGGTGGCCGTCGTGGCGGTCGATCTCGCGGAAGCCACCGCGGCGCAGCAGATGGCCCAGTTCGCCTTCGGCCTCGATGGCCAGGCGCGCCAGGCCCTCGTCGTCCGGCATCACGTGGGTTTTCCCGGCCAGCCACAGGTCGTGGCCCTTGCCGCCGGCACGGATGTATTCGCCCAAGGTCTTCTCGCCCACCGCGAGCGGCACACGGTTCCAGGTGGCTCCATGGCTGATCGGGTAACGGCCGGTGTAGTAACTCATGCGGCTGGGGCCGCAGACGCCGCTCGTCACGTAGGCCTGTGAGAAGCGCACGCCGCGCCCAGCCAGCGCGTCGATGTGGGGTGTGCGCAGATAAGGGTGGCCGGCGCACGACAGGTGATCCCAGCGCAGCTGGTCCGCCATGATGAAGAGTACGTTCATATCAGATGTCGAGTACGAGCCGTCGCGTCTTGGAACGCGAGCAGCACACGGTGATGGTGCGATTGCTGGCCTTCTCGCTCACGGTCTGCACGTGGTCGCGATGGTCGGGCATGCCCTCGAGGACGCGCGTGATGCAGGTGCCGCACACACCCGACTGGCACGACATGCGCACGTCGATGCCGTGCTCGATCAGCTTGTCGGCAATGCGTTCGCCCGGCAGTACCTCGACTGAAACCTTGCTGCGCGCCGCCACCACGGTGAACGGTGCGCCGTCGGTGTTGACCTCGGCGCCGAAGCGTTCCAGGTGTACCGCCTCATCGTTCCAGCCCAGGCGTCGTGCGGCGTGGGTGACGAAGTCCATGAATCCATTCGGCCCGCAGACGTAGAGGTGCCGGCCCACGGCGGGCGTGGCCAGCACGGCATCGATGTCAAGTCGCTGCGACGCGGGCCCGTCGTCCACGTGAACGCGCATATGCCCGCCGAAGCGCTGCAACTCGTCCAGGAATGCCAGCCGGGCCGCGCTGCGGCCGCAGTAGTGCAGTTCGAAACTGCGGCCGGCGGCGTGCAGTGCGTGGACCATCGAGAGGATGGGGGTGATGCCGATGCCGCCGGCAAGCAGCACCGAGTAGGCCGCGTCCATGCGCAGCGGGAAGTTGTTGCGTGGGCGGCCGATCTCCACCACTTCGCCGACGTGGAAGGACGCGTGCACCGCGTCCGAGCCGCCGCGCGACTTCGGGTCCAGCAGCACGCCGATCCGGTAGCGGTCGCCCGACTCCGCGTCGTTGCTCAGCGAATACTGGCGTAGCAGCGATTCCGTCAGCCGCACGTCCACGTGAGCGCCGGGTTCGAAGGGTGGCAGAGCCGAGCCGTCGGCGCTCTCGAACTCGATCGCGACGATGTCCTGCGCCGCCACATGACGAGCGGCAATTCGAACCGTCAGCGTGTCGCGCAGCGGGTGTGCCGCCGCATCGGCCATATCCGCTGCGCGCTCGTCAGGCTCCACCATCACCGGCAACGAAGCGTAGGCACGGATCGTGTTGTTCATCGCCACGACGGGCTCGCCGGCAAGGGCAATGCGCTTCACGCGCCGTGCCAGCGACTGCAGCAGGCTCACGATCTCCAGCCGCGCCAGGTGCATGCCCATGCACATGTGCACGCCGGAGCCGAAGCCCAGGTGGTCGTGAACGTCGCGCGTCACGTCGAATCGGTCAGGGTCGGCGAACTTGGATTCATCACGATTGGCCGACGCGTACATCACCATCACACGTGCGCCCTGCGGTATCGGTACGCCGGCGATCTCGGCATCCTCGGCGACGAAGCGGGTAAAGGCGCGAATCGGCGACGCCAGCCGGACCACTTCCTCGACTGCGTTGGCGATGAGCTCCGGACGCTCGCGGACCAAGGCCCACTGATCCGGCGCGTCGGCGAAGAACTTGATCGCCTGCCCGGTCGACGAGATGGTGGTGTCCAGGCTCGGGTTGATGTAGTCGCGCATGAGTTGCGCGCAGGTCTCGAACGGGATGCCACGCTCGGCGCCGACCTGGAAGATGCGCTGCGCCCAGCCGCCAGGCTTGAGCTTCTCGGGCCTGCCGTGCTCGTCGAGGAAGGCCTTGAGGTCGCGCAGGTCGTCGAAGGCCGCCTTCGCGCGCTCGTTCTCGGGGCCGAACAGGTTGAAGGTGGCCGATGCCCACGTCAGCATCTTTTGCCGTGCCGCGTCGGGCAGGCCCACCAGTTCGGCGACGATGGTCACGGGCAGGTACTGCGCGAAGTCGCTTACCGCGTCGAAGCGGACACGCTGCACCAGCTCGGCCACCAGTGCGTCGGCCGCGCGGCGGATGCGCGGGGCAATGGCTTCCAGGGCGCCCGGCATCAGCGGCTCCGAGGTGATGCCGCGCG
>CAIJPE010000359.1 GCA_903822435.1 uncultured beta proteobacterium | reverse complement strand
CTTGTGGCCCGGCTGGCCGATGCCCTGCAGGCGGCCGATGCCGAGATGGCCGTTGCATCCACCCTGGAACGGGGCGCCTGGCAGGCACAGCCGGTGTTCTGCCTGCTGCGCCGCGAACTCAGGGGCAGCCTTGCGCTGGCCCTGGAAGCCGGCCAGCGCAAGGCCGGCCAGTGGATGGCAGGACACCACTGCGTGCGCGTGCCTTTCAGCGACGCCCGGGCCTTCTTCAATGCCAACACGCCGGCCGACCTGCAGGGCCTGGAGGAGGGACCTGCGTGATGGGGCTCAGCCCCCTCGGCGGTTCAGGTCCCCTTCGAGACCGTGATCGTCGGGAACTTGGCCGAGAAGTCCTTGGCCTTCAAGGCGATCTTGGCCGCCAACTTGCGCGCCACGGCCTTGTAGGTTCCCGCGATCTCGCCTTGCGGATCGGCCACCACCGTCGGCCGGCCGCCATCGGCCTGCACCCGGATGCCCAGGTTCAGCGGCAGTCCGCCCAGGTATTCCACGCCGTACTCCGCGGCCATGCGGCTGCCGCCATCGGCGCCGAAGATGTGCTCGACATGGCCGCAGTTGGGGCAGTGGTAGACGGCCATGTTCTCGATCACGCCCAGGATCGGCACGCCGACCTTCTCGAACATCTTCAGCGCCTTGCGAGCGTCCAGCAGCGCGATGTCCTGCGGCGTGGTGACGATCACCGCGCCGGTCAGGGGCACGCGCTGGCTCAAGGTGAGCGCGATGTCGCCAGTGCCGGGCGGCATGTCCACCAGGAGGTAGTCCAGGTCGCCCCAGTTCGTCTGGCGCAGCAGCTGGTCCAGCGCCTGGGTGGCCATGGGGCCGCGCCAAACCATGGCCTGGTCCGTGTCCACCAGCAACCCGATGGACATCACCTGCACGCCGAAGGCCTCGGGCGGCTCCATGGTCTGGCCGTCCAGGCTCTCGGGGCGGCCCGTCACGCCCATCATCATGGGCTGGCTGGGGCCATAGATGTCCGCGTCCAGGATGCCCACGCGGGCGCCTTCGGCCGCCAGCGCCAGCGCGAGGTTGGCCGTGGTGGTGCTCTTGCCCACGCCGCCCTTGCCCGAGGCCACGGCCACGATGTTCTTGACCTTGGGCAGCAGGGCCACGCCACGCTGCACCGCATGGGTGACCACGCGCAGCGAGATGTCGGTGTGCACCGACGCCACGCCCGGCACGGCCTGCGCCGCCGCCGCCAGCGCCGCCTGCAGCGCCGCGTGCTGGCTGGCCGCCGGGTAAGCCATCTCCAGCGCCAGCCTCACGGCACCGCCGTCCACCCGCAGCACCTTCAGGGCCCGCGTGCTGACGAAATCCTTGCCGGTCTGGGGATCGACGACGGTCTTCAACGCATCGAGCAACGCGCTTTCGGTGACGGTGGGGGACATGGCCGGTACGGCTCCTGATGGCAAGACCAGGGAGTCTAGCCGGGGCGCACGCCGCACCTAGAATCCGGGCCATGTCGCGCAAGCTCTTCGTCACCACCGCCCTGCCCTATGCCAACGGCCCGTTCCACATCGGCCACATCATGGAATACATCCAGGCCGACACCTGGGTGCGCTTCCAGCGCATGCGGGGTGAGGAGGTGAACTTCGTCTGCGCCGACGATGCCCACGGTGCGGCGATGATGATCGCCGCCGAGCGCGCCGGCGTCACGCCGCAGGCCCTGGTGGCGGGCATCGCCGCGGGCCGCAAGCCCTACCTGGACGGCTTCCATATCGCGTTCGACAACTGGTCCTCGACAGACAGCCCTGAGAACCACGCCCTGGCGCGCGACATCTACCGGGCGCTGCGCAGCAACGACCTGATCGAAACGCGCAGCGTCGAGCAGTTCTACGACCCCGAAAAGGGCATGTTCCTGGCCGACCGCTTCATCAAGGGCGAGTGCCCGAACTGCGGCGCCAAGGACCAGTACGGCGACAACTGCGAGGTCTGCGGTGCGGTCTACACGCCCACCGAACTGCGCAATCCGTACTCCGCCATCTCGGGCGCCACGCCGGTGCTGCGCACCAGCGAACACTTCTTCTTCCGCCTGTCGGACCCGCGTTGCGTGGAGTTCCTGGAAGAGTGGACCCAGAACGGCCGCCTGCAGCCCGAAGTGGCCAACAAGGTGCGCGAGTGGTTCAAGCGCGATGCCTCCGGCAAGGCCGCGCTGGCCGACTGGGACATCAGCCGCGAGGCGCCTTACTTCGGCATCGAGATCCCCGACGCCCCGGGCAAGTATTTCTACGTCTGGCTGGATGCCCCCGTGGGCTACCTGGCCTCGCTGAAGAACCTGCTGGACCGCAACGGCGTCGACTTCGACGCCTACCTGGCCGACCCCGCGCTGGAGCAGGTGCACTTCATCGGCAAGGACATCGTCACCTTCCACACGCTGTTCTGGCCCGCGATGCTGAAGTTCAGCGGGCGCAAGATCCCCGACCGCATCTTCGTGCACGGTTTTCTCACCGTGAACAACGGCGAGAAGATGAGCAAGAGCCGCGGCACCGGCATCAGCCCGCTGAAGTACCTGGAGCTCGGCCTGAACGCCGAATGGCTGCGCTACTACCTGGCGGCCAAGCTCAACGCCCGGGTGGAAGACCTCGACTTCAACCCGGAGGACTTCATCGCGCGGGTCAACAGCGACCTGGTGGGCAAGTACATCAACATCGCCAGCCGCGCCGCGGGGTTTCTCAGCAAGCGCTTTGGCGGCCGTCTGTCGGCCGACCTGGGGGTGGAAGGCCGCGCGCTGCTCGATGGCCTGCGGGCCCATGGCGGCACCGTGGCCGAGCTGTACGAGGAACGCGAGTTCGCCAAGGCCCTGCGCGAGGTCATGCTGCTGGCCGACCGCGTGAACGAGTACGTCGACCGCCACAAGCCCTGGGAACTGGCCCGCCAGGACGGGATGGACAGCGCGCTGCACGATGTGTGCAGCGTGTGCATCGAAGCGTTCCGGCTGCTCACGCTCTACCTCAAGCCGGTGCTGCCGGCGCTGGCCGCCCAGGTCGAGGCCTTCCTGCGCATCGAGCCGCTGCAGTGGGCCGACGCCTCCCGCGCGCTGGGCCACCACACGATCGGCCCCTACCAGCACCTCATGCAGCGCGTAGACCCCAAATTGCTCGACGCCCTGTTCGAGGCCCCGGCAGCCGCTGCAACCGCCGCCGCCCTGCCGCCGCCCGGCGGCGAAGACATCGCCCCGCAGATCTCGGCCGACGAATTCTTCAAGGTCGACCTGCGCATCGCGCGGATCGTCAGCGCCGAGGCCGTGGAGGGCAGCACCAAGCTGCTGCGGCTGACGCTGGACGTGGGCGAAGGCCGGCACCGCAACGTCTTCAGCGGCATCGCGGCCCACTACAAGCCGGCCGACCTGGCGGGCAAGCTCACGGTGATGGTCGCCAACCTGGCGCCGCGCAAGATGAAGTTCGGCGTGAGCGAGGGCATGGTGCTGGCCGCCAGCGACGCCGACGAGAAGGCCACGCCGGGCGTCTACGTGCTCGAGCCTTTTCCAGGCGCCGTGCCCGGGATGCGGGTGCGCTGAACGCCGCCCGGGCACGGGCCCTGGCGCGTCGTCAGCTTCGGGCCGGGGTGGCAGGGCCACAATAGCTCGCCATGCGCACCGCCCAGTTGCATCCGTTCCACCCTCGGCTGCTCGACAGCCTTCAGGGCTACAACCGGAAGCGCTTTTTCACCGACCTGGGCGCCGGCATCACGGTGGGCATCGTGGCGCTGCCGCTGGCCCTGGCTTTCGGCATCGCCTCGGGGGTCAAGCCCGAGCAAGGTCTGATCACGGCCGTCATCGCCGGCTTCCTGATCTCGGCGCTGGGCGGCTCGCAGGTGCAGATCGGCGGGCCGGCAGGGGCGTTCATCGTCATCGTGTACGGCATCATCGAGCGCTACGGGTTCGCCAACCTGCTGGTGTCCACGATCCTGGCGGGCATGCTGATGTTCACCCTGGGGCTGTTCAAGCTCGGCGTGATGATCCGCTACATCCCGGTGTCCATCGTGATCGGCTTCACCAACGGCATCGCGGTGCTGATCGCCCTGTCGCAACTGCGCGACCTGATGGGCCTGGACATCGCCAGGATGCCGGGAGAATTCTTCGCGCAACTCGGTACGCTGGCCGCGCATCTGGGCAGCTTCAACGCAGCGGCGTTCGCCATCGGGGTGGCCTGCATCGGGATGCTGATCGCCTGGCCCAGGCTCTTCACCCCCGGCCGGTTGCTGCCGCAGCGGTGGCTGGCCAGCGCGCCGCTGCGCCTGGTGGCGCGCCTGCCCGCACCCATCGTGGCGCTGGTGTTGCTGACGTTCACGGCGTGGTGGTTCAAGCTGCCTGTGGAGACCATCGGCTCGCGCTTCGGCGCGTTGCCGCGCGGCCTGCCGGCCTTCGAATTCCCGCCCCTGAGCTGGGACAGCGCG
>CAIJPE010000358.1 GCA_903822435.1 uncultured beta proteobacterium | reverse complement strand
GCCGCCGACCCGGCCGAGCTGCCCTGGCGCAAGCTGCCGGCCGCCATCCGCCGGCGGCCCTGAGGCGCCGGGCCTGCGCATGCCGGTCCGCTACATCCCCTGGTTCCTGGCGCTGGCCTGGGGCCTGAACTGGCCGGCCGTGAAGATCATGCTGTCGGTGCTGCCGCCTTTCACCACGCGGGCCATGGGCCTTGGCGGCGGCGCGGCGCTGCTGATGGCCCTGGCGGCGCTGCAGGGCACGCAGCTGTGGCCCCGGCGGGACGCGTGGCCGGGGATCGCGGTGGGCGCGGTGCTGACGGTGGCGGCCTTCAATTTCTGCACGGCCTTTGCGCAGCTCAGCACCACCACCTCACGTGCGGCGGTGCTGACCTTCACCATGCCGATGATGTCCGCAGCGCTGGCCTGGCTGTTCCTGGACGAGCGACCCAGTCCGCGCGGTGCAGCGGCCCTGGCCCTGGGAGGCGCGGGCATCGCCGCGCTGGCCTGGCCCGTGCTGCAGGCGCAAGCCGGCGGCGCACCGGTACGCGGCCTGGTCTTTCCGCTGCTGGCCGCCCTGGCCTGGGCCAGCGGCACCGTGGCCGCCAAGCGCTGGCCCCCGCAGGGCGATCGCGTGCTGGTGACGGCCTGGCAGCTGGGGCTGGGTGCGGCCAGTGGCGTCCTGGCCGCGCTGGTCACGGGCGAACACCTGCCAGCAGCATGGCCGGCCCGCGTGCTGTGGGCGCTGGCCTATCACGTGGCCGTTTCCACGGCGGTGGCCTATGTGCTGTGGTACCGGCTGCTGGCCTCGGCCAGCGCCACGGTCTCTTCGCTGACCACGCTGGCGGTGCCGGTGGTGGGCGTGCTGGGCGCCATGGCGCTGGTGGGCGACCGGCCCTCGGCCGCCGACTGGGTGGGCTTCGCGCTGGTGCTGGCCGGTGCCGCGCTGGTGGTGCTGCGGCTGCCAGGCAGGAGCACGGCGTGAAGCAGCCGGCGCGGCGGCACGCAGCGGAGGCAGCACTGGCGGCCGGGGCGGTGGCGGTGCTCGTGCTGGGCCAGGGGCCGCACGGCGCCGAGCGTCCCGCTGCGCACGCGCAGCACCCGGCGCTGAGCCGCCTGCCGCATCGCATGGCCTGGGCCTGGGAACGTGCAGAAGACTTGCGCTGGCTGCCCGGCGATGCCGGCGTGGCCTATGTCGCCACCAGCGTCTGGCTCGAAGGTGAAACCGTGGCGCTGCGTCCGCGCGCCCATCCCCTTTGGCTGGACACCGCCACCCCGCGGGTGCCCGTGGTCCACGTGGACGCTTCCACGCGAAGGGCGCCGGCACTGAGTGCCGCGCAGCGACAGGCCATCGTGCAGCAGCTCGTGCAGGCCGCAGCCACGAGCCCGTCGCGGGTGGTGCAGCTGGACTTCGAAGCCCGGCTGTCGCAGCGGGCCTTCCTGGCCGCGGTGGTGCGGCAGGCGCGCCGGGACTTGCCACCCGACGTGGCACTGTCGATGACAGCCCTGGCCTCCTGGTGCGCAGGGGATTCCTGGCTGGACGATCTGCCCGCTGACGAAGTGGTGCCCATGGCATTCCGCATGTCCCGCGATGGCCCGGCTCTGCGCGAGCGCCTGGCCCGGGACGGCGGCTTCGCGCGCACCCGCTGCCGGGATGCGATCGGCAGCGCCACCGACGAGCCGCTGGCAGGTCTGGCCGCGCCGCGCCACTACGTCTTCTCACCCCGGCCCTGGGGTGCGGCCACCTGGTTGGCCCACCCCTTCGCACCGCACGCCAGCCCCGGGGGCGCGCGGCCGCCCACCGGGGCCATTCGAGAGAGCCGGCCATGATCGCCCGACGGCCCTGCTGGCTGCCGTCCCTGGCCCTGGCCCTCTCGGCCACGCCCTTGGCACAAGCCAGCGGCGGCGATGGCTTCACCGACAACCCCTACATGCCGCTCTACCGGGTGCCCGTGCCTGAGCTGGAAGGGTTTGCCGCGGGCCGCCTGGGCGTGCTGCAGGGTGCCCACTGGCGGATCTACCAGGTGCTGGCCTGGCGGGCGCTGCATGGCCTGCCGCTGCCTGCCGCGGAGTTCAAGGCGCTGAACCTGCGCGGATGGCTGGTGGGGCCCGAGGGCATGGGGTACGACCACGGCTACGACCCTGCGAAGAACGGCGTCGCAGCCTGGCTGGCGGCGCGCGACACCGTGGCACCCCCCTTGCCCGAAAAGGCACGCCCGGGCGTGGAAGTCACCACGGCGAGCTACAGCACCTACATCAACTGCCCGGTGCCCGCCTTCGAGCGAGCCGCCCAGACCCTGCGCGACCGGTTGCGGCAGTACGGCGCCCCTGCGGCGCAGGCATGGGTGGCTGGCCAGGATGCCGTGTTCGCGAATTGCGCCCCCAGGCCCCCTCAAGGTGCGGCGCCACCCGCCGCCGCGCCCATCCTGCCACCCGCCGTGCCCCCGTCCGCGCCGGCCTGGCTGGCGGCCGACCGCGCCTATCAGGAGGCCGCTGCCCTGTTCTACGCGGGCCAGCATGCCAAGGCGCGACAGGCCTTCCTCGCGATCGCCGCCGACCCGCGCTCGCCCTGGCAACCGCTGGGCGCTTACCTGGCCACGCGCAGCCTGATCCGGCAAGCCACGCTGATGCCCGCGGCGGCGGGCCAGAACGGCCTGGCCGCCGAGGCCCGCCCGCTGCTGGAGACCGCGCGGCGTGAGCTGCTCGCCCAGGCTCCGCGCGACCCGGCCGCTGCGGCCTTGGTGGGCTGGGTGGACGCGCGCCTGCGCCCAGCCGAGCGGCTGGCCGAAGCGGGCCGGGCCCTGCAGACGGGCGCGCTGGCTGGGGCAGAACGCGTGGCCCTGCTCAGCGACTACCTGGCCCTGATGGACAAGCAGGAAGACCGGCTGGCGCAGTCCGCCGAACCCCTCACGGCCTGGATCGGCCAGATGCAAGGTGCCGTCGACCCCTACGACGCCGCCGCGCGCGCGACCGGACAAGCCCGCGCCCGCGAGCGCTGGCGGCAGGACTTCGACCCCGCCTGGCTGCTGCCCCTGGCAGCGCTGGCTCAGCGCTGGGCCGACCTGTCCCCCGACGAGTTGCAGGCCGCACGCAACGTGCCGGCGGGATGGGCTGGCCGGCAGACCCTGAACTGGCACCTCGCGCGGCTGATGCTCGTGTCGGGCCAGGAGGCGGCCGCCGACAGCGCCATCGACCAGGCCCTGCAGGACCCGTCCCTCTCCCCCACCACCCGCAACCGCTGGCTGCAACTCAAGCTGGCCAGTGCCGCAAGCCTGAATGCGATGCTGGCGGCCGCACGGCGTGCCGTGGCCGAGCCCGGCAGCGCCACGGCCGTGCCGGTGCCCGATGAAACCCGGGCCGTGGGCACCGTGAGCGGCATCGGCGACGACTTCCCCCAGCGTATCTACCGGCACCTGCCCCTGTCCACTCTGGCCGCGCTCGCGGCCAACCCGGCTTTTCCGGCGGCCCTGCAGCCTTCCCACGCCGAACTCGTGTTCACCCGGGCCCTGGTGCTGGAAGACTGGGCCACGGCCGACAAGCTGGCGCAGGCCGTGGCGGCGAGCCGGGCCACCACGCGGCACCTCTACCAGCGCTACCTCGCGGCCCAGACGCCGCAGGCGCGCAGGCTGGCCGCAGCCCTGCTCATCGTCAACACTCCCGAGTTGTCGCCCGCCGCGGTGTCGGCCCGGGGGCCCGACCGCTACTGGGGTTGCCTCGCCACCGGAGAAAGCGATCGCAGTGGCCTGCTGGACGTGCCGGTGCGTGCGCTCAGCGAGGGTGAGCAGGCCCAGGCGCGCCGCGAGATGGGCGTGCTGGAGGCGCTGCCGCTGCGCTCGAGGTGGATCGCCAGCACCTTGATGCCCTGGGCCGCCGGCAAGCCCGACGACCCCGAGGCGCCCAAGGCCCTGCACTTCCTGGTGGCCAGCACGCGGCTGGAGTGCGGCGCGGGCGAGCGACCCAATCCCGGCGCACCCAACCCCTCGAAGGATGCCTTCCAGCTCCTGCACAAGCTGTGGCCCGCCAGCGAGTGGGCGGCCAAGACGAAGTACTGGTACTAGGAGCGAGGGCGGCTACATCGCATCCAGCGGGTAGATCGGCCGGCGGACGTGCTTGAACGCGAGCTGGGCGTAGTCCGACGTGCACACGCCCGTGCCTGCGCATTCCACCACCGCATGCGCCAGCGACTTCAACCCGGCGCGCCAGTGCACCCGGCTCTTGAGCATCACGAAGCGCAGCTGGTCCGGCGCCAGGCCCACGGCGGTGAAGGCCGCCAGGTCGTGCGGCTCGGTGTGGTTGGAGATCACCACGATCTGCACCTTGCCGGTGTCCAGGACGGCGGTGGGGCCCATGTCGCCCTGCTGCCCGCGGGCCATCGGGCCGCGGTTGCGGAACCGGCCGTCGCACAGCAGCTTCACGCGGCCGCTCACGGTGCGCGGCGCGCCCTTCAGGCCGATGCCCGGCATGTCCAGCTTTCCGCCCAGCGGCAGCGTGACCTCGGCGCCCACACCGGCGGCCATCATGGCTTGCACGGCAGCCGGGTCGAAGATGGCGAAGGCGCCGACGCCCTCGAGGCCGGCGTCGAGGATGGCGCCCAGCACCGTCATGGTGTCCATGGTGCCGCCCGAGGCGCAGTTGTCGCTGTGGTCCAGCAGCACCACCGGGCCGCTGCCGGGCGGTGCCGCCGCAGCCAGCGCCTGCGCACGCGCCATGGATGCCGCCAGCGGCTCGACGGTGTAGACGAAGCGCTCGCGCTGCTCCCAGGCCATGGCCAGCAGTTCGTCGCACCAGCGGCGCGCGGCGCTGGGGTCGCCGTCGGTCACCACCACCGCCGAGAGGCCTGCACATTCGATGTCGGCATTGGGGAATCCGACGAAGACGCTGGCGCTCAGCGCGCCTTCGGCTTCGATGGCGCGGCAGCTCGCCTGCAGCTCGCGGTTGGGGCTGTCGTCGGTGCCCTGGCGCATGACGTGCGGCAGCATGGGCTGGCGGCCCCAGGCCATGGTCGGCC
The DNA here is from genome assembly GCA_903822435.1 of uncultured beta proteobacterium. Classification (GTDB taxonomy): domain Bacteria; phylum Pseudomonadota; class Gammaproteobacteria; order Burkholderiales; family Burkholderiaceae_C; genus Rubrivivax. The sequence continues at coordinate 20,461 of CAIJPE010000358.1, read as the reverse complement.
GCGCCGTTCCGGCCAGCTGCGCCAGCACCGCACGGCCGGCGCGCAGGCCGGTCTCGAACATGTCCACGTGCGGGTAGGTCTGGTAGCCAGCCATGGCGGTGGCGTGGTGTCCCATGCCGTCATACAGGTTGGTGTGCATGTCCAGCGCCACGCCGATGGGAATGCCCGGCGCGATGGTGCGGATGCGCCGCAGCAGCTCGCCCTCGCCGTCCTCGTAGGTCTGGGTCACCATCGCCCCATGGAGGTCCAGCAGCACGGCGTCGCAGCCCTGGGCGACGGCATTGCAGATGCGGCTGGCGATGTGCTCGTAGGCGGCATCTTCCACCGGCCCGCTGGGCGAGGCCGAGGCTGCAATCGGGATGGTGAAGGTCGCCCCGGCCTCTTCGGCCAGCTGGATGAAGGCGGCCAGCGCCGCGCCGGTGCCTTTGTAGGCCTTCAGCGCCGCATCGCCCTCGGGCGGCTCGGCCGTGCCGGTGGCAAAGCGCGCGATCGGGGTGGGCACGGGCGAGAAGGTGTTGGTCTCGTGCTTCATCTGCGCGATCACGAGTTTCATGGCGGGGCTCCTGCGGTGGCTACGGGTAGGCGGCATGCGCCCGACGCGGCATCATGCAGCAAGATCCAGCCCACCCATCGACCCGAGGAGCCGACGTGACCCCCACCGACCTTGCCGCCTGCACCGCCACCGACCTGCTGGCGCTCTATCGTTCGGGGCAGGCCTCGCCCGTCGAGGCCACGCAGGCCGTGCTGGCGCGCATCGACCGCCTGAATCCGAGCCTGCGGGCCTTCTGCTTCGTCGCCGCCGACGAGGCGCTGGCCAGCGCACGCGCCAGCGAAGCCCGCTGGCAGCGCGGTGAGGCCACGGGCACGCTGGACGGCGTGCCGGCCTCCATCAAGGACCTGATCCTCACGCGCGGCATGCCCACCCTGCGCGGCAGCCGCACGGTCGACCCCCATCAGCCCTGGGACGTGGATGCCCCCGCCGCCGCGCGGCTGCGCGAAGCCGGCGCGGTGATCCTGGGAAAGACCAGCACGCCGGAATTCGGCTGCAAGGGCGAGACCAACTCACCCCTGACCGGCATCACCCGCAACCCGTGGGACACGAGCAAGACCCCCGGCGGGTCGTCCGGCGGCACGGCGGCGGCGGTGGCCGCGGGCCTGGGGCCGATTTCGGTGGGCACCGACGGCGCCGGCAGTGTGCGCATTCCTGCGGCGTTCTGCGGCAACGTGGGCCTCAAGCCCAGTTTCGGACGCGTGCCGGCCTACCCGCTGTCGCCCTTCGGCACGGTGGCGCACCTGGGGCCGCACACCATGAGCGTGCGCGACGCCGCGCTGATGCTCAGCGTGCTGGCCCGGCCCGATGCGCGCGACTGGACATCCCTGCCGCCCGTGGACCGCGACTACACGGTGGGGCTGGAAGACGGAATCCGTGGCCTGAAGGTCGCCTGGTCGCCCGGATTGGGCTTCGCCAAGAACGTGCACCCCGAGGTGGCCGCCGCCTGCGCCGCGGCGGCCGCGCGGCTGTCCGAGCTGGGTGCCCACGTGGAAGCCGTGGACCCTGGCATCGAGGACCCGCTGGACATCACCACCGGCCTGTGGTTCGTGGGCGCCTGGACCGTCTGGAACACATTGACGGCCGAGCAGCAGGCCGTGGCCGACCCCGACTTCGCGGCCGAAGCGCAACTGGGCGCGGCCTACAGCGCACTGGACGTGGCCCGCCTGAACCTGCGCCGCGGCGCCCTGGGCTCGCACCTGCGGCAGTTCATGCAGCGCTACGACCTGCTGGTGACGCCCACGGTGGCGGTGCCCGCCTTCGATGCCCGGCCCGCCGGCCAGGCCGCCATGAGCCCCGAGGCGATGCTCGGCTGGACGCCCTTCAGCTATCCCTTCAACCTGAGCCAGCAGCCGGCCATCACGGTGCCCTGCGGCGTGACCCAGGCGGGCCTGCCCATCGGGTTGCAGTTCGTCGGGCCGATGTTCGGCGACGCGCTGGTGCTGCGTGCGGCGCGGGCCTTCGAGAGCCTGGTCCCGGTCGCCAGGCCCGTGCTGTGAGGGGCCGCGCGATGAAGACCCCCGACGCCACCGCCCTGGCCACCGCCATCGCCCGCGGCGAGTCGACCGCGCAACAGGTGATGGCCGACACGCTCGCCCGCATCGACCGCCTCAACCCGACGCTGAACGCCGTGTGCCGCGTGGACGCCGAACTCGGCCAGCGCCAGGCCGCAGCGGTGGATGCGCGCGTGGCGGCCTGCCGCACCGACGCCGAACGCGCGGCGCTGCTGCAGAGCCAACCCTTCCTGGGCGTGCCGCTGCTGCTCAAGGACCTGGGCGGCGGGGCCACCGACCTGCCCTCCACCATGGGCTCTCGCTTCGCCGGGCGGGTGCGCGGGCCGCTGGGCCGCGGCCTGCACTGGCCCGTGGACTCCAACCTCGTGGCGCGCTACCGCGCCGCGGGCTTCGTGCTCTTCGGCCGCAGCACCTCGCCCGAAATGGGCATCAGCCCCAGCACCGAGGCCGTGGCCAATGGCGGGCCCACCCGCAACCCGGCCAACCCGGCACATTCGGCCGGCGGCTCGAGTGGCGGGGCCGCAGCGGCGGTATCCAGCGGCATGGTGGCCATCGCACACGCCAACGACGGGGCGGGCTCCATCCGCATCCCGGCCTCTTGCTGCGGCCTGATCGGCCTGAAACCTTCGCGCGGCCTGATGCCCGCCGGGCCGGTGGTGGGCGAAAGCTGGGGCGGCCTGGTGAGCGACCATGTGCTGAGCACCACCGTGCGCGACAGCGCTGCGGCCTTGCTGGCCACTGCGGGAGCCGACCCCGGCGCACCCTACGCGGCGCCGGGCTCTCTGGCCGACTTGTTCCAGGTGCTCGCAAAGGCCCACGAGGCGCCGCGCCTGCGCATCGCGCTGTGCGACACCACGTTCGAGGGCGAGGCCATCCACCCCGAGGTGGCCCAGGCCATGCGGGCCTTCGCGGGCCGCCTCGAACGCATGGGCCACCGCGTGACCGTGGCCCGCCCGCCCATCGGCACGGTGGAGCTGATCCGTCCGCTGGTGCGCGTGGTGGCCTGCGGCACGGCCCTGGCGGTGGACCGCCTCATCGCCCAGCACGGCGAGCCGGGGCCCGATGAACTGGAGCCCACCACCCGGTCGGGCATCGAACTGGGCCACCGGACCACGGCGGCGGAATACCTGGAGTGCCTGTCGCAGGTGCAGGCCGTGGCGCGGCGCCTCGTGCCCTTCTTCGAGCAGCACGACCTGCTGCTCACCGGTGTGCTGGCGCAGCCCCCCGCACCCATCGGCCGCTGGGCGATGAGCAACCCCGACTTCATGGACTACCGCCTCGGGCCAGAAGGCCTGTGGCGCTACAGCCCCTATGCGCCGCTGGCCAATGCCACGGGCGGCGCTTCGATCTCGCTGCCCGCCGGCGTGGCCACGGGCGGGCTGCCCATCGGGGCGATGTTGACGGGGCAGTTGGGCGATGATGCGATGCTGCTGCGGCTGGCGGCTGAACTGGAAGCAGCCTGAATCAGGCCGCGCCCCGCACGAACCCCGCGCTGGCCTGCATCAGGCTGCGCGTGTACGCGGCCTGCACCCGCCGCGCCGCCAGGTCGCTGGCCGCGAGCTGCTCCACCACTTGCCCGCGCCGCATCACCATCAGCCGCTGGCACAGGTGCGTGACCACGGCCAGGTCGTGGCTGACCATGACGAAACTCAGGCCGCGCCGCTCCCGCAGAGCTTCCAGCAGGTTCAGCACTTCAGCCTGCACCGAGGCGTCCAGCGCCGAGGTGGGCTCGTCCAGCAGCAGCACCTGCGGCTCGAGGATGAGCGCCCGGGCGATGGCCACGCGCTGCCGCTGGCCGCCCGAGAGCTGGTGCGGGTAGCGGAACCTGAAGGCCGGGCCGAGCGCCACTTCGTCCAGCACGCGCTCGATGCGGGCCTCGGCATCCGCCACGCCGTGGATCGACAGCGCTTCGGCCAGGGCCCGGTCCACCGTCTGCCGCGGATGCAGCGAGCCATACGGGTCCTGGAAGACCATCTGCACCTGCCGGCAGAAGGCCTTGGTGCCGGGTTGCGGCAGGCCGGGCGGCCCGGCCAGGCTGACCGTGCCGGCCGTGCGCGGCGCCAGGCCGCACACGGCCCGCAGCACCGTGCTCTTGCCCGAGCCCGACTCGCCCACGATGCCGAAGCTCTCACCCGGCGCCACCTCGAAAGACACGCTGTCCACTGCCGCGAAGCCGTCGTAGACCACGCGCAGCGCATCCACCTTCAGGCCGATCACAGCCGCCACTCCGGCCGCCGGTCCAGCGTGGGCAGCGGGTGGCGCGGCGCATCCAGCCGAGGCAGGCAATTCAGCAGGCCCTGGGTGTAGGGGTGGCGGGCCTGAGCCAGGTCGGCCGAGGCCAGTTCTTCCACCACACGGCCGGCGTACATCACCAGCACGCGGTCGCAGAAGGACGAGACCAGTCGCAGGTCGTGCGAGATGAAGATGAGGCCCATGCCGCGGTCGCGCACCAGGCGGTCGAGCACGCCCAGCACCTGCAACTGCACCGTCACGTCCAGCGCCGAAGTGGGCTCGTCGGCAATCAGCAGTTCGGGCCCTGCCACCAGCATCATGGCGATCATGGCCCGCTGGCCCATGCCGCCGGAGACCTCGTGCGGATACAGCCTTGCCACGCGGGCCGGGTCGTCGATGCCCACCGACGCCAAGGCCTCGTGCACGCGGGACGTGGCCTGGCGCGCGGGCATCGGGCTGTGGGCCTGAAGGGTCTCGGCAATCTGCGCGCCCAGCGCCATCACGGGGTCGAGTGCGTACTTGGGGTCCTGCAGGATCATGGCGATGCGGCTGCCGCGCAGGCTGCGGCGCTGCGCAGGCGGGCAGCCCAGCAGATCGATGCCGTCGAAGACCAGGTGCTTCGCCGCGACCTGAGCGCCCGGTGCGCTCAGGCCCAGGATGGCACGGCCCGTCTGGCTTTTGCCCGAGCCCGATTCGCCCACGATGCCCAGCCGTTCGCGGCCCAGACGGAAGCTCAGGCCCCGCACCACCTCGTCCACGCCGCCCTGGCGGTTGGAATAGGCGACCCGAAGGTCCTCGACGGTGAGCAGATCGGCCATGGTGTTCAGCCCCGTGCCTTGGGATCGAGCGCGTCGCGCAGCCCGTCGCCCAGCAGGTTGAAGGCCAGGCTGACGATGAAGATGGCCGCACCGGGGGCCGCCGCCACCCACCATTGGTCGAGCACATAGGCGCGACCCCCGGCGATCATGGCGCCCCACTCGGGCGTGGGCGGCTGAGCGCCCAGCCCCAGGAAGCCCAGGCCGGCCGCCGTGAGGATGATGCCGGCCATGTCCAGCGTCACGCGCACGATCACGCTGCTCAGGCACAGCGGCATGATGTGGCGCAGCACGATGCGGCCAGGGCTGGCCCCCAGCAGCCGAACGGCGCTGATGTAGTCGGCCTGACGCAGGCTGAGTGTTTCAGCGCGGGCGATGCGGGCATAGGGCGGCCACGAAGTGATGGCAATCGCCACCACCCCGTTGCCGATGCCCGGACCGAGCGCTGCCACGAAGGCCAGGGCCAGGATCAGCCGCGGGAAAGCCAGGAAGATGTCGGTCACGCGCATGAGCACGGCGTCGACCCAGCCACCGGCATAGCCCGCCACCGTGCCCACCAGCAGCCCCAGCGGCGCCGCCAGCACGGCCACCAGGGCCACCACCTGAAGCGTGATGCGCGACCCGTAGATCAGGCGAGAGAGGATGTCGCGGCCCTGGTCGTCGGTGCCCGCCCAGTGCAGGGCCGAAGGGGGCAGCAAGCGCTCGGTGCGCAGGTCGCCGATGGTGGGGGGATAGGGGGCCAGCACCGGTGCGCACAGCGCCACGGCCACCAGCAGCAGCACCGCCACCAGCCCGGCCAGGGCCAGCCGGTTGCGCGCGAAGCTGCGCCAGCCGGCATAGGCGCGGCCGAGTGCGGCCTGCCGCCGCGACTGCGGGCGGTCGGACATCAGCCAGGCGTGCAGGGCATCCATGCGAGCGGTCATGCCCGGGTGTCCCGGGTGCGCGGGTCCAGCAGCCGGTACAGCACGTCGCTGAGCAGGTTCAGGGCAATGAACACCGAACCCACCACCAGCGTGCCGCCCAGCACGGCGTTCATGTCGGCGTTCTGCAGCGAATTGGTGATGTACAGGCCCAGGCCCGGCCAGGCGAAGACGGTCTCGGTCAGCACCGAACCCTCCAGCAGCCCGGCATAGCTCAACGCCACCACGGTCACCAGCGGCACGAGCGCGTTGCGCAGCGCGTGGCGCCAGATCACGCGGGCCTCGGACACGCCCTTGGCCCGCGCCGCCACGATGTACTCGGCCCCCAGTTCATTGAGCATGAAAGACCGCGTCATGCGGCTGATGTAGGCCATCGAGAACACACCCAGCAGCCCCGCGGGCAGCACGAGGTGGCCGAGCGCATTGCGAAAGCCTTCCCACTCGCCAGCGCGGGCGGCGTCCAGCAGCATCAGGCCCGTGGTGCGCTCGATCGAATACTCGAAGGCCACGTCGATGCGCCCCGGGCCGCCTACCCAGCCCAGCTTGGCGTAGAAGAGCACCAGCGCCATCAGCCCGAGCCAGAAGATGGGCACCGAATAGCCCACCAGGCCCAGCACGCGCACCGCGTGGTCCACCCAGCCGCCCTGTCGCACGGCGGCCCACACGCCCAGCGGCACGCCCAGCACCGTGCCCAGCAGGATGCCGCAGGTGGCGAGTTCCAGCGTGGCCGGGAAGGCGGTGCGGATGTCCTGCGCCACGGGGTTCGCCGTGAGCACCGAGGTGCCGAATTCGCCGTGCAGCGCCTTGCCCACGTAGCGCGCGAACTGCTCGGGCAGCGGCCGGTCCAGGCCGTAGTCGGCCCGCACCTGCTTCAACTGCTGCTCGGAGGCGCGGTCGCCCGCGATGGCCAGCGCCGGGTCCACCGGGATGACCCGCCCGATGAAGAAGGTCACGCCCAGCAGGCCGAGGTAGGTCAGCGCCATCACCACCACGAAGCGCCCCACGGCCGCCAGCCGTCGGACCCCGCGGCCCTGCGTCACGGCCACCGCCGCGCCCTCAGCGCTTGCTCACGGCAAAGAGGTACGTGGAATCGGAGGTCGGCCCCAGGCGCAGGCCCTCGACGTTGGCGCGGTAGGCCGCCACGTCGGTCTGCTGGTAGAGCATCACGAAGGGGCTGGTCTTGCGGAACTCGGCCTGGATGTCCTGGTACATCTTGGCCCGCTTGGTGCCGTCGCGCTCGAGCGCCGCGGCGTCGGACTTCTTCGTCAGCTCGGGGATGTCCCAGGCGTTGCGCCAGGCCAGCGGCTTGCTCTTGGCGTCGTCGCTGTTGTCGGGGTTGCGGGTGAAGGTGTCGGCGTTGGTGTGGGGGTCCCAGTAGTCGCAGCCCCAGTTGCCGATGTAGATGTCGTGGGTGCGGGCACGGTACTTGGTGAGCGTCTGCTTGCCGTCGCCGGGCAGGATCTCGAGCTCGATGCCGGCCTGCTTCAAGGTCTGCTGGATGGCCTCGGTGATGCCCTGCACCGGCTGCACGTTGCGCATGTCGATGGTCACCTTGAATCCGTTGGGGTACCCCGCCTTGGCCAGCAGCGCCTTGGCCTTGGCCACGTCGAGCTTGTAGGGCTTGTCCTTGCTGGCGCCCAGGAGGCCGATGGGCAGGAAGCTCTGGTGCACGACGCCGATGTTCTTGATGAGCGTGGCGCCGATGGCGTCGTAATCCACCAGCCACTTGAAGGCCTCGCGCACCTCGGGCTTGGCCAGGATGGGGTTCTTCTGGTTCAGGCTGAAGTAGTAGACCGAGCCCTTGGGCGTGGCCGTGGTCTTGATGTCCTTGTTGCCAGCCAGTGCTTCCAGGTCCTGCGGCGTGAGGTTGCGCGCGATGTCGATATCGCCCTTTTCCAGCTGCAGCCGCTGCGAGGCCGATTCCTTGATGTGCCGGTAGATCACACGCGCCGGCTTGCTCTTGGGCCCGCCGAAATTGTCGTTGCGCTCCAGGGTGACGATTTCGTTGGCGCGCCACTCGCGGATCTTCATCGGGCCCGAACCTGCGTAATGGGTCTTCAGCCAGCCGTAGCCCAGGTCGCCGGCCGCCTCGTTGGCCAGCACCAGCTTCTTGTCGACCACGCTGGCCACGTTGGCCGTCAGGCAGTTGTAGACCAGCGTGGGGGCGTAGGCCTTGTCGGTCTCCAGCGTGAGGGTCAGCGGACCCGTGGCCTTGACCTTGTCCTTGACGTTGTCCTTGCCCAGACCGAACTGGGTGAGGATGAAGGCCGGCTGCTTGTCCAGGATCACGGCGCGCTGCAGCGAGAAGGCCACGTCCTCGGCCGCGAGCGGGTTGCCACTGGCGAACTTCAGGCCCGGCTTGAGCTCGAAGGTGTAGGTCTTGCCGTCGGCCGAGACCGCCCAGCTCTTGGCCACGTCGGGCACCAGCCTGGAGGGATCGGCGACGTCGAAGCGCAGCAGCCGCTCGTAGCAATTGCCCATCAGCTCGCCGGCCGAGATCTCGAAAGCCTCGGCCGGGTCCAGGCTGATGATGTCGTCGAAAGCCATGGCCACGACCAGCGTGTCCTTGGGGGTGGCGGCGCGCGCCAGACCCGGCGCGGCGGCGGCCAGCAGGCCGGCGGCGGCACCCAGGGCCACCGAACGGCGGGTGACCGGCAGGCCGAGGACAGGGCGATCGGAGACGGTGTGCAGGGGGTCAGCGCTCATCGTGGCAAGGTCCGGGCTCAAGGTGATGAGCCCGGATTGTCAGGCCTCGCCGCCGAAGTGCTGGATCAGGTTGTCGATGTACTTCTCGACCAGCCCTTCGAACTCGCTCTTGACCACCGGCGCGACCACCATCTTCATCAGGCCGGGCAGCGGCACGTCGACGGTGCCCTGCACCTTGAACTCCAGCGCGGTGGTCTTCTTCTTGTCGGTGATCTTCCAGTTGCCGCCCACCAGCGCGTTGCCTTCGCCGGGCACGGGGGTCCACACCACCGTGCCCTTGGCGCGGTTGGACGCGTACTTGCTGGCGTACACGGTCTGAAGGTTGACCTGCGCGGTGCCAACCTTTTGCATCTCCCAGCGGTAGGTGTTGCCGCCCAGGTCGGTCAGCTTGTCGACCTTGGGGAAGAAGCTGGCCGAGGCGGGAACGTCCGACAGCACGTCGAAGACGTCCTTGTACGGCGACTTGACTTCGAATTCATAGCCCAGGTCGATGGCAACGGTCACGGTCATGCGGGGACTCCCTCGGTGAATGGTTTGACGGGCGGGCGGGGTGGGTCAGGCGTCGGCTTGACCCGGCCAGGGCAGCATCAGCGTGAGCAGCAGCAGCTTCTCGAATTCGGGCTCGAAGAGGTCGATCATGGACTGCGGGTCGGGGCACAGGGCCTCGTCGGTGATCAAGCCGAACTGCACGCCGCCGCCATAGCTGAGGATGGACACACCCACGCCGATGTCGCCCGAGGCCCGCACCCAGAACATGTTCTGCCGCAGCGTGGCGCCGCACAGCTTGAGCGGCACGGCCGGGCCGGGCACGTTGGTCATCACGGCCGTGGCCTTCTTGGCGAACAGGCCCAGCACAGCGTCCTGCACCGACTGGATGAACAGCCCGCTGGCCGAAAGCACCGCGAAGGCCAGCAGCGGCTGGTAGCTTTCCTTGAGTTCGGCCATGCCCTGGCGCACGGCAAAGAGGCGCTGCAGGGGGTGGTCGATGCCGATGGGCAGCACCAGTGGCGCCAGCCCGAAGCGGTTGCCCAGCTGCCACGCCTCTTCCAGCGGCCTCAGATTGACCGGCACCATGGCGCGGATGCTCTTGCCGGCCGGATCGTCGCCGCGGTCCTGCAGGTAGTGGCCCATGGCACCGGCCACGCAGGCCAGCAGCACGTCGTTGACCGTGCAGCCCAGGGCCTTGCCGATGGTCTTGACGGGGTCGAGCGGCATCGGCTCGCTCCAGGCCACCACCTTTCGGCCTGCGGGCCGGCCCTTGAGCAGGGTGGGCGAATCGTCGGCCAATGTGGCCAGCGCCGCGGCGTCGCGAGCCACCTTCAGGCCCGTGCGCGCCAGGCCCACCGAGCCCAGCAGGCGCTGCAGGGGGTCGTCCACCGCGTCCAGCGCCTTGGACGCACCGCTGCCCGAGAGCTTGATGGCCTTGATGGCCAGGACGGCCAGGGGCTTGACCACGGCATCCTGCAGCCAGTCGCTGTCCGGGGTGTCATCGGGGACCTCGCGCTCGGGCGGGTTGCCGCCGCCGTCGGTGATGGACAACATCACCGAGATCAGCGCGATGCCGTCTCCGATGCAATGGTGCACGCGGGCGATCATCGCGCTGCCGCCCTGGTAGCCGTCGATCAGGTGAAACTGCCACAGCGGGCGGCCGGGGTCCAGCGGCTGCATGGCCAGTTCGCCGCACAGGCGCTGCAGCGCGTGGCGCTCGCTTTCGCCCGGCCGCGGTTGCAGCAGGGCGGGCACCACGTGGGCCTCGAGGTCGAAGGCATCGTCCTCGACCCATTCGGCGCCGATGGCCCCCTGCACCGCCTTCTGGTGGAATCGCGGGTAGCGCAGCAGCTTGTCGCCAATGCGTTCGCGCAGGGCCTGCAGGGTGATGGCCGGCGTGAGCATCCAGACGCCGACGATCATCATCAGGTTGACGTCGTTGTCCATGCGCAGCCACGCCGTGTCCACGCGTGACATGCGTTCTGCGGCTCTGGGCATCGGGTTTCTCCTGGGCATTCGGATCGCGGGCGCCGAGCACGATGCTGGCTAAGATGGGCCCCGTCAAGCTCAGACTTACACCCACGGACGGCAGCCCTGGCGGGCGCCGGTTCGCGATCGAGGAACCTCCATGTCCGACCTGAAAGCCGCATTCCTGGCCGCTGTGGCCGACAGCAAGCAGCTGCCGGAGAAGCCCGACAACATGACGCTCCTGAAAATCTACGCCCTGTACAAGCAGGCGACCGAGGGCGACGTCGAAGGCAAGCGCCCCGGCTTCGGCGACCTGGTGGGCCGCGCCAAATTCGACGCCTGGGCCGGCGTGAAGGGCTTGGGCACCGACGAGGCCATGCAGCAGTACACCGACCTCATCGAATCGTTGAAGTGAGCGGGCCGGCCGCCACGCCGCCGCGGGATGCCTACTTCTGGGCCAGCGCCTTCTCGATGCTGGCCACCAACTGGCTGCTGGTGGGCGTGACGTTGCTGTTGAAGCTGGCCACCGGGTTGCCCTGACGGTCCACCAGGTACTTGTGGAAGTTCCAGCCCGGGGCCTTGCCCGTGGCCTTGGTCAGCGAGACAAACAGCGGGTTGGCTTCCTTGCCCACCACCGTGCTCTTGCTGAACATCGGGAACTTCACGCCGTAGGTGTTGTAGCAAAAATCGGCGATGTCCTTGGCCTGGCCAGGCTCCTGCTGGCCGAAGTCGTTGGACGGGAAGCCCAGCACCACCAGGCCCTGGCCGGCGTACTTGGCGTACAGCGCCTCCAGGCCCTCGTACTGCGGCGTGAAGCCGCAATAGCTGGCCGTGTTGACCACCAGCACCACCTTGCCGCTGTACTGGCACAGCGACTGCGGCTTCTCGTCCTGCAGGCGCGGGAAGGTCTGGTTGAGCAAGGCGGGGCAGGACGCGGCGGGCGCAGCGGCTGGCGCCGGCGCGGGGGTCTGGGCCGAGGCCGGGGCCATCGCGGCCGCGGCGCAGAGGGCGAGCGCGAGGCCCAGGGTGGCGTGCAGGGGGGCGGTGGTGGGCATGATGGACGGCGAGGGTTGCAGATACCGGGATCTTGCCACCGCCGGGTAATCCGCGTCGCCGCCGGGTTTCGGGCAGCCGCCGGCGTGCGGACTCCGCAGATGGTCGGCCACAAGTTCGGGCGCTGGCTGGATCTGGTGTTCGTGCAGCGCTTCGTCGACGGGGCGGGGGCGGCGCGCGAAAGGTGAGGTGGCTGACTGCGCGGTTTGGCGACGTCGGCACCCGCACTACAGTCCGTGGCGTCGACGCTGCCACCGACAGTCTTCGAACAGGCCCAGGCAACGCGCAGCTCGACGCACACCCAGGAGCCCCTATGCCTGACTGCAAAACCCGGTCGCTGCAGAGCGTCGTTTCCTCGCCCCTGAGGGCCTGCGCGCTGCTGGCCTCCAGCCTCGCCTTCGCAGCGTCAGCGGCTGCCGACGCCCCCAGCCGCTACGACCGACGCGCCCAGGACTGGAGAAACGGCGCGGTGGTCTACCAGATCATCATCGACCGCTTCGCGCCTTCTGCCGATCTCGAGGCCAAGCGCGGTCTGTACCCGGCCCCGAAAGTGCTGCATCCCTGGGCCGACGTGCCGCGCCCTGGCGTGTACCTCGAAGAACAGAAGCTCAACAGCGCAGAGCTGGACTTCTGGGGGGGCGACCTGCGCAGTGCCGCCACGCAGATTGCCTACGTGAAGTCGCTCGGGGCGAACGTCCTGTACCTGAACCCGATTCATCTGGCGTACACCAACCACAAGTACGACGCGCTGGACTACCGGCAGATCTCGCCCGAATACGGAACCGCTGCTGACTTTCGCCGGCTGGCGGAGGCGGTGCACGCATCCGGCATGAAGCTCGTGCTGGACGGTGTGTTCAATCACATGGGCCGGCACGCGCCGCGCTTCCAGGACGCCTTCACGAATCCGGGAAGCCCTTGGCGCGACTGGTTTGCCATCGGGCCGCAATACGCCGGCGGCGCACGCGTATGGACCGGCTTTCAGAACCTGCCCGAGCTGAACCTCGAGAACCCGGCAGTCCAGCGCGACCTGTGGGGCGGGCGCGATTCCGTGGTGCGCGGCTGGCTGCGCCAGGGTGCGGACGGGTGGCGACTGGACACCGCCTTCGAGCTCGGCCCGAGCAAGCTGGCGGCGCTGACGGCAGCCGCTCACGCGGAGAAGCCGGGCTCGCTCGTCGTCGGCGAGATTGCCAACTACCCCTCGGAGTGGCTGCCCGCGCTGGACGGGGTAATGGGTTTCAACCTGCGCCACGTGCTCCTGGGTGCGATCGACGGCCAGATCGAGCCGGCCCGCGCAGCCCGGATGATCGACCGCATCGCACGTGACTCGGGCATCGAGGGAATGCTCCGGTCATGGATCGTCATCGACAACCACGACATCCCTCGCCTGGCCAGCCAGTTGCCCGACGCCGAGCAGCGCAGGCTGGCGCAGGTCCTGCAGTTCACGTTGCCGGGCGCGCCCAACCTCTACTACGGCGTAGAGCTCGGCATGACGGGGGGACCCGACCCCGAGAACCGCGGCCCGATGCGCTGGGACCTGGTGCGCGAAGACAACCTCGACCTGCAATGGACCCGCCGGCTGGTCGCCTTGCACAACGCAAACCGCGCTCTGCGGGTCGGAGACTTCCGCCTCGTCGAGTCCGATCGCCTGCTGGCCTTCGAGCGTCACACCGACCGGGCGCTGGAGACCGTGCTCGTGTTCGCCAACCCGACCCCCACCCCGGTGACGGAGCGAGTGCTCGTGGCCAATGCCTTTCTGATGGACGGCACGCCGCTCGTCGACCTGCTGGCACCCGCTGGCGCCGCGCCGGTGACGACGATCGGGTCCGGCTTCGTGACTGTCACGGTGCCATCTCGCTCGACGCTCGTGCTGGCGCCCAGAGAGCGCGACCTGGGCGGCTACAGCCGCTACAAGGGCGTGCGTTGAGAAGACCCAGGGCTTGAACCGGGGCTGCTTCAATCGGCCCGCGGGCCTGCCCACGCGCCGCTGACCGCCAGCGCCACCGCAGGGGGCACTGGCAAGTCGTCACGGACCCAGGCCGCACCCGGGAATTCCGCGCCGCGGAAGTAGGCGCCGCGGGTGATGCCGCAGGCAATGCCGGCGGCGCGCGCAGCCTGCAGGCCGTTGGGCGAGTCCTCGATCGCGAACGCCTCTTCAGGCCGCAGGCCCAGGCGCTGCAGGGCCCGTTCGTAGACCTGCGGATGCGGCTTCTTCAGCGGCGCATCCTCGGCGCAGACCACCGCCGCAAAGGCACGCTCCCAGTCGGCGCCGAACAGGCTGGCAAACAAGGCCTCCACGTTGCTGCGGCTGGTGGTGGTGGCCACGGCCTGCGCCAGGCCGGCACGCCGGGCCTCTTCCATCAGGCGCTGCACGCCGGGCCGCAACGCGATGCAGCCCCGGGCGACCAGGGCGCCGTAGTGCGCGTTCTTGGCGAGGTGCAGTTGCCGGGCCAGCGCATCCCGTTGCGACGGCTCTTTCGGCACGGACGCCAACGCACTGGCCTGCTGTTCCATGTAGTGAATCAGCCGCTCGCGCCCGCCTGCCACGGCCAGCAGGGCGCCGTACTCGTCAACGCCCCAGTGCCAGGGCAGGCCGTGCGCTTCGAAGGCCAGGTTGAAGGCCACCCGGTGCCCGTCTCGCTCGGTCTCGGCCACGGTGCCATCGACGTCCCAGATCAGGGCGCGCAGGAGCGCTGGCATGGCCGTCGATCAGCTGGGCAACTGGGCATCCACAAGCTCGGCCAGGGCCTGGGCGGTGATGCCGAAGTGCTTGAAGAGCGCACCCGCCGGCGCGGACTCGCCGAAGGTATCGATGCCCAGAGCCGCGCTGCAGCCGTATTGGCCCCACCAGCGCGTGACCCCGGCTTCCACGCCCACGCGCAGCAGGCCGGTCCCCAGGACCTGGTCGCGCCAGGCCTTGTCCTGGCGGTCGAAGACGCTGCTGGACGGGATGGAGACCACCCGCACCGGGGTGCCCCGTTCGTCCAGCAGGCGCTGGGCGTCCATGGCCAGGGACAGCTCGGAGCCGGTGGCCAGGATGGCGGCACGCGCCCCGGCGCGGTCGCTCAGCACATAGCCGCCGCGCCGGATGTCGCGCACCTGATCGGCCGTTCGCGGCTGCGGGGGCAGGTTCTGCCGCGAGAGCAGCAGCGCGCTGGGCCTGTCGCCCTGCTCCAGGGCGTGCAGCCAGGCCTGGGCAGTTTCGGCCGCGTCGCCCGGGCGCCAGACGTCCAGGTTGGGAATGAGCCGCAGGCTGGCCGCATGCTCCACCGGCTGGTGCGTGGGGCCGTCTTCGCCCAGGCCGATGCTGTCGTGGGTGAAGACGTGCACCAGCCGCTGCTTCATGAGTGCGGCCATGCGGATGGCGTTGCGGCTGTAGTCGCTGAAAGTCAGGAAGGTGCCGCCGTAGGGCATGAAGCCACCGTGCAGGGCCACGCCGTTCATGATGGCGGCCATGCCGAACTCGCGCACCCCATAGCTGATGTGGCGCGGGCCGGCGCCCGGAAAGTCGGTCAGGTTCGAACCGGTGAGATCGGCGCTGCCGCCCAGCATCTCGGGCACGCGCGGGGCCAGCAGGGCCAGCACCTTCTGCGACGCCTTGCGGCTGGCCAGCGTCTCGCCGGAATGGCCGAACTCGGCCAGCACCTGGTGCCGGATGTGATCCCAGTCCACCGGGAGCGAGCCGGCGATGCGCCGCTGGAACTCATCCGCCAGCTCGGGATGCACCGCCGCGTAGGCGGCCAGCCGGGCCTGCCATTCGGCCTGGCGCGCGGCGCCGCGCGGGCGCGCATCCCACTGCGCGCGGATCTCCTCGGGCACCTCGAAAGGCGGGTAGGGCCAGCCGATGGCAGCCCGCGTCCTGGCGATTTCCTCGGCGCCCAGCGGCTCGCCGTGGGCCTTGGCCGTGCCGGCACGGCCGGGCGAGCCTTGTCCGATGGTGGTGCGGCAAACGATCAGCGTGGGCTTGGCACCGCCGCTGCGGGCCTGCTCGATGGCCGCCTGGACCTCGGTCACGTCATGGCCATCGATGGGCCCGATGACGTTCCAACCGTAGGCGGCAAAGCGACCCGGGGTGTCGTCGCGGAACCAGCCCTGCACCGGCCCGTCGATGCTGATGCCGTTGTCGTCGTACAGCGCGACGAGCTTGCCCAGGCCCCATACGCCGGCCAGCGAGCACACCTCGTGGCTGATGCCTTCCATCAGGCAGCCATCACCCAGGAAGACGTAGGTGTGGTGGTCCACCAGCGTGTGGCCCGGGCGGTTGAACTCGGCGCCCAGCATCTTCTCGGCCAGCGCAAAACCCACCGCATTGGCCAGGCCCTGGCCCAGCGGGCCGGTGGTGGTTTCCACGCCGGGTGTCAGGCCCACCTCGGGGTGGCCCGGGGTCTTGCTGTGCAGCTGGCGGAAGTGCTTGAGTTCGTCCAGGGGAAGGTCGTAGCCGCTGAGATGCAGCAGGCCGTACAGGAGCATCGAGGCATGCCCGTTGCTCAGCACGAAGCGGTCGCGGTCGGGCCAGTGCGGCTGGGCCGGGTCGTGGCGCAGCGCGCCGCACCACAAGGCCACGGCCATCTCGGCCATGCCCATGGGCGCGCCGGGGTGGCCGGAGTTGGCCTGCTGCACCGCGTCCATGGCCAGGGCGCGCAGTGCGTTGGCGCGCGGTTCGGAGGCGCCGGCGCTGCCGCGCAACACGCGCTCGGTGGAATCTGACGTCATCAGAGGGCTCCCAGGGCGCGTTGGCGCCGCTCCATCATGCGCCAGATGAAGGGTGTGAAGATCAGCTGCATGGCCAGCTCCATCTTGCCGCCCGGCACCACCACGGTGTTGGCACGCGACATGAAGCTGCCATCGATCATTGTCAGCAGGTAGGCGAAGTCGATGCCCTTGGGCTTGGCAAAGCGGATCACCACCATGCTCTCGTCGGGGGCCGGGATGTCGCGCGCCATGAAGGGGTTGCTGGTGTCCACGCAGGGCACGCGCTGGAAGTTGACGTGGGTGTGCGTGAACTGCGGACAGATGTAGTTCACGTAGTCAGGCATGCGGCGCAGAATGGTGTCGGTCACGGCCTCGGCCGAATAGCCGCGCACATGCTTGTCGCGCCAGAGCTTCTGGATCCACTCCAGGTTGATCACCGGCACCACGCCGATCAACAGGTCGGGATAGCGCGCCACGTCCACCTCGGGCGTCACCACCGCGCCGTGCAGGCCTTCGTAGAACAGCATCTCGGTGTCGGGCGGCACGTCTTCCCAGGCCGTGAAGGTGCCGGGATCCTGCCCGTAGGGCTTGGCCTCCACCGGGTCGTGCAGGTACTTGCGGCGCTTGCCCGTGCCGTTCTCGGCGTAGCTGCGAAACAGCTGCTCGAGCTCGGGGAACAGGTTGTTCTCGGGGCCGAAGTGGCTGAAGTTCTTGTTGCCGGCCTTCTCGGCGTCGGCCTGCCGGGCGCGCATCTCGGAGCGGTCGTAGCGGTGGAAGCTGTCGCCTTCGACCACTGCGGCCTTGACGCCTTCGCGGCGGAAGATGTTCTCGAAGGTGCGGGTGACCGACGACGTGCCCGCGCCGGACGAACCGGTGATGGCGATGATAGGGTGGCGTTCTGACATGGCGGGGCTCTTCTAGTCTCTGAACAGGCTGCGCTCGCCGAACAGCGGGTTGCCGCTGTCGCGCGAGGCGGGTTCGGCGTGGTAGCGCTCGATGCGCTCGACTTCGTTCTTGGACCCGAAGACCAGCCCGATGCGCTGGTGCAGCTCGCTCGGCTTGACGCCCAGCACCGGCTGGCGGCCGGTGCTGGCGCGGCCGCCCGCCTGCTCCATGATGAAGCCCACCGGATTGGCCTCGTACAGCAATCGCAGGCGGCCGGGCTTGGCCGGGTCCTTGGTGTCGCGCGGGTACATGAACACGCCGCCGCGCATCAGGATGCGGTGCGCCTCGGCCACCATGCTGGCGATCCAGCGCATGTTGAAGTCCTTGCCGCGGGGCCCCGTCTTGCCGGCCAGGCACTCGTCCACATAGCGCTTGACCGGAGGCTCCCAGAAGCGGCTGTTGGAACTGTTGATGGCGAACTCCTGCGTGTCTGCCGGCACCCGGATGCTGGGGTGGGTGAGCTTGAACTCGCCCAGGTTGGGGTCCAGGGTGAAGCCCGCCACCCCGTCGCCCACGGTCAGCACCAGCATCGTGCTGGGGCCGTAGATGGCATAGCCGGCCGCCACCTGCCGCGTGCCGGGTTGCAGGAAGTCGGCCTCGGTCACGTCGCGGCCCGGGTTCTGCTCGTGCCCGGGCAGGCGCAGGATGGAGAAGATGCTGCCCACCGAAACATTGACGTCGATGTTGCTGGAGCCGTCCAGCGGGTCGAACACCAGCAGGTACTTGCCGCGCGGGTAACCCGACGGGATCTGCCGCACCACGTCCATCTCTTCGGATGCCTGGCCGGCGAGGTTGCCGCTCCACTCGGTGGTGCGCACGAAAAATTCATTGCTCACCACGTCCAGGGGCTTCTGCACCTCACCCTGCACGTTGGTGTCGCCGCCCTGGGCGGCCAGGTGCCGCGTGCTGGGGTCGCCCAGCGCACCGAAGGCCACCGAGCGGGCGATGGCCTTGCAGGCGATCGAGACGTCCAGGATCAGCGCGTTCAGCTCGCCGCTGGCGCCGGGAAACCGGCGGCGCTGTTCGATGAGGTACTGCGTCAGGGTCCTTCGGTTGGACAAGGGCATGGCCTCTCCCGGTGGTCTTGGTCTTGATTCTCAGGCGGCGTCGGATGCCCCGAAAACGCGGCTGGCCAGCAGGTCCTGCGGCGCCAGCGTGGTCAGGTCATCCGGCGTCAGCACGCGGTCCCCGTCGGCAAACAGCCGGCTGGCCTGGCGCAGGCGGGCGCGGTCCAGCGCGTTGCGCACGCTGCGCGCATTGGCAAAGTGCGGCTGCTCGAGACGCCGGGCCAGGTAGCGCTCGAAGACCTCGCGCGTGCCAACGCCGAAGCGGTAGTTCATGCCACCCAGCATGCGCTCGCCGATCTGCAGCAACTCGGCCTGCGCGTAGTCCGGGAAATCGATGTGGTGGGCGATGCGCGAGCTCATGCCCGGGTTGCTCTTGAAGAAGGTGTCCATGCGGTCCTTGTAGCCGGCCAGGATCACCACCAGGTCGTCGCGCTGGTTCTCCATCACCTGCAGGAGGATCTCGATGGCCTCCTGCCCGTAGTCGCGCTCGTTCTCGGGGCGGTAGAGGTAGTAGGCCTCGTCGATGAAGAGCACGCCGCCCATGGCCTTCTTCAGCACTTCCTTGGTCTTGGGCGCGGTGTGGCCGATGTACTGGCCCACCAGGTCGTCGCGCGTGACGGCCACCAGGTGGCCTTTGCGCGAATAGCCGAGCCGGTGGAGGATCTGCGCCATGCGCATGGCCACCGTGGTCTTGCCGGTGCCCGGATTGCCCGTGAAGCACATGTGCAGGCTGGGGCCGCCCTGCGTGGGCAGGCCCAGGTTGCCGCGCAACCGGTCGATGACCAGCAGCGCGGCGATGTCGCGGATGCGCTGCTTCACCGGCGCCAGGCCCACCAGGTCGCGCTCGAGCTCTTCCACCACGGCCAGAACCTGCGTCTGTGCCAGCACCTCGTTGACGGTGCGGGCCGCGGTGGCCGCAGGCGGCGTCGACACGGCGGGCGCAGCGGCCGGCAGCGCACCAGGTATGGCATAGAGCGGCTGGTTCACGTCCGTCAGCCCGCGTAGCGCTCGGATTCGGGCTTGTCGGTCGCGTAGCTGTGCACCGTGTAGTGCAGGCTGCGCCCGTTCACTTCCTGCCGCACCAGTCCGAAGCCGGGCTCCTTCGAAGGCCGGTTGACGATGAAGCTCATCACGATGCTTTCGATGCCGCGCTCGGAGTTGAAGGCCATCAGCCGGATGTAGTGCTGGGCAAAGGTCTTGCGGCAGGCGTTGAGCTCCATCAGCACGCCGGCGGCGTCCTTCAGGTCGAACATGGGCATGCCGTACATCTCCCAGTAGGTGTTGCGCGGGTGCGGGTCGTCGGTGTACTCCACGCTCCAGGCGTAGCCCTTCCGGAGGCCGTATTCGATCTGCATCGCGATCTCGGCGTCACTCAAGTCGGGCAGGAAGCTGAACTGGCCCTGGGTGATGCGGCCGGTGGGGTTGGTCATCATGGCGGTTGCTCCTGATCAGGCCACGGAGGGCTGCACGGTGTAGTCCGAAGAGTCGGTCGAGGCGTAGTTGAACGACACGTCCTTCCAGGGTGCTGGCGGCCAGCTTCGGCCAGGAGCTCGCGGACTCTTACATGCGGGAGGTCCTCTTCGACGGGGAGGCTGTGCGAGTACTCGTCGACGGGGAGTTATCTAGTCCAACGTTCTAGATCTGTCATAAGTCTAAGATCGTATTTGATTCATCGTCATATAATACATCACCATGGCGCCTAAGCTTTCCAATGGAAGGATCGATATCCGTGGGCCGGGAACGTAACAGTCCCGGCGCGATGCATCGCGCGATGGAGGTGCTGACTCTCTTCTGAACTTCTGAATCTACATATCGTACATATTCCTCACTCACTTTAGCTCCATGGCGGGCGACGTGGAGGAATGGGATACAAAGCTCGTCGATCTTCTCGCTGATCTGAATGAGTATAGGTATCCAGCTATTGCAGAGTTGGGCCTTCACCTCAAGGCGGCCTCAGCCTTCTCCCTCTCGAACGCCTATCCGGTACTTTTCGGGTCGTCGGAGAGCGGCGCAG
>CAIJPE010000357.1 GCA_903822435.1 uncultured beta proteobacterium | reverse complement strand
TGTACATCACGGTGTGGCAGAAGGCCGATGCCAAGTTCCCGTATTCCCCTGAGAACACGGGCATGACCCAGGCGCCCGTGGCCACCTACGAGCCGTACGTGTCCAGCACGCCCACCAGCTGCCAGATGACCCGTCCCGCTCCCTGAGCGCACAGGCACCATCGTCAGCCTGAGACAGGGCCCGCCGGGGTCGCACCCGGCGGGCCTTGTTCTTGATCACCTTTCGCGTATCGTCCGCGACCTCACTGGACAGAACGGCCCACGATGGAGTTTTTCACGATCTCGATGCTCAACGGCCTGAGCTACGGGCTGTTGCTGTTCATGCTGAGTTCGGGCCTGACGCTGATCTTCAGCATGATGGGCGTCCTGAACTTCGCCCACGCCAGCTTCTACATGGTGGGCGCCTACGTGGCCTACACCGTGGCCCGGGTGGTCGGCTTCTGGCCAGCCCTGGTGGTGGCCCCGCTGGTGGTGGCCTTGCTGGGCGCCGGCTTCGAGAAGTACTGCCTGCGGCGCGTCCACAAGTTCGGCCACGTACCTGAACTGCTCATCACCTTCGGGCTGAGCTACGTCATGCTGGAGCTGGTGCAGCTGATCTGGGGCCGCACGGCGGTCGAATTCCAGCCGCCCGCGGCACTTCGCGGGCCCTTGTTCACGCTGCTCAATTCATCCATCCAGGGCCTCAGCGTGCATTGGGGTGCGGTGCCCCAGGCCCTGTGCTCCAGCGCCGACGCGGCCGTGCGCATCGTGTGCTCGCCGTTCCCGGCCACGCGGGGGTTCATGATGCTGATCGCGTTGGTGATGCTGGTGGCGCTGTGGCTCATGCTCACCCGTACCCGCATCGGGCTGGTCATCCAGAGTGCCCTCACGCACCCCGAGATGGTCGAGGCCCTGGGCCACAACGTGCCGCGCGTGTTCATGCTGGTGTTCGGCGCGGGCGCCGGCCTCGCGGGCCTGGCCGGAGTGATCGGCGGCAGCACCTTCGTCACCGAACCTGCCATGGCCGCCACCGTGGGGTCGGTGATCTTCGTGGTGGTGGTGGTGGGTGGCATGGGCTCTTTGGCCGGGGCCTTCGTGGCCTCGCTGCTCATCGGCGTGCTGCAGACCTTCGCCGTGGCGCTGGACTACTCGGTCTTCAGCGCGCTGACGTCGATGGGCATCACCCTGTCGGCCGGCGCCTCGGGCCATTCGCTGATGAAGCTGACGCTGGCCCAGGTCGCGCCCATCCTCCCGTATCTGTTCCTCGTGCTCATCCTCATCTTCCGGCCGAAGGGCCTGATGGGTACGCGCGAAGGCTGAAGCACTCCCACATGAACGACATCACGCGTCGATACGGGGCCATGGGCCCGCGCGACTTCATCATCTGGGGCCTGGCCGTCGTGCTGATGCTGGTGGCCCCCATGGTCTTCAACAGCAGCCTGTCGGTGACCATGCTGTCGCAGATGGGCATCGCCATCGTGGCCTGCCTCTCCTACAACATGCTGCTGGGGCAGGGCGGCATGCTCAGCTTCGGGCACGCGGTGTATTCGGGCCTGGGCAGCTTCGTGTCCATCCACGCGCTCAAGGCCGTGGCCGGCGGCCAGTTGCCGGTGCCGGTGTCGCTCATCCCGCTGGTGGGGGGCGTGGCGGGCCTCGGGTTCGCCGTGCTGCTGGGCTTCGTCACCACGAAAAAGGCGGGCACCACGTTCTCGATGATCACGCTGGGCATCGGCGAACTGGTCTTCGCCATGTCGCTGATGGTGCCCGAGTTCTTCGGCGGAGAAGCCGGGGTGGAAGCCAACCGGGTGGTCGGAAAGCCGGTGATGGGCATCACCTTCGGGCCGCAGGTGCAGGTGTACTACCTGCTGGCCATCTACACGCTGGTGTGCACGGCCGGCATGTATGCGTTCACGCGCACACCGCTGGGCCGCATGCTCAATGCCGTGCGCGACAACCCCGAGCGGGTCGAATTCACGGGCTACAACACCCAACGGGTGCGCTACTACTCGTTCGTCATCGCCGGCTTCTTCGCGGGCGTGGCCGGCGGCATGTACGCCCTGAACTTCGAGATCGCCACGGCCGAGGTGGTGGGTGCTGCACGCTCGGGCGCCTACCTGCTGTTCACCTTCCTGGGCGGGGCCACATTCTTCTTCGGGCCGATCATCGGCGCGGTGCTGATGGTGGTGGCTTTCGTGCTGCTCAGCGAGTTCACCAAGGCCTGGCTGCTCTACCTCGGGTTGATCTTCCTGCTGATGGTGATGTACGCCCCGGGCGGCATCGCCAGCTTGATCATGATGAACCTGCGCGTGGCCAAGTTCGGCAAGCTCAAGGGCGTGCTGGGCAGCTACGCGGCGCTGCTGGCCAGCGGAGGGCTGTGCTTCGCGGGCGTGTCGGCCATGATCGAGATGGTCTACCACCTGCAGCTCAACGAGGCCCTGGGCCCGGTGATGAAGTTCATGGGCGTGTCGCTGGATGCCAAGGCCGCCACCAGCTGGATCGGTTCGCTGGTGCTCGCGCTGGTGGGCGGCGTGCTCTTCCTGTGGGTCCGCGGCCGCTTTGCCAAACGCTGGGGCGACGTGCAGGGCGAGATCGAAGCGGCCATCCGTGCCCAGGAGTCCGCAGCATGACGCCGGCACTCGAACTCAAGGACCTGCGCAAGTCCTTCGGCAAGACCGAGATCATCCGTGGGGCCAACCTCTCGGTGGCGCCGGGTGAGCGGGTGGCCATCATCGGGCCCAACGGCGCGGGCAAGAGCACGCTCTTCAACCTCATCAGCGGCCGCTTCGGCGCCACGCAGGGCGAGATCCTGCTCAACGGGCAACGCATCGACGGCCTGCCGCCGTACGAGATCAGCCGCAGGGGCCTGGCGCGCAGCTTCCAGGTCAGCAACCTGTTCAACCGGCTCTCGGTCTTCGAGAACCTGCGCTGCGCGGTGCTGTGGAGCCTGGGCTACAAGTACGCCTTCTGGAAGTTCCTGGCCGGCGCGCGCGACGCCAACGAGCGGGCCGAGGAGGTGCTGGCCATGATCAAGCTCGAGCGCCGCCGCGATGCCCTGGCCATGAATCTCACCTACGCCGAGCAGCGCGCGCTGGAGATCGGCATCACCATCGCCGGCGGCGCCAGCGTGGTGCTGCTGGACGAGCCCACCGCCGGCATGAGCCGCAGCGAGACGGCGCGCTTCATCGGCCTGATCCGCGAGATCACCGTGGGCAAGACGCTGTTGACCGTGGAGCACGACATGGGCGTGGTCTTCGGCCTGGCCGACAAGATCGCCGTGCTCGTGTACGGCGAGGTCATCGCCTTCGACACGCCCGAAAAGGTCCGCGCCAACGAGCGCGTCAAGGAAGCCTACCTGGGTTCCGTGCTGGCCGAGCAGCAGGCGGCTGAAGCCGGGCAAGGCCACTGAACATGCTCAAACTCACCGACGTCAACGCCTTCTACGGCAAGAGCCATGTGCTGCATGGTGTCAATTTCGAGGTGCGCCCCGGCGAGATCGTGGCCCTGCTCGGGCGCAACGGTTCCGGGCGCTCCACCACCGTCAAGACCATCATGGGCCTGGTCGACGGTGCGGGCTCCGTCCAGTGGCAGGGCCAGGAACTGCTGGGCCGCAAGGCCTTCGAGATCGCCCACGCCGGCATCGGCTACGTGCCCGAGAACCGCGACATCTTCCCCAGCCTCACCGTGCACCAGAACCTGATGCTGGGCCAGAAGAACGGAGCGAAGAAGCCGCGCTGGGGCTTCGAAGACATGTACACGCTGTTTCCGCGGTTGCGCGAGCGGCAGCACACCGAAGCCGGCGTGCTCTCGGGCGGCGAGCAGCAGATGCTCACGCTGTGCCGCACGCTGATGGGCGACCCCGAACTCATCATGATCGACGAGCCCACCGAGGGTCTGGCGCCCAAGATCGTCGAACTGGTGGCCGAGTACCTGCGCGAGCTCAGGCGCCGTGGCCTGGCCGTGCTGCTGGTGGAGCAGAAGCTCACCATCGCGCTGGAGGTCTCCGAGCGCTGCCTGGTCATGGGCCATGGCCAGATCGTCTTCGAGGGCACTCCAACCGAATTGCGTGCCAACGCCTACATTCGCAAGGAGTGGCTGGAGGTCTGAAGGCGCCTGCGCCTGAGCTGTTGTCACGCCTGGGACATCGACAGAAGTTCGCCGCCGCCTAGAATCGAACGGTCGTTCTATTTCTCTCCCGCCGGTCTTCGCCGGCCCGACTCATCCCCCGATCTTTTCCCCGCCTGAAGGAGACGCCATGGGTGCCCTGTACGAAGTCCGCGGCCACGTTGCCGTGATCACGCTCGACAACCCGCCGGTCAACGGCCTGGGCTACGACACCCGCGTGGGCATCGCCACCGGCATCGACCGCGCGGTGGCCGATCCGGCCGTCACGGCCATCGTGCTGACCGGCGCCGGCAAGGCGTTTTCGGGCGGTGCGGACATCAAGGAATTCGGCAGCCCCAAGTCTGTGGCCGAGCCCAACCTGCTCACCCTGATCAAGATGCTGGACGATTCGCCCAAGCCCGTGGTGGCCGCGGTGCACAGCGTGGCCATGGGCGGCGGGCTGGAGCTCGCCCTGGGCGCGCACTACCGCGTGGCCTCGCCCGGCACGCAGGTGGCGTTGCCCGAGGTGAAGATCGGCCTGATCCCGGGTGCCGGCGACACGCAGCGCCTGCCTCGCGTGCTGGGCGTTGAGACCGCGCTGAACATGATCGTGAGCGGCGAGCCGGTCAAGAGCGAGGTCCTGGCCGGCCTGCCGGGCCAGAAGCTGTTCGACAAGATCATCGACGGCGACCTGTTGGCCGGCGCCCTGGCCCTGGCCGAAGAGGTGGGCGCCAAGGGTGGCCCGCACCCGCGGGTGCGCGACATGAAGCTGTCGCACCCCAGCCCGGACGCCTACTTCGGCTTTGTCCGCAACACCGTCAAGGCGATGTCGAAGAACTTCCCCGCGCCGCTGAAGTGCGTGGACGCCGTGGAAGGCGCGCTCAAGCGCAAGTTCGACGACGGCATGGCCTTCGAGCGCGAGATCTTCACCGCGCTGATGTTCACGCCCGAGTGCAAGGCCCTGCGCCACGCCTTCTTCGGCGAACGTGCCGCGAGCAAGATCCCCGATGTGCCCGAAGACACCCCGCAGCGCCCCATCAAGGCCGTGGCCGTGATCGGCGCCGGCACCATGGGCGGCGGCATCGCCATGAACTTCCTGAACGCCGGCATCCCCGTGACCATGCTGGAGATGAAGCAGGACGCGCTGGACCGCGGCGTGGCCACCATCCGCAAGAATTACGAGGCGCAGGTCAAGAAGGGCAAGCTCAAGCAGGACAAGCTGGATGCCCGCATGGCGCTGTTGACCACCACGCTGAACTACGCCGACGTGGCGCAGGCCGACATGGTGATCGAGGCCGTGTTCGAGGAAATGGGCGTCAAGGAGAAGGTCTTCAGGACGCTGGACGAGGTGATGAAGCCCGGCGCCATCCTGGCCAGCAACACCAGCACGCTGGACGTGAACGCCATCGCCGCCTTCACCAAGCGCCCTCAGGACGTCATCGGCACCCACTTCTTCAGCCCCGCCAATGTGATGAAGCTGCTGGAAGTGGTGCGCGGTGCCAAGACCTCCAAGGACGTGCTGGCCACCGTGATGGCCATGGGCAAGAAGATCAAGAAGACCTCGGTGGTCTCGGGCGTGTGCGACGGCTTCATCGGTAACCGCATGATCGAGCAGTACAGCCGCCAGGCCGGCTTCCTGCTGGAAGAAGGCGCCACCCCCGAGCAGGTCGACAAGGCGATGGAGAAGTGGGGCATGGCCATGGGCCCGTTCCGCATGGGCGACCTGGCCGGCAATGACATCGGCTGGGCCATCCGCAAGCGCCGCTATATCGACAAGCCCGGCATGCGCTACAGCAAGACCGCCGACCTGCTGTGCGAAATGGGCCGCTACGGCCAGAAGACCGGCGCCGGCTGGTACGACTACAAGCCGGGCAAGCGTGACGCCATTCCCTCGCCTGTGGTGGTGGAGATGATCGCCAAGTACCGCACCGAGATCGGCATGAAGCCGCGCAAGATCAGCGACGAAGAGATCGTGCACCGCCTGGTCTACGCGCTGGTCAACGAAGGCGCCAAGATCCTGGAAGAGGGCATCGCCAGCAAGGCCAGCGACATCGACATGGTCTACCTCACGGGCTACGGGTTCCCGCTGTTCCGTGGCGGACCCATGTGCTATGCCGACCAGAAGGGCCTGTACAACGTGGTGCACACGATGAAGCAGTTCGCAGCCAACCCGCACGACGACGCCACGTTCTGGCAGCCGGCGCCGCGGCTGGCCCGCCTGGCCGCCGAAGGCAAGTCCTTCACCTGAACCCGACCCCGTCTTCCGACTCCCCACTCAACCGCTGAAGGGACCCACACCATGACCCGTGCCGTGATCGTTTCCACCGCCCGCACGCCCCTGGCCAAGAGCTGGAAGGGCGCCTTCAACATGACCCACGGTGCCACGCTGGGCGGCCACGCGGTGAAGGCCGCCGTGGAGCGCGCCGGCATCGAGCCGGGTGAAGTCGACGACGTCATCATGGGCTGCGCCACGCCCGAGGGCGCCACCGGCGCCAACATCGCGCGCCAGATCGCCCTGCGCGCCGGCCTGCCCATCACCACCAGCGGCATGACCGTCAACCGCTTCTGCAGCAGCGGCCTGCAGACCATCGCCATGGCGGCCCAGCGCATCATCGCCGGCGAAGGCGAGATCTTCATCGGCGGCGGTGTGGAAAGCATCTCCTGCGTCCAGCAGGAGACCAACACCCACATGCTGCACGACCCCTGGCTGAAGGACCACAAGCCCGAGATCTACTGGAACATGCTGCAGACGGCCGAGCAGGTGGCCAAGCGCTACAACATCTCGCGCGAGCGCATGGACCACTATGGCGCGGGCAGCCAGCAGAAGGCGGCGGCCGCGCTGGAAGCGGGCCTGTTCAAGGACGAGATCGCCCCCATCACAGTCATCGCCGGCGTGGCCGATGCGGTGATGGGCCTGCGCAGCAAGGAAGTCACCATCGCCAACGATGAAGGCATCCGCCCGGGCACCACCTACGAGGGCATCTGCGGCATCCGCCCGGCCCTGCCCGGCGGCGTGATCTCGGCCGGCAATGCCAGCCAGTTCAGCGATGGCGGCGGCGCCTGCGTGCTCATGGACGAGACGGTGGCCGAGCGCAAGGGCTTGAAGCCCCTGGGCCGCTTCCTGGGCTTTGCCGTGGCCGGCTGCGAACCCGACGAGATGGGCATCGGCCCGGTCTTCGCCGTGCCCAAGGTGCTCAAGCGCCTGGGCCTGACGGTGGCCGACATCGACCTGTGGGAACTCAACGAGGCCTTTGCTGTGCAGGTGCTGTATTGCGCCGACACGCTGGGCATCCCGATGGACCGACTGAACGTCAACGGCGGCGCCATCGCGGTGGGCCACCCCTACGGCGTCAGCGGCCAGCGCCTGACCGGCCACGCCCTGATCGAGGGCAAGCGCCGCGGTGCCAAGCGGGTGGTGGTGACGATGTGCATCGGCGGCGGCATGGGTGCCGCGGGCGTCTTCGAAGTCCTCTGACCCGGCCGCACCGGCCCGGCTGCCTTCCGGGACCGCACCGATGGACCTGCTCCGCACCGACGACATCCGCTTCGCCAGCCTGCCCGGCTGGCCGTTTGCGCCGCGCTACCTCGAGCTCGACGGGGCGCGCATGCACCACGTCGACGAGGGCTCGAAGGACGCGGCCGTCACGGCGCTGTGCCTGCATGGCAACCCAAGCTGGGGCTACCTGTATCGCCACATGATCCCGGTGTTCACCGCGGCCGGCCTGCGGGTGGTGGCGCCCGACCTCTTCGGCTTCGGGCGGTCCGACAAGCCGGCATCCGAAGGCGAGCACAGCTTCGAGTTCCACCGCGAAAGCCTCATCGCCTTCATCGAGCGGCTGGACCTGCGCAACATCCTGCTGGTGTGCCAGGACTGGGGCGGCATCTTCGGCCTGACCCTCCCAATGGCCATGCCCGAGCGCTTCACGCGCCTGCTGGTGATGAACACGGCACTGGCCACCGGCACCTTGACCGAAGGCTTCCGCCAGTGGCGCGCGTATTCGAATGCGCAGCCCGACCTGGCCGTGGGCAAGCTGTTCACCCGGGGCAAGCGCGACCTGCCGCCGGCTGAAGCTGCCGCCTACGACGCGCCGTTTCCCGATGCCCGCTACAAGGCGGCGCTGCGCGCTTTCCCGAACCTCGTGCCCGATGGCGAGCACGCCCCCGGTGCCGCCATCGGCCGCACGGCCGCGGTCTTCTGGCGCGAGCAGTGGGACGGCGAGAGCTTCATGGCCGTGGGCATGCAAGACCCTGTGCTCGGCCCCGAGGCCATGACCCTGCTGCGCAGCCAGATCCGCGGTTGCCCGCCCCCGATGGAGGTGTCCGAGGGTGGCCACTTCGTGCAAGAGTGGGGCACGCCCATTGCCCATGCCGCCCTGGCGCACTTCGGGCTCTGAGCAGCGCTTCGACCATGGGCTTCGATCTCGGCACCGTCAAAGGCTTCTTCAAGCTTTCCCCCTACATGGTCGACCTGGGCGTGGAGCCTGTGGCCGTCTCCGACGGCAGCGTCACGACCCAACTGCTGCTCGCCCAGCGGCACACCCAGCACACCGGGCACGTGCATGCCGGGGTGATGGCCGCGATGGCCGACCACACCATGGGCGCTGCGGCCCAGACCCTGGCCCCGGCCGGCTTCTGGGTACTCACCGCCGAGCTCAAGACCAGCCTGCTGCGGCCGGGACAGGGCGAGCGGCTGGTCTGCGAAGCCACCGTGCTCAAGCCCGGCCGCATGCTGAGCTTCGTGGAAGCCGAAGTCCACGCCGAAGCCGGGGGGCAGCGCACCCTGGTGATGAAGGCCTCGGCGACGATGGCGCTGGTGCCCCAACGATCCTGACGAGCCATTCCATGCGACACACCCTGGACTACTTTCTCCACGATTGGCTGCGCGTCTCGTCGCTGCTCGATCGGCCACGCTTCGCCGACCACTCGGCCGAGACCTTCACGCAGGTGCTGGACACCTGTGAGCGCATTGCCAAGGACAAGTTCGCGCCCTTCAACCGCTTGTCGGACACGCAGGAGCCGCACTTCGACGGCCAGCGCGTGCACCTGCCGCAAGCCACGCACGATGCGATGGCCGCCTATGTCGATTCGGGCATGCTGGCCGCGGCCCAGGACTACGACATGGGCGGCATGCAGCTGCCCTGCGTGATCGAGATGGCGGCCAACGCCTTCTTCAGCAAGGCCAGCGTGGCCATGGGCGGCTACGCCATGCTCACCAGCGGCAACGCCAGCCTGCTGATGGCCCATGGCACGCCGGTGCAGCGCGAAGTCTTCGCGAAGAACGAGTTTGCCGGCCGCTGGTTCGGCACAATGTGCCTGAGCGAGCCGCAGGCCGGTTCATCGCTGAGCGACGTGGCCACGCGGGCCCTGCCCGATGGCGATGACTTCCAGGCCGACCCGCTGGGCCCGCGCTACCGGCTGCGCGGCAACAAGATGTGGATCTCGGGCGGCGAGCACGAGCTGACCGAGAACATCGTGCACCTGGTGCTGGCCAAGATTCCCGGCGCCGACGGCAAGCCCGTGCCGGGCACCCGGGGCATTTCCCTGTTCATCGTGCCCAAGCACCTCGTGGACACGCAGGGCCGGCTGACCGGCGAACGCAACGACGTGGCCCTGGCGGGCCTGAACCACAAGCTGGGCTATCGCGGCACCACCAACACGCTGCTGAACTTCGGTGAAGGCAAGTTCCCGGTGCGCGGCCAGGCGGGTGCCGTGGGCTACCTCGTGGGTCGCCCGGGCGAGGGCCTGCGCTGCATGTTCCACATGATGAACGAGGCCCGCATCGGCGTGGGCCTGGGCGCGGTCATGCTGGGCTATGCCGGCTACGAGGCCAGCCTGGACTACGCCCGCCAGCGCCCGCAGGGCCGCCCCGTGACGGGGGGCGGCAAGGATGCCACGCAAGCGCAGGTGCCCATCATCGAGCACGCCGACGTCAAGCGCATGCTGCTGGCGCAGAAGGCCTATGTCGAAGGCGGCCTGGCCCTTGAGTTGTACTGCGCCCGCCTGGTGGACGAACTGCACACCGGCGACGAAGCCGCCGCCCAGGAGGCCGGCACGCTGCTGGAAGTGCTCACGCCCATCGCGAAGAGCTGGCCCAGCGAGTGGTGCCTGGAAGCCAATTCGCTGGCCATCCAGGTGCACGGCGGCTACGGCTACACGCGCGACTTCATGGTCGAACAGTACTGGCGCGACAACCGCCTGAACATGATCCACGAAGGGACCCACGGCATCCAGGGGCTGGACCTGCTGGGCCGCAAGGTGGTGATGAACGGCGGTTCGGGCCTGAAGCTGCTGGCCACGCGCATCAATGCCACCCTCGAGCGTGCCGGCCATGTGGGTGGCCTGGCCGAGCCGGCGCAGGCCCTGGCCGCGGCGCTGCAGCAACTGGGTGCGGCCACGCGTTCGGCCTGGTCCACCGGCGTGCCCGAAGAGGCGCTGGCCAACGCCACGCCCTACCTTCAGGCCTTCGGCCACGTGGTCCTGGCCTGGCTGTGGCTGGACGTGGCCCTGGTGGCCGCGGCAAGGCCCGGTGAGCCCATGACCGACCTGGCCCACGGCAAATTGGCCGCCATGCGCTACTTCTACGCTTACGAGCTGCCGCGCATCGACGCCTGGCTGGGCGTGGTGGCCCGTCGTGAAGCGCTGCCGCGCGACATGCGCGACGCCTGGTACTAGATGAAGCCCCCGAGCTCGCTGGCGTTCGCTACCCCCCGAGGGGGCCGTCCGCCTGCGGCCCGGCAGAGCCGGTTCCGCGGCGGGAAGCTTGGTTTGAGGCCCGCGCTTCCTGCGTCGCGGGTTGTTCGAAGCGCTGCGGAGCAACCTGCATGAGCAACGCCTTCATCGACAAGGCCGTGTGGGTGCTGATCTACGGCGGCATGCTGGTTGGCAGCTTGGGCGTGTTCGTGCGCCGGACCGATGCTGCTTTCGGCTCCACCCTGCTCATCGGCGGCGGCCTGGCCGCTGCCATCGGCGTGCTGCTGCTGTGGGTCCGCTCACGGCGCAAGGCTTGAACACCACCAACCGGAGACCCCCATGGGCACTCGCATCCAACGACTCTTCGACCTGACGGGCCAGACGGCCCTGGTCACCGGCGGCTCTCGCGGCCTGGGCCTGCAGATGGCCGAGGCCCTGGGCGATGCCGGCGCGCGCATCGTGCTGACCTCGCGCAAGGCCGCCGACCTGGAAGAAGCCGCAGCGCACTTGGTGGCGCGGGGCATCGACGCCACCTGGATCGCCGCCGATGCGGCCGACCCGGAGCAGGTCGGTCCCGTGGCGGCCGAGGCCATGAAGCGCCTGGGCCGTATTGACATCCTGATCAACAACGCCGGTGCGACCTGGGGCGCGCCGGCCGAGGACTACCCGCTGGCCGCATGGGACAAGGTGATGAACCTGAACATCCGCAGCCTGTTCCTCTATGCCCAGGCCGTGGCCAAGGCCAGCATGATCCCGAACAGGCACGGGCGCATCATCAACGTGGCGTCCATCGCCGGCCTGGGCGGCTCGATGGATGTGAAGTTCATCGCCTACGGCACGAGCAAGGGTGCGGTGGTCAATTTCACCCGCACGCTGGCCGCCGAATGGGGCGTTTACGGCATCAACGTGAATGCCGTGGCACCGGGCTTCTTCCCAAGCAAGATGACCCGCGGGGTGCTGCAGGAACTGGGCGTCGACAAGCTGGCGGCCGGCGCGCCGCTCAAGCGCATCGGCGACGACGACGACCTCAAGGGCGCCGCCCTTCTCTTTGCCAGCGCGGCCGGCAAGCACATCACCGGCCAGATCCTGGCGGTGGACGGCGGCGTCTCCTCGGTGCACGGCGGATGAAGCTCGAGAAGCAGCCCTTTCCGCTGAACATCCCCTTCGTCGAGGAACTGGGCTTCGAGCTCTGGGGCTTCGGCGACGGCCAGGCCGAACTGCGCATGGACCTGTCCGACAAGCACCTGAACAGCTGGCGCGTGGCGCACGGCGGCGTGGTGATGACGCTGCTGGACGTGGCCATGGCGCACGCGGCGCGCAGCACCCGCCCGTCCGAGACGCACGGCCAGCCGGGCATTGCCACCATCGAGATGAAAACCAGCTTCGTGCGGGCCGCCGAAGGCCGGCTGCGCGCGCAGGGCAAGCTGCTGCACCGCACGATGACGCTGGCCTTCTGCGAGGCGCGCATCATCGACGAGCACGACCAGCTGTGCGCCCACGCCACGGGCACCTTCAAGTACCTGCGTGCGCTGCCCACCACGGGCCGCCATCTCAAGCCGCTGCAGCATGCCGTGCCGCCGCAGCCCGAAGCCGAATCACCCGAACCGGACACCACTCCATGATCAACCAACGTATCGTCCTTGCTTCCCGTCCCGGCGCTGCCGCCTCGGTCGACAACTTCCGCCTTGAATCGGTGCCGGTGCCGGCGCTGCAAGAGGGCCAGGTGCTGGTGCGCAACCACTACCTCAGCCTGGACCCCTACATGCGCATGCGCATGAACGACGCCAAGAGCTACGCCGCGCCCCAGGCCATCGATGCCGTGATGGTGGGCGGCACCGTGGGCGAGGTGGTCGATTCGAAGCACGAGGGGTACCGCAGCGGCGATACCGTCGTGGGCATGGGCGGCTGGCAGGAAATGGTCGTCGTCGACGCCCGCGTGCCTGGCAGCATGCGCAAGGTCGACGCCACCCAGGTGCCGCTGTCGGCCTACCTGGGTGCGGTGGGCATGCCCGGGGTCACGGCCTGGGTGGGCCTGAACCACATCATCGCCCCCAAGGCCGGCGAGACCATCGTGGTCAGCGCGGCCAGCGGCGCGGTGGGCAGCGCAGTGGGCCAGCTGGCCAAGGCCGCGGGCTGCCGAGCGGTGGGCATCGCCGGGGGCGCCGACAAGTGCGCCTACGTGGTGAACGAGCTGGGCTTCGACGCCTGCATCGACTACAAGGCTCACCGCGATTTCAAGTCGCTGGCGGCCGCGCTGGACCAGGCCGCGCCAAACGGCGTGGACGGCAACTTCGAGAACGTGGGCGGGCTGATCCTGGACGTGGTGGTCTCGCGCATGAACGCCTTCGGCCGCGTGGCCTTGTGCGGCATGATCTCGGGCTACGACGGCGAGCCGCTGGTTTTGTCCAACGCCCGGCTGCTGCTCACCCAGCGCCTGAAGCTGCAGGGTTTCATCGTCAGCGAGCACATGGCGCTGTGGCCGCAGGCCCTGAAGGAACTGGGCGGCGCCGTGGCCAGCGGCAAGCTCACCTACCGCGAGAGTGTGGCGCAAGGCATCGCGGCCGCGCCCGAGGCCTTCCTGGGGCTGCTCAAGGGCAGGAACTTCGGCAAGCAACTGGTGAAGCTCATTTGAACTGGAACTGGTTTCGATTCCACGAGCTGGGCGTCGACCACCTGTACGACGCCCTGGCGCTGCGTTGCCGTGTCTTCATCCTGGAGCAAGGCCCTTTCCTGGATCCGGATGGCGCCGACCGTGAATCGGTGCACCTGCTGGGCCGCGATGCGGACGGCGTTCTGCAGGCCTATCTGCGCGTGTGCCTCCCCGGGGTGAAGTATCCGCAACCGTCCATTGGCCGGGTGATCACCTCACTGGAGACCCGCGGCACCGGCCTGGGCCGGACCCTCATGAAGGAAGGCGTCGCCGGCTGCGAGGCCCGGTGGCCCGGGCTGGGCATCCAGATCAGCGCCCAGGAGCGGCTGGAGCGCTTTTACGAAAGCTTCGGCTTCGCCCGCAGCGGGCCCACCTACATCGATGACGGCATACCCCATGTGCCGATGCTGAGGAGCTGAGCATGCAACCCCTGATCCTGCACCACTACGACGGCTCGCCCTTCTCCGAGAAGCTGCGGCTGATCTTCGGCTTCAAGGGCCTGGCCTGGCTGTCCGTCAAGATCCCGGTGATCATGCCCAAGCCGGACGTCATCGCATTGACGGGCGGATACCGCAAGACACCCATCGCCCAGGTGGGTGCCGACGTGTACTGCGACACCGCGCTCATTGCCCGCCTGATCGAGCAGCGCGCGCCGACACCCTCGCTGTTTCCCCACGGCGCACCGCTGGCGCCGGTGCTGGCCCAGTGGGCCGACAGCACGCTGTTCTGGACCGTCATCCCCTACACCATGCAGCCGGCCGGCGTGGCGCAGGTCTTCAAGGGCGTGCCGCCCGAGGTGCTGAAGGCCTTTGCGGCCGACCGTGCGCCTTTCACGGCCACCATGCGGCGCCAGACCGTGCCCGACGCCACGGCCGCGCTCACGGGCTACCTGGCCGACCTCGAGGCCCAGCTGGCCGACGGACGTCCTTACTTCTTGGGCACGGCCGCCAGCATCGCCGACTTCTCCATCGCCCACTGCCTCTGGTACGTGCGGCGGGGCGGGCCCGTGGCTGACATCCTGCAGCCCCATGCGCGCCTGGCGGCCTGGACCGACCGCATGCTGGCCATGGGCCACGGCACGCCGCAGCCCTTGTCCAGCGCCGACGCCTTGGCCATGGCCGCCGCGGGCACGCCCGTGGCCACGGCGGTACAGGAGGGCCTCGGCTTCGAAGCCGGCCAGGCCGTGACCCTTTGCGCCACCGACTACGGCACCGACCCCGTGGCCGGCGTGCTGGTGGGCCTGTCCCACCACGAGGCCGTGCTGCGCCGCACCGATGAACGCGCAGGCACCGTGCACGTGCACTTCCCGCGCGCCGGCTATCAGATCAGGCAGGAACAGACATGAGCACCCCCACCACCGGCGGCACGGCCGTCATCACCGGCGCGGCATCGGGTTTCGGCCTGGAAGCCAGCCGCATCGCCGCCCGGCGTGGCATGAACGTGGTCATGGCCGATGTCCAGCAAGAGGCACTGGACCGCGCGGCTGCCGAGATCGCCGACCTGGGCGCGGCCGTGCTGCCCTTCCGGCTGGACGTGTCCAAGTCGGACGAGGTGGAAGCGCTGGCCGCGGCCACCATGGCCCGCTTCGGCGCCCCCACCTTCGTCTTCAACAATGCAGGGGTGGGTGCCGGCGGGCTGATCTGGGAGCACACGCTCAAGGATTGGGAGTGGGTGATCGGCGTGAACCTGATGGGCGTGGCGCATGGCGTGCGCATCTTCACGCCGCTGATGCTGGCGGCCGCCCAGGCCGATCCCGCCTACCAGGGCCACATCGTCAACACCGCCAGCATGGCCGGCCTGCTCAACGCGCCCAACATGGGCGTGTACAACGTCAGCAAGCACGCGGTGGTCTCGATGAGCGAAACGCTCTACCAGGACCTGGCCCTGGTCACCGGGCAGGTCCATGCCCACGTGCTGTGCCCGTTCTTCGTGCCCACCGGCATCCACCAGAGCGAGCGCAACCGGCCTGCGGAGTTCAAGCAGGCGGCCGCGCCCACCCGTAGCCAGCTCATCGCGCAGGCCATGAGCGACCAGGCCGTGACCAAGGGCCGCGTGACGGCCGCCGAGGTGGCGCAGTTCGTCTTCGACGCCCTGGACCATGACCGCTTCTACATCTACAGCCACCCCAAGAGCCTGGCCAGCGTGCAGGTGCGCATGGAAGACGTGGTGATGGGGCGCAACCCGACCGACCCCTTCGCGGCCAAACCCGAGATCGGGCAAGGCCTGCGCGCTGCGTTGAGGGGCGAGACCGGCAAGGCCTAGCAGCCCAGGGACACGGCTTGCAGCGGCCTGGCGGTGGCCGGGTCGGTGACGACGAACACCACTTGCCGCGGGTTTTGCGGCACGCCCGGCGAAACCGACAACTGCGCCCGCGTGCCCTGGCCTGCGGGCCAGGCGGCCACGGGCTTGTACAGGCGCACCACATGGTCATGACGCAAGGTCTCGCCGGCGTTTTCGCCCGCTCGGACCTTGCTCTCGTGGTTGTCCTCCAGCACCGCCCAGTAGCCCGAGAGCCGGGCCGCCGAACCCGTGGCCGCCGCCACCTGGGCCGTGACCAGCCCCCCTTCGCGCACCAGCGTCACGGCCACGGCGGCTGCCGTGCCCACCGGCTTGGGCAGGCGCGGCCATGAACGCCAGTCCTGCCCGTCGACGATCACTTGCGGCGTGTACACCCCGCTCTCGCCGGCCTGGTGGGCCAGTTCGTACTGGCGCGCCGTGGCCTCGGGAGTGGCGAAGCGGTCGGTCCATCCCAGGCGATCCCAGTAGTTCACGTGGAACGCCAGGGGCAGGATGTCGGGCCGGCCCTTGAGGGTGGACAGCCAGCGGTCGGCCGGCGGGCATGAACTGCAACCCTCGGAGGTGTAGAGCTCCACCACCGTGGGTGCGGTGGCCGTCGACTGGGCCCTGCAGGCCATGCCGGCATCGCTGCCGGTGGCCGCCAGGGCCACGCCGGCCCAGGGGGCGGCCGCGGCCACCAGGGCCCGGAGCAGCCTGCGTCCAAGGGGGCCTTGCAAAGTGTCAAGCAAACGGGCCGCAAGGCCTTTCGGGGTACGCATGGGCAATCGCTCCAGAGCCGGTGGTCTGCGTGGGTCGGTTGGCGGCGCAGGATCTCACAGCCACTGCCGTACAGTGCCTGCATGCACAGTGTCGCGGTGATTGGGGGTGGGCCCGCCGGTTTGATGGCGGCCGAGGTTCTGGCCGAAGCCGGACTCGCGGTCGATCTGTACGACGCGATGCCGTCCGTGGGGCGCAAGCTGTTGCTGGCGGGCATCGGTGGCTTGAACCTGACCCATGGCGAGCCGGAAGCGGCCTTCATCCCCCGGTATGCGGAGCGCGCCGAGGCCTTGCGGCCGCGGCTCGAGGCTTTCGGCGCCCAGCACTTGCGCGACTGGGCGGCTGCCCTGGGCATTGCCACTTTCGTGGGGAGCTCCGGGCGCGTGTTTCCCGTCGACCTGAAGGCTGCGCCGCTGCTGCGCGCCTGGCTGCACCGCCTGCGGGGGCAGGGCGTGCGCCTGCACATGCGGCACCGCTGGCGAGGGTTCGAGGGCGCTGATGGCTTGCGCTTCGACAGCCCCCACGGCGAGCTGGTCTCGCGCCCCGCGGCCACGGTGCTGGCGCTGGGCGGCGCAAGCTGGCCGCAGCTGGGGTCCGACGGCGCGTGGGTGCCCGCGTTGCGGGGCGTGGGCGCTGACGTGGCGCCGCTGCGCCCTGCCAATTGCGGCTTCGACATCGACTTCAGCGCGCATTTCAGCCAGCGCCATGCGGGCGCGCCGCTCAAGTCGGTCGCAGCCACGGTAGGCGATTGGCGCCAGGTGGGCGAATGCGTGGTCACGGCCGGCGGCATCGAAGGCAGCCTGGTCTACGCCGCCTCGGCCCTGCTGCGCGAGCGCATCGCGGCAGAAGGCAGCGCCACGCTGGTGCTGGATCTGCTGCCGGCCCGCCCGCTGGACTGGGTGCAGCGCGAGCTGGCTCACCCGCGCGGCCCCCGGTCTCTGGCCACCCACCTGAAGGCGCGCTTGAAGCTCGATGGCGCCAAGGCCGGGCTGCTGTGGGAATTCGTACCCAAGGACGTACAGGCCGACCCGGCGCGCTTCGCTCAGCTGATCAAGGCCCTGCCGCTGCACCTGAAGGCGCCCCGGCCCATCGCCGAGGCCATCAGCACGGCGGGCGGCGTGCGGCTGGAGTCGCTGGACGGGCAAGGCATGCTGCGTAGCCGGCCAGGCGTCTTCTGCGCCGGCGAGATGCTCGACTGGGAAGCCCCGACGGGCGGCTACCTGCTCACCGCCTGCCTGAGCACCGGGCGCTGGGCCGGGCAGGGCGCGGCGGCGTGGTGCCGCAGCCACCTCGGGGCGGCGGCCAGCGGCTAGACTCGCGCTCCCCACGGCTCGGGGCGACATGCACCGCCTTCATCTTGGACAAGATCGTTCTGCAGATTGCCGCCGAACTCAACGTTCGGCCGACCCAGATCCAGACCGCCGTCGAACTGCTTGACGGCGGATCCTCGGTTCCCTTCATCGCCCGCTACCGCAAGGAGGCCACCGACGGCCTGGACGACATCCAGCTTCGCGAGACCGAATCCCGCCTGGTCTACCTGCGCGAGCTGGAAGAACGACGCGGCGTGGTTCTGGCCACCATCGAGGAGCAAGGCAAGCTCACGCCTGCCCTGCGTGCCGCGATCGAGACGGCGCCCACCAAGCAGGAACTCGAAGACCTTTACCTTCCTTACAAGGTCAAGCGCCGCACCAAGGGCGCCATCGCCCGCGAGGCGGGGCTCGAGCCGCTGGCCGACCGGCTGTTCGCCGACGCCGGGCTCGACCCGGGCGCCGAAGCCGCCAGCTTCCTGAACCCTGAAGCCGGCTTTGCCGATGTGCCGG
This sequence comes from uncultured beta proteobacterium, assembly GCA_903822435.1. Taxonomy (GTDB): domain Bacteria; phylum Pseudomonadota; class Gammaproteobacteria; order Burkholderiales; family Burkholderiaceae_C; genus Rubrivivax. The sequence goes on along the minus strand of CAIJPE010000357.1, from coordinate 11,737 downwards.
CGGTGCTGGACGGCGTGCGCGACCTGCTCTCGGAACGCTGGGCGGAAGACGCAGCCCTCATCGGCAAGTTGCGCGAATGGCTCTGGACCGAAGGTCTGCTTCAGAGCAAGCTGGTCGACGGCAAGGACGGGATCCACCCGGACGCCGCCAAGTTTCGCGACTACTTCGACTACGCCGAGCCCATCCGCAACGTGCCCAGCCACCGCGCGCTGGCGGTCTTTCGCGGCCGTTCGCTGGAGTGGCTGGACGCCAAGCTGGTGCTGGAGGAGCCGCCTGCCGCCGCAACGCCGGCAGCCGGCCCGGTGATCTCGCTGGCCGAGGGACGCATCGCCAGCCACCTGGGTTGGCGGCATGCCCGGCGTCCGGCGGATGAGCTGATCCGCAAGACCGTGGCATGGACCTGGAAGGTCAAGCTCAGCCTGAGCCTGGAGCGCGACCTGTTCAGCCGCCTGCGCGAGGCCGCCGAAGCCGTGGCCATCAAGGTCTTTGCCGACAACCTGCGCGACCTGCTGCTCGCCGCGCCTGCCGGCAAGCGCGTGGTGATGGGCCTGGACCCGGGCATCCGCACGGGCGTGAAGGTGGCGGTGGTCAGCGACACCGGCAAGGTGCTGGCCACCCACACCGTGTACCCGCACGAACCGCGCTGCGACTGGGAGGGCTCATTGCATGCGCTGGGCCATCTGGTGGCCACGCACGGCGTGAACCTGATCGCCATCGGCAACGGCACGGCCAGCCGCGAGACCGACAAGCTGGCCGGCGACCTGATCAAGCGCATCGCGCAGGCCGCACCCGACCTGCGGCTGGACAAGGTGGTGGTGAGCGAGGCCGGCGCTTCGGTCTACTCGGCCAGCGAGTTCGCCAGCAAGGAGCTGCCGGACCTGGACGTCAGCCTGCGCGGCGCGGTGAGCATCGCCCGGCGCCTGCAGGACCCGCTGGCCGAACTGGTGAAGATCGACCCCAAGAGCATCGGCGTGGGCCAGTACCAGCACGACGTGAACCAGAGCGGCCTGGCCCGCACCCTGGACGCCGTGGTGGAGGACTGCGTGAACGCGGTGGGCGTGGACCTGAACACCGCCTCGGCGCCGCTGTTGGCGCGGGTGTCGGGCCTGTCGGGCGCGGTGGCGGCCAGCATCGTGCGTTGGCGCGACGCGCACGGCGCCTTTCGCAGCCGTCGCCAGCTGATGGAGGTTTCGGGCCTGGGCCCGCGCACCTTCGAGCAGGCCGCCGGCTTCCTGCGCATCCGCGATGGCGAGGACCCCCTGGACCTGACGGGCGTGCACCCCGAGACCTACCCGCTGGTAGAGAAGATGCTGGCCACCATCGGACGGCCCGTGCACGAACTGCTGGGCCGCAGCGAGCTGCTTCGCTCCCTGCGCCCGGAAGCCTTTGCCGACGAGCGCTTCGGCGTGATCACCGTCAAGGACATCCTGGCCGAGCTGGAAAAGCCCGGCCGCGACCCGCGCCCGGACTTCAAGGTGGCGCGTTTTGCCGAAGGCGTCAACGACCTGAAGGACCTGCAGCCCGGCATGGTGCTGGAGGGCACCGTGAGCAACGTGGCGCAGTTCGGCGCCTTCGTCGACCTGGGCGTGCACCAGGACGGGCTGGTGCACGTCAGCCAGATGAGCCACAAGTTCGTGGGCGATGCGCGCGAGGTGGTCAAGACCGGGCAGGTGGTGAAGGTGCGCGTGGTGGAGGTCGACCTGGCGCGCAAGCGCATTTCGCTGACGATGAAGCTGGAGGCACCGGTGGGGACCGCGCCGGGCAAGGCCGGGGGCGCCGGTGGCGACAACCGCTTCAAGCCGCCCGCCCGGCAAGAGCAGCGCCCGCGTGCCGCCGAACCGACGGGGCAGGGCGCCATGGCCGCGGCCTTCGCCAAGCTGTCCGGGCGCCGCTGAGCGCCCGCGGGCGTCTGGCCTTTGCCGCACGAACGGTCAGCGCCCTTGAAAGCACTGCGCATCCTGGCCGGCCCGCGGGCCTTGGTGCACCTGCGCGAGCGCGGCCTGAGGCCCGGCGACGTGCGCGCCATCCCCGCTGCGGCGGGCGGGCCCAAGGGCTTGGCGCTGCTCCCCCTGGACCGCTACCTCTTCGGCCACTGGCTGCCACAGTCCACGCAGACGGTGCACCTGCTGGGGGCCTCCATCGGCGCCTGGCGCATGGCCGTGGCCTGCCTGCCCGACCCCGATGCCGGCCTGGCCCTGCTGGCCGAGGACTACATCACCCAGAGCTACCCGCAAGAGGGCGGCCGCATGCCCACGCCGGCCACCGTGAGCCGGGTGTTCCGCTCCGGGATCGAGAGCCGGCTTGGATCGCGTGCGGCCGAGGTGCTGAGCCACCCTCGATTCAGGCTGCATGTCTTCACCAGCCGCGGCCGCGGGCCGCTGCACCGTCCCGGTCGCCTGGGCATGCCGCTGGGCTGGGCGGCCGCCTTCGCCGCCAACGCCGTGCACCGGCGGGCGCTGGGCGCGTGCATCGAACGCGTGGTGTTCAGCGACCCGCGCGAGCCCTTGCCGTTCGCCCTGCATGACTTCCGAACGCGCCAGGTGGCGCTCAGCGTGGGCAACCTGGCGCCCGCCGTGCTGGCCAGCTGCAGCATCCCCTTCGTGCTGGACGCGGTGGCCGACCTGCCTGGCGGGCCGGCCGGCACGTATTGGGACGGTGGCATCACCGACTACCACCTGCACTTGCCGTATGCCGGCATGGCCGAGGGCCTGGCACTGTATCCGCACTTCCTGAGCCAGGTGGTGCCGGGCTGGCTCGACAAGGCCTGGAAGGGCCGCCACCGCGCGACCCCGGCCCTGAGCAACCTCGTCCTCCTGGCGCCACGTGCGGAGTGGCTGCGCAGCCTGCCCGGGGGCAAGCTGCCCGATCGGTCGGACTTCAAGACCTACGGCCAGGACCATCCGCGGCGCCAGCGCGACTGGCGCCGCGCCCTGGCCGAAAGCCAGCGTCTTGCGGACGAATTCGCGCAGGCGGTCTCTGGCGGGCGTCCTGTCGAGGCCGAACCCCTGCCCTGAAGCGGGCGCGGTCGGCTAAACTGTGGCCATCCGAAACCAACAAGGACGGGAAAGGCATCATGGTTATGACACCGCGGACTACCTCCTTCACCTTCGTTCCGAAGGCCTAGCCGTCGCGCTGTCGCAACCCCCCCCTTTCGACATCCAAAGCGCGGCTCACGACCGCGCTTTGTTGTTTCCTGGAGCTCCAGACATGATCCACATCACGCTGCCGGACGGTTCCCGGCGAGATTTCGAAGGCCCCGTCTCGGTGGCCGAGGTGGCCGCCTCGATCGGCACGGGCCTGGCCAAGGCCGCCTTGGGTGGCCGCGTCGATGGCACCTTGGTCGACACCAGCTTCCGCATCGAGCAGGACGCCCGGCTGGCCATCGTCACCGACAAGGATGCCGACGGCCTCGAGATGATCCGCCACTCCACGGCGCACCTGCTGGCCTACGCCGTCAAGCAGCTGTTCCCCGAGGCCCAGGTCACCATCGGGCCCGTGGTCGAGAACGGCTTCTATTACGACTTCGCCTACAAGCGCCCCTTCACGCCCGAAGACCTGGCCGCCATCGAACAGCGCATGACCGAGCTCGCCCGCAAGGACGAGCCCGTGGTGCGCCGCGTGCTGCCGCGCGACGAGGCCGTGCAGCACTTCGTGGCCATGGGCGAGCACTACAAGGCCGAGATCATCGGCAGCATCCCGGCCGGGCAGGACGTCTCGCTCTACCGCGAAGGCGGCTTCGAAGACCTGTGCCGCGGCCCGCACGTGCCCAGCACGGGCAAGCTCAAGCACTTCAAGCTGATGAAGGTGGCCGGCGCCTATTGGCGCGGCGACCAGGCCAACGAGCAGCTGCAGCGGATCTACGGCACGGCCTGGGCCAGCAAGGACGAACTGCAGGGCTACCTGCGCATGCTGGAAGAGGCCGAGAAGCGCGACCACCGCAAGCTCGGCCGCGAGCTGGACCTGTTCCACCTGGACGAGCATTCGCCGGGCACGGTCTTCTGGCACCCCAAGGGCTGGACGGTGTGGCAGGACGTCGAGCAATACATGCGCCGGGTGTACCGCGACAACGGCTATCTCGAGGTCAAGGGCCCGCAGATCCTGGACCGCGCCCTGTGGGAGAAGACGGGGCACTGGGACAAGTACCGCGACGCCATGTTCACGACCGAGAGCGAGAAGCGCGACTACGCGCTCAAGCCGATGAACTGCCCGGGCCACATCCTGATCTTCAAGCAGGGCATCAAGAGCTACCGCGACCTGCCGCTGCGCTACGGCGAGTTCGGCCAGTGCCACCGCAACGAGCCCACCGGCGGCCTGCACGGCATCATGCGGGTGCGTGGCTTCACGCAGGACGACGGCCACATCTTCTGCACCGAAGACATGATCCTGCCCGAGTGCGTGGCCTACACGGCGCTGCTGCAGAAGGTGTATGCCGATTTCGGCTTCAAGGACATCATCTACAAGGTGGCCACGAGGCCGGCCGCGCGCATCGGCTCCGACGAAATCTGGGACAAGGCCGAAACCGCCCTCATCGAGAGCCTGAAGGCAGCCGGCTGCACCTACGAGATCGCCCCGGGCGATGGCGCCTTCTACGGCCCGAAGATCGAGTACACGCTGAAGGACGCCATCGGCCGGCAGTGGCAGTGCGGCACGATGCAGGTGGATTTTTCGATGGCCGAGCGGCTGGACGCGGTCTACGTGGCCGAAACCGGCGAGCGCCGCCACCCCGTCATGCTGCACCGCGCGATCGTCGGCAGCCTGGAGCGTTTCATCGGTATCCTGATCGAACAGCATGCCGGCGCGATGCCCGTCTGGCTGGCCCCGGTGCAGGTGGTGGTGGCCGGAATCACCGATGCGCAGGCCGATTACGCCCGAGAAGTGGTGAAATCGCTTCAAAAACAAGGAGTTAGGGCCTCACTTGATTTGCGCAACGAGAAAATAAACTATAAGATCCGCGAGCATTCAATGCAAAAGGTCCCGTTCATCCTGGTCGTGGGCGACAAGGAGAAGGCAAGGGGGGCTGTTGCCGTGCGCGCCCGCGGCAGCCAAGAGCTTGCGGTGATGCCTCTGTCCGACTTCCAGCTGAAGATCGGGCAACAGATCACCGACAAGGCTTGAGGCGCCTGCAGGCGCGCGTCGATTTTTTCGTGGCCCGTCTGCCTTCGGGTTGCCACAGGAGCTGGAACCATCGCTACTTTCATGGACCGCCGCGTACCGAACGCGGAGCGCAAGCACAGGCTGAACCGGGAAATCATGGCGCCTCAAGTGCGCCTGAACGGGGTCGAGAACGAACCCCTCGGCATCGTCAGCACGATGGAAGCGTTGCGCATGGCTGGGGAGTTGGACGTCGATCTGGTCGAGATCGCGGCCACGGCAGATCCCCCGGTGTGTCGGCTCATGGACTACGGCAAGTTCAAGTACCAGGAGCAGAAGAAGGCGGCCGAGGCCAAGAGCAAGCAGAAGGTCATCGAGATCAAGGAAGTCAAGTTCCGTCCTGGCACGGACGACGGCGACTACAACATCAAGATGCGCAATCTGCGGCGCTTCATTGCCGAGGATGGTGACAAAGGCAAGGTGACGCTGCGCTACCGCGGCCGCGAAATCACCCACCAGGATATCGGCATGCGCATGCTCGAGCGCATCCGGGACGAACTGGCGGATGTGGCGGTGGTCGAGAACATGCCCAAGCTCGAAGGCCGGCAGATGATCATGGTGCTGGCGCCCAAGCGGAAGTCCTGAAGCACGGTTGGAAAGTTTTGAAGGATTGCGCGTGGTGGGGCCAACCCGCCAGGCGACAAGAAGCCGCTGCAGGCCAACAAGTGCCGGGAGAGTTCCCGGCCGCCTGCAGGGGTACACAAAGAAGGAGCAGCAATGCCCAAGATGAAGACCAAGAAGAGCGCGGCCAAGCGGTTCCGCGTGCGTCCGGGTGGTACGGTCAAGCGAGGTCAGGCGTTCAAGCGCCACATCCTCACCAAGAAGAGCACCGCCCGCAAGCGTGCCCTGCGCGGTGCGGTGAACGTGCACGAGACGAACATGGGCCACATGGCGCAGATGCTGCCATTCGCCGGCCTGTAACACCCCCGCACGCTAAAGGAGCACACACATGCCTCGCGTCAAACGTGGTGTAACGGCACACGCCCGCCACAAGAAGATCCTCGCCCTCGCCAAGGGCTACCGCGGCCGCCGCAAGAACGTCTTCCGCATCGCCAAGCAGGCGGTGATGAAGGCCGGCCAATACGCCTACCGCGACCGCCGCACCCGCAAGCGCGTGTTCCGCCAGCTCTGGATCGCCCGTATCAACGCGGCATCCCGTGAACTGGGCGTGACCTACAGCCGCTTCATGGCAGGCCTGAAAAAGGCCAACATCGACATCGACCGCAAGGTCCTGTCCGACATGGCCATCCACGACCCCGCTGGCTTTAGCAGCATCGTCGACAAGGTGAAGGCAAGCCTGGCTTGATCCCGCGGCCCGGCTTCGAACCGGGCACGCATCGAGCAAGACCGCCCCGATGCCGGGGCGTCACAGTCTCAAGAGCCGTCACCTGTGGGCGGCTTTTTTTTGTCATGGCCATGAACGAACTCGATCAACTGGTGCACGCATCGCAAGCCGACTTCGACGCCGCACCCACGCCGGCCGAACTCGAGAATGCCAAGGCGCGCTACCTGGGCAAGAGCGGGCGCGTCACCGAGATGCTCAAGCAGCTCGCCGCACTGCCGCCGGACGCCAAGAAGGCCCGCGGCGCCGAGATCAACCAGGCCAAGGCCCGGATCGAGCAGGCCCTGCAGGCCCGCCGCGAGACGCTGGCCGAGGCCGATCTGCAAACCCAGTTGAGGGCCGAGGCGCTGGACGTCACGCTGCCGGGCCGCGGCCGCAGCATGGGCGGGCTGCACCCGGTCAGCCGCACCATCGAACGCATCGAGGCGATCTTCGCCTCCATGGGCTTCGACGTGGCCGAGGGCCCCGAGATCGAGACCGACTGGATGAGCTTCACGGCGCTGAACAACCCCGAGAACCATCCCGCGCGCTCGATGCAGGACACGTTCTACGTCGACGTGAAGGACGAGCAGGGCCGCTGGCTGAACCTGCGCCCGCACACCAGCCCGATGCAGGTGCGCTACGCCCGCGCCCACTCGGCGCGCTATGCGGACGAGATCGCCAAGGGCCTGCCCATCCCCGAGATCCGCGTCATCGCCCCCGGACGCACCTACGCGTGGACAGCGACGCCACGCACTCGCCGATGTTCCACCAGTGCGAAGGCGTGTGGGTGGGCGAGAACGTGAGCTTCAAGGACTTGAAGGTCGTGTTCACCGACTTCGTCCGACAGTTCTTCGAGACCGACGACTTCGACGTGCGGTTCCGGCCCTCGTTCTTCCCCTTCACCGAACCCTCGGCCGAGATCGACATCGCCTTCCGCTCGGGCCCGCTGGCCGGGCGTTGGCTCGAGGTGGCCGGCTCCGGCCAGGTGCACCCGAACGTGGTGCGCAACTACGGCCTGGACCCCGAACGGCACATCGGCTTTGCCTTCGGCATGGGTCCCGACCGGTTGGCCATGCTGCGCTACGGCATCGACGACCTGCGCCTGATGTTCGACGGCGACCTGCGCTTCCTGTCGCAGTTCAACTGACCGCACGAACCCCCGCACCCGCAGCAAAACCCTCCCCGAGCCCGCAGCATGCAATTCCCCGAGTCCTGGTTGCGCGAGTTCTGCAACCCTCCGTTGTCCACCCAGGCCCTGGCCGACCTGCTCACCATGGCCGGCATGGAAGTGGAAGAGGTGCGCCCCGTGGCGCCGCCTTTCCAGGGTGTGGTGGTGGCCGAGATCATCAGCGCCGAGCCGCATCCGCAGGCCGACCGGCTGCGCGTGTGCCAGGTCAGCGTCGGCGGCAAGGCCGATGGACTGATCCAGATCGTCTGCGGCGCCCCGAATGCGCGGGCCGGGCTGCGCGCGCCGCTGGCCATGGTGGGTGCCGAACTACCTCCGGGTGCAGATGGCAAGCCACTGTCGATCGGCGTGGGCCAGCTGCGTGGCATGGAGAGCCGGGGCATGCTGTGCTCGGCGCGCGAACTGGGCATCACCACCGACCACGGCGGGCTGCTGGAGCTGGCTGACGACGCCACCCCCGGCGCCGACCTGCGCGAGTGGATGAAACTCGACGACGCCGTCTTCACGCTCAAGCTCACGCCCAACCTGGGTCATGCGTTGAGCGTGTACGGCATCGCCCGCGAGGTCTCGGCGCTGACCGGCGCGCCGCTGTGCCGGCCCGCGGTCTTGCCGGCAACGCCGGGCCACGACCAGCGCCTGCCCGTCGAGGTGCGCGCCCCCGAGCTGTGCGGCCGCTTCTCGGGCCGCATCGTCCGTGGTGTGAACACCCGGGCCCGAACGCCGGCCTGGATGGTCGACCGGCTGGCGCGTTGCGGGCAGCGCAGCGTGACGGCGCTGGTGGATATCTCGAACTACGTGATGTTCGAGTACGGGCAGCCCACGCACATCTTCGACCTGGACAAGATCGACGGCGGCCTGGTGGTGCGCTGGGGCCAGCCGGGCGAACGGCTGGAGCTGCTCAACGGCAACACCATCGAGGTGGATGGCAGCGTGGGCGTGATCGCCGATGCCAAGGCGGTGGAATCACTGGCCGGCATCATGGGCGGCCAGGCCACGGCCGTGTCCGACAGCACCGCCAACGTCTTCGTCGAGGCCGCGTTCTGGTGGCCAGACAGCGTGGCGGGGCGATCCCGCCGTTTCAACTTCAGTACCGATGCCGGCCACCGTTTCGAGCGGGGCGTGGACCCGGCCGCCACCGTGGCTTGCATCGAGCACATCACGCACCTCATCCAGCAGATCTGCGGGGGCCAGGCCGGCCCGCTGCAAGACCAGGTGCTGAGCCTGCCCGCAGCCGAGCCTGTCACCCTGCGCGTGGACCGCGCGGCCAAGGTCATCGGCATGCCGCTGTCGCAGCCGCAATGCGCCGACGTGTTCCGCCGCCTGGGCCTGGGCTTCAGCGAAGCGCCAGGGCGCCTCAGCGTCGTGCCGCCGAGCTGGCGCTTCGACCTGAAGATCGAGGAAGACCTGATCGAAGAGGTCATCCGCGTCATCGGCTACGAGCAGCTCCCGGCCACCCCGCCGGTGGCGCCGATCGCGGCGCGCGTGCGCACCGAAGCCCGCCGCAGCACGCACGCGGTGCGCCACGCCATGGCCGCGCTGGACTTCCAGGAAACACTGAGCTTCAGCTTCGTCGAAGAACGCTGGGAGCGCGAACTGGCCGGCAACGCCCGGCCCATCGCCGTGCTCAACCCCATCGCATCGCCACTGTCGGTGATGCGATCCAGCCTGCTCGGCAGCCTGGTGCAGGTGCTGCGCAACAACCTGGCGCGGCGCGCCGGCCGGGTGCGGGTGTTCGAGATCGGCCGCGTGTTCAGCCACGACGCCACTGTGACGGACGGGCCGCTGAGCGTGGCCGGCGTGGCGCAGCCCATGCGGCTGGCCGGACTGGCCTTCGGCCCGGCCGAGCCCGTGCAGTGGGGGCGCAGCGAGCGCGCCGTGGACTTCTACGATCTAAAGGCCGACATCGAAGCCCTGCTGGCGCCGCGCAAACCGGTGTTCCTGGCCGATACCCATCCGGCCATGCACCCGGGCCGTTGCGCGCGGGTCGAACTGGACGGGCAGGCCATCGGCCATATCGGTGAACTGCACCCCAAGTGGCGGCAGTCCTACGAGCTTCCTCAGGCTCCCGTGCTCTTCGAGCTGCAGTTGCCGCCCGTGCTGGAGCAGCCCGTTCCGATGTTCAAGCCTTTGCAGCGGCTGCAGCCGGTATGGCGCGACCTGGCGCTGGTGCTGCGCGAGGACGTGACGCACGATGCGCTGGTGGATGCGCTGTGTGCCGACCCCAGCGGGCTCGTGGCCTCGGCCACGCTGTTCGATCTGTACAAGCCGCCGGCCGGTGCGGCCGGCTGGCAACCCGGTGAGCGCAGCCTGGCCGTGCGGCTGGAGTTGCAGGCGCAGGATGCCACCTTGACCGAAGAGCGGATCCAGGCCGGCGTGGATGCGGCGCTCTCGCGGGCACACACGGCGTTCGGCGCGCGTTTGCGAGCCTGAGGAAACGGCACCATGTCGACCCAAGACACCCCCGACACCCAGCCGATCCTGGCTTCGCTGGACACGCCCACGCTCACCAAGGCCGAGCTGGCCGAGTTGCTGTTCGACCGCCTCGGGTTGAACAAGCGCGAATCCAAGGACATGGTCGAAGCCTTCTTCGAGATCGTCCATGGCACGCTGGTGGCGGGCAGCGACGTGAAGCTCTCGGGCTTCGGCAACTTCAACATCCGGCGCAAGGCCTCGCGGCCTGGGCGCAATCCGCGCACGGGCGAATCCATCCCGATCAAGGCGCGAAACGTGGTCACTTTTCACGCCAGCCACAAGCTCAAGTCCATCGTGCAAGGCGAGACCCCCGCCGAAGGCGACTTCGAGTAGAGTCTTGTTTTAATTACCGATCCCATTGATTTCAATGGAGAAAGCGCTTCCTTCCATCCCTGCGAAACGCTACTTCACGATCGGTGAGGTGAGCGAGCTTTGCGGTGTGAAGCCGTATGTGCTGCGGTATTGGGAACAAGAGTTCACGCAGCTCAAGCCCATGAAGCGCCGCGGCAACCGGCGCTACTACCAGCACCATGAAGTGCTGCTGATCCGCCGCATCAGCGATCTGCTGTACGACCAGGGCTTCACGATCAGCGGGGCGCGCAATCGCCTGTCCGAGCAGGCGCTGGAGCCGACCGATGTCGGCAGGGCCGACGGGGCTGCTGCCGGCTCGCCCGGCCCGGCGGAGCCCGAGGCTGGCGACGCCGTGGCCTTCGGCGCAGCTGCCGGCGCACTACCCGCTGAACAATTGCGAGCCGAACTGATGATGATTCGCGCTCTGCTCTCGGCTTAGTCCAAACCGCGGGCTATAATGCGAGCTTCAGTCGGGGTGTAGCGCAGCCTGGTAGCGCACTTGCATGGGGTGCAAGGGGTCGCGAGTTCGAATCCCGCCACCCCGACCATTAAGAATCAACGGGTTAGCCCTCTCTGGGGGCTAGCCCGTTTGGCTTTCTGGGCCTCCGGGATACCGCTTGGGATACCTCGCGCGCTGCGCTGCTAGGCCCGAGTGTCAGACGGGCGCGCGTCACACTGGCTCCCGCTCAGTCGAGGATCACGCCATTGAACCGGCCGAGCGGCGCCATGCCCCGGATATCGGCTGTGTCCAGCGCTTTGCGCAACCGGGCCTCGTAGCCCCCAGGCGTGTACGTGTCTCGCCGCAGGGGACGGGGGACGAATCCATACCGGGCCCGAAACTCAGCGCGAACATCCGGTTCGCCTTCCGGCAAGGATGGCTTTCCTAGCAGCTTATCTAGGTCCATGGCTCAACCTCTGACGTGATCCACCAGCGAGGGCAGATGCAAGTGCTCGATAGCGGCCAGGACTGACGTAGTGGTGTCGTCCCCCGCGTGCCGCACGCGCAGAGCTTCCAGCAGCCCGCAGAGGGTCGCCATGGGCCCCCGCTCGTCCGTCTCTGCGGCAATCTCAAGCAGTTCGTCCAGGTCGATGTCCGGGGTCAGGTCCGGGAGCGCAAATGCGGGGATGCCTGCCGTGACGCCGAGGGCTGCATCGAGGTCTGCGAGGGACACGGGTGCGGTCATGTCGGGTCCTTGTGTAGTGTGGTTAACAGTGTGCCCGGGGTTGGGGCGGGCATGTTGGACATTCAACTA
>CAIJPE010000356.1 GCA_903822435.1 uncultured beta proteobacterium | reverse complement strand
CTTCGCGCAGGCTGCCGTTCGCCCAGGCCAGGTGGTGGTCCATCGGCTGGGGCCGGCCGTCGCCGCCGTAGATGCGGATGAAGGAGACGTCCAGGTCGTAGCGCGGGTAGGTGAAGTTGTCGGGGTCGCCGCCGAAGAAGGCCACGCTCTCTTCGGGCGCGAAGACCAGCCGGATGTCCTGGAAGCGCCGGTACTTGTAGAGGTCGTAGCGCCCGCCGCGAAAGAGGCTGACCACCTCGCAGCGGAATTCATCGGACGTGGCGCACTGCTTTTCGATGGCGGCCATGGCCGATTTCTGGGCCACGGCGAAGCCTGCCGCCGGCGCGCCGCGGGTGGCGTCCTGCACGGTGGCCGTGACGTCGGTGATCGCCACCAGCTGGTTGATTTCCATCGACGGGCAGCGCGACTCTTCGGCCGCAGCCGAAGCCAGGAAGCCGTCGCGGTTGTAGTCGGTCCCGCGCTGGCCCGAGAGGGTGTCCACGCAATCCCGCACGCAGTGGTGGTTCGTCATCACCAGGCCGTTGGCCGACACCACCGAGGCCGAGCAGCCGCCGGCAATGCGCACGGACGAGAGCCGCAGGTGGTCCAGCCAGGCCGCGGTGGGCTCGAAGCCGAACTTCTGCCGCACGGCGGCCGATGGGAACTGGTTGTAGGTCCACATGCCTTCGTCGGCGCGTGCCGGCGCCGCCGCACCCAGCAGGGTGGCCAGGGCCGCGCAAAGCAGGGGAAATTTCGACGAGCCCATCGGTTGTCCTTCATCTGGACGCGGCCGGCAGGCCGAGAATGCGAATCATATGCAGCCCATCCTCACCCCGAGCTTTCCCTTCAGAGCATCCCACTCATGGGCGGGGCGTCTCGCCCTGGCCGCAGCCGCGCTGGCGCTGGCCCTGGCGCCTGCCGTCCGTGCCCAGGAGCCGCCACGGGACAACAAGCCGCGCTGGGACGTGAACAAGCCGCCCGGCACGGCCCGCACCGTGAAGCTGGACACCCGCACCGGCACGTGGATGAGCGTGGACGTGAGCCCCGACGGGCAGACGCTGGTCTTCGACCTGCTGGGCGACCTGTACACGCTGCCCATCGTCGGCGGGGAGGCCAAGCCCCTGACGCATTCCATCGCCTGGGAGCAGCAGGCCCGTTTCTCGCCCGATGGCCGACGCATCGCCTTCGTCAGCGATGCCGGCGGTGGCGACAACATCTGGGTCATGAATGCCGACGGCACCGGCGCTCGCGCCATCACGCACGAGGACTACCGCCTGCTCAACAACCCGGTGTGGCACCCCGGGGGGCAGTACATCGCAGCGCGCAAGCACTTCACGGGCACCCGCTCGCTCGGCTCGGGCGAGATCTGGCTCTATCACGTGGACGGCGGCAAGGGCGTCCAGCTCAACGAAAAGCCCAACTGGCAGAAGGACCTGGGCGAGCCCGCGCTGTCGCCGGACGGCAAGTTCCTCTACTACTCGCGCGACAGCACGCCCGGTACCAGCTTCGAATACAACAAGGATGCCAATGGCAGCATCTTCCGCATCTACCGCCAGGATCTGTTCGACGGCAGCACCGAATCCTTCGTGCAGGGGGCCGGCGGGGCCGTGCGGCCGGCGCCATCGCCCGATGGCCGCTGGCTGGCCTTCGTGCGCCGGGTGCGCAACCAGAGCACGCTGTTCCTCAAGGACCTGAAGACCGGCCGCGAACAGCCGGCCTGGGCCCACCTGGAGCGCGACCTGCAGGAGGCGTGGTCCGTCTACGGCGTGTACCCGTCCTTTGCCTGGACGCCCGACGCCAAGGCCATCGTGGTGTGGGCGCAGGGCAAGCTCTGGCGGGTGGACCCGTTCAAGGGCGCGGCGGCCGAGATCCCCTTCCACGTGCAGGACACCCGCGAGGTGCGCGAGGCCTTGCGCTTGCCGCAGACCGTGGCCCCCGACACCTTCCCCGTGCGGCAACTGCGCTGGGCGCAGGTCTCGCCCGATGGCAGCCGGGTGGTGTACTCGGCGCTGGGGCGGCTGTATGTCAAGGACCTGAAGGCCGAGGGGGCGGCCACCGAGCCCCGCCGCATCACCCGCCAGACCGACGACTTCGAGTTCTACCCGAGCTTCTCGCGCGACGGGCGCGAACTGGTCTACGTGAGCTGGAACGACGAGCAGCAGGGCCGCGTGGTCAAGCTCGACCTGGCCAGCGGGCGCGAGACGCTGATCACCCCCGAGCCGGGCAAGTACCTGGCCCCGCGCCTGTCGCCCGACGGGCAGAGCGTGGTGTACCTGAAGTCGCGGGGCGGATTCCTCACGCCGCCCTGGAACGGCCTGGACACAGGCGTGTACCTGGCGCCCGCCAACGGACGCGGCACGCCCGTGCGGCTGGCCAAGGATGGCGACAGCCCGCAGTTCGGCGCCCGCAGCGACGAGGTCTACCTCAGCCGCGGACAGCAGACGAGCGAGGTCGATTCGCGCCGCTCCCTGGTGCGCATCCGCCTTGCCGACCGCCTGGAGACCGAGGTCGCCCGCGGCGAGTTCGTCTCGGAGTTCTCGGTCTCGCCCGATGGCCGCTGGCTGGGCTTCGTCGAGCGCTTCCACGCCTACGTCACGCCTTTCCCGATGACCGGCAAGCCGCTGGCCGTGGGCCCGAAGATGGACGGCCTGCCCGTGCGGCAGCTGGACATCGACGCCGGCCAGTCCCTGCACTGGAGCGGCGACAGCCAGCGCGTGCACGTGGTCAGCGGCGACATGCTCACCACCACCGCACTGGCCGATGCCTTCGTGCCGGCCGTGGCGCCTGCGCTAGGTGCTGCGGCATCCGGCGCCGATGCCGCCAGGCCGCCCGCCTACAAGCCGCCTGCCGGGCGCCCCATCGGTTTCATGCAGGCCAGCGACAAGCCCGCCGGCCGCATCGCCATCACCGGTGCGACGGTGATCACGATGAAGGCCGCCAACATCGACCAGGGCCTGCCGGACGAGGTGCTGCGCAACGCCACCATCCTGGTCGACGGCAACCGCATCGCGGCCATCGGCCCGGCCGGCAGCGTGGCGGTACCGCCCGATGCCAAGGTGGTGGATGCACGCGGCAAGACGATCATCCCCGGGCTGATCGACGTGCACTGGCACGGCGGCATGGGCGAAGACGGGCTGATTCCGCAGCAGAGCTGGGTCAACCTGGCCTCGCTGGCCTTCGGCGTGACCACGCTGCATGACCCCTCCAACCGCAACGACCACATCTTTCCGCAGGCCGAGATGCAGCGCGCCGGCGTGGTGCTGGGGCCGCGCATCTACTCCACGGGCACCATCCTGTATGGCGCCAAGGCTGGCGTCACGGCGGTGATCAACAACCTGGACGATGCGCTCACGCACCTGCGGCGCCAGCAGGCCGAAGGCGCCATCAGCGTGAAGAGCTACAACTAGCCGCGGCGCGACCAGCGCCAGCAGGTGCTGGAAGCCGCGCGGCAGACCGGCATGATGGTGGTGCCCGAGGGCGCGTCGCTCTTCGAGCTGAACATGAGCATGATCGTGGACGGCCACACCGGCATCGAGCACGCCCTGCCCCTGGCCGAGGTGTACGACGACGTGCGGCAGCTGTGGACGCAGACGCAGGTGGGCTACACGCCCACGCTGAACGTGGCCTATGGGGGCCTGGACGGCGAGCACTACTGGTACGCCCGAACCAACGTGTGGGAACACCCGCTGCTCAGCCGTTACGTGCCGCGCACCGTGCTGCAGCCGCGAAGCGTGCGCCGGCTGACGGCGCCCGAGGAAGACTTCAACGTTCTGCGCGTGGCCCGCACGGCAACGCTGCTGCAGCGGGCCGGCGTGCGGGTGAACATCGGTGCCCACGGCCAGCGCGAAGGCCTGGGCGCGCACTGGGAAATGTGGATGTTCGGCCTGGGCGGCATGACGCCGCTGGAAGCCCTGCGCACCGCCACCCTCAATCCGGCGCGCTACCTGGGGCTTGACCGCGACATCGGCAGCCTGGAGGTGGGCAAGCTGGCCGATCTGGTGATCATCGACGGCGACGTGCTGGCCGACATCCGCCAGAGCGACCGCATCGCCCACGTCATGCAGAACGGGCGGCTGTACGAGGCCGCCACGCTCAACGAGGTGGTGTCCGGGCAGCGGGTGCGCAAGCCATTGATGTTCGAAGGGGCCGATGCCGAGACCCTGGAGGTGGAAGCCCAGGGGCAGGGGCACGACGACGATTGAGGACGGCGGCCCCATCGGTGCCGACCTCTTGGCTTGGGGGCAGAGGAACAAGGGCAGGCCGTGAGTGGCTTCTCGCGACGGCCGACGGGGCATGTACCGCCCGGCGTGATCCTCTGCCACCCACTTTCCTAGGGGTCCGGGTCCGCCGGCCAACGGTTACGCTAT
>CAIJPE010000355.1 GCA_903822435.1 uncultured beta proteobacterium | reverse complement strand
GGCCGCCCAGACCGCCGTCGACAGCATGAGGGCAGAGAGCGTGATCGCGAATTTCATGGGCCACCTGTGCGGAGTTTCGTGGGAAGTCGGAGTTGATAAAGCAGCCGCCGTCTTTGGACGCGGCATATGCCGTAGGAGTGTAATCAGGTCGATCACGCGGGTGTCTGCTTCTGGAGCCGCTGCACGTCCTGCGTCAGCCGGCCGGCGATCAGGCGCACCACCTCCAGGCCGAAATCCGGGTTCTGGTAGACGAGTTGCTTGAAGGTCGCCTCGTCGATGGACAGCACGGTGCAGCCAGTGGCGCAGCGGGCGCTGCTGCTGCGCCGGCGGTCGGGGGCGAAGAAGGCGATTTCACCGAACATCTGCCCGGCGCTGAGCCGGCGCCCCACCTCGGGCAGTTCCATCTCGCCTTCGGCCAGGTAGTACAGACGGTCGGCTTCGTCGCCGCGGGCAAACAGGGTCTGGCCCGCACGCAGCCGCTCGCTGCGCATGTAGGGCCGCAACCAGACCTCCAGCTGATGCGGGTCGGTGGCAGAGGCCGATACGCGCCGCGTGAGCTGCACCATCTGGCGCACCCGCCACAGATTGACGGGCAGCAGCACCGAGTGCAGGACCACCATCAGCGGCGTCGGGTGCACCAGGCCGTAGACGATGAAGCCCAGGTTGCTGCCCACGGCCAGCCAGCGCAGGGGGATCATCGTCTTGACGAAGGTACTGACCACCACCAGAACGCCGGCGAGCAGCGCGGATGCGAGAGCCACGACCTCGCTGGGCTCTGACAGGGAAGCTGCGAAATGATGGAAGTGTTCGACCAGGGCTTCGACAAACGGCACCGTGCCTCCCGGGTTGGCCAGCAGGGGCTACGGCGAACGACGCCGTGAGCCAACCCGGAAGTATCCATGCCCGCGCCGCCCGGTTGCCGTGCCGACCTGCAAACGGGGGATCAGCGGTTGCTGCCGGCCGAAGTGACGGCCGCCGCCGCGATGGCCGTGACGGCAGCGCCCAGATCCGTCTTGGCGTCCTGCCAGGCGACGATGCCCACGCAGCCGATGATGGCCAGCACGGCGCAGACGGCAAAGGACAGCAGGCTGTCGTCGAGTCCGAATTTCTTCATGGCAAGCTCCCGAGGTCTGTATGTCGCCGCGGGAGCCCCGGGGGGCTGCGGCATGGATGTACTGTCGCCGGGAGCGTGCCCACAAGCCAGCGCACTAAACACGCCGCCTGTGTGCGGTATTCACCTTCGCGGCCTGCTCGGGCGCGGCCGAGCGCAGCCTTGTCTACAGACCCGCCGGGAGCTTCTTGAGCACGGCAATGCGCCCAGCCCGCATCTCGATGTAGCCGCCTTCGAGCAAGGGCTTGAACACGCGGCTGACCATCTCGCGCGAGGAACCGACGCGCTCGGCAATGTCCTGCTGGGTCAGCTTCTCGGGCACGAGCTTCACGCCGTCGCCTTCATCCCGGGCCAGCGTGCGCAGCAGGCGTGCGATGCGGCCGTACACGTCTTCCAGGGCCAGGCTCTTGACGTGTTCGGTCGAGGCCCGCGCGAGCTTGATGAGCTTCTTGACCAGGTGCAGCGCGAAGTCGGGGTGGTTGGCCAGGAACTCGCGCACATCCACGCCGGGCACGATGGCGCAGGTGGTCGGCTCCAGGGTCATGATCGAGGCCGACCGCGGGCCGCCATCGAGGGTCATCTCGCCGAAATACTCGCCGGCACCGAGCACGTTGTAGACCACCTCGCGGCCGTCGACCGACGAGCCGTAGGCCTTGACCCGGCCGCTGAGGATGATGTACAGCGCATCGGAGCGGTCTTCCTCCGTCACCAGCACGGTGTTGGCGCTGAAGGAGCGCACGCCGCCGCGCTGGGCGATGTTGCGCAGAAGCGCGTCGTCCAGGACGTCGGGGGTGGCGGGCTTGCGGGTGGCCATGCCGCAATGGTGCCACGCCCACCAGCCGTCATTCCGGCGTCAGCCGCCCTGGCCTATGCTTGGGGTGCCGTCACCCACCGGGCCCGCCGTGGACCGCCACTACCTCACACCGCTGTTCAACCCGCGATCGATCGTGGCCTTTGCCGGCCCGGCCGAAGGCACGCCGACCAACCGCTCGGCCGTCCTCTTGCGCAAGGCCCTGTCCGACGGTGGCTACACCGGCACCGTGACCTGGCTGGACATCGGCATGACCGGCACGCTGGGAGACCTGGCGCAATCGCGCGCCGACCTGGCCATCATCGCCTTGTCCCCCGACCATGTGGTCCCGGCGCTGGAGATCGTCGGGCGCATCCGCTGCCGCGCGGCCCTGATCATGGGCACGGGGCTGCATGCCGAGCAGTGCAACGAGTTGCATGCCATCGCCCGCCGCTACGGCGTCAACCTGCTCGGGCCCAACAGCCTGGGCCTGCAGCGGCCTGCCGTGAAGCTCAACGCCAGTGCGCTGGGCGAACTGGCGGCAGCCGGCCCGCTGGCGCTGGTGTCGCAGTCGGGTGCGCTGACGGCGGCCATGCTCGACTGGGCGCGCCAGCACGGCGTGGGGTTTTCGGCGGTGGTATCCCTGGGGCCCAACAGCGCAGTGGAACTGCCCCAGGTGCTCGACTTCCTGGCCAGCGATTCCAGCACGCAGAGCATCCTGGTCTACATGGAGGGCATCCGCCACGCGCGCCGCTTCATGAGCGCGCTGCGTGCGGCGGCCTACGCCAAGCCGGTGGTCGTGATGAAGGCCGGCCGCGAAGCCGCGGGCTCGCGGGTGGCCATGACGCACTCGGCCGCCATCGTCGGGGCCGACGATGTCTTCGATGCAGCCCTGCGGCGCGCCGGCGTGGTGCGGGTGCGCCAGTTCACGCAGCTGTTCTCGGCCGCGCAGTGCCTGGCGTCACGCTTCCGGCCCGTGGGCCAGCGCCTGTGCATCGTCACCAACGGCGGAGGGCCAGCGGTGCTGGCCGCCGACTGGGCGGGCACGCTGGGCCTGACCGTGGCCCGGGTGGACGACCTGGGCGAGGAAGCCGACGGCCCGGCCTACGTGGCGGCCATGCAGTCGGCCATCGCCGACGCGGGCATCGACGGCGTGCTGCTGATCCACGCCCCGAAATCGTCTTTGGACACGGTGGGCGACTGCGAAGCCACCGCGCGGGCCATCGGCGAGGTCTTCTCGCCGATGGCCAAGCCCGTACTGGGCTGCTGGATGGGCGAGGCCAGCGTGCGCGGCGCCCGCGAGTTGCTGGCCGCGCGCAGCATGCCGGTGTTCCGAACCCCCGAGGCCGCGGTGGATGCCTTCAACAGCATCGCCAGCTTCTACCGCAACCAGCAGTTGCTGCAGCAGACCCCGCCGCCGCTGGGTGGCGGCGCGCAGCCCGACACCGAAGGCGCGCGCCTGCTCATCGAAGGCGTGCTGGCCGAGCGGCGCAAGGTGCTCACCGAGATGGAGAGCAAGGCCCTCCTGGCGGCCTTCCACATCCCCGTGACGCGGACCATGCTGGCACGCAGCGCCAACGAGGCCATGCTCATTGCCAGCCAGCTGGGCTACCCGGTGGCGCTGAAGATCGATTCGCCCGACATCACGCACAAGAGCGACGTGCAGGGCGTGATGCTCGATGTGCACAACGCGACGCAGGTGCGCGACTGCTATCACGAGATGCTGCAGGCGGTGGCCAAGGCGCAGCCCGGCGCCCGCATCCATGGCGTGACGGTCCAACCCATGGCTGGGCGCCATCGCGGCCGCGAGGTGTTCATCGGCCTGAGCACCGACGAGGCCTTCGGGCCGGTGATCACCTTCGGCGCCGGGGGCACGATGGTCGAGCTGATTGCCGACCGGGCCATGGAACTGCCGCCGCTGAACCAGTTCCTGGCCAAACACCTGATCGACCGGGCCCGCGTGGCCGAGATGCTGTCGGAGTGGCGCGGCGCCCCGGCGGCCGACCACGCGGCGCTGGAACGCGTGCTGCTGCGGGTCAGCGAGATGGTCTGCGCCCTGCCCCAGCTGCGCGAGATGGACATCAACCCGCTGATCGTCGACGAGAACGGCGCGGTGGCGGTGGACGCCCGTGTGGTGGTCGACAACGCGGCCCAGGCACCGGGCAGCTACGGCCACCTGGCCATCCTGCCCTACCCCTCCGGCCAGGAACGCGAGTGGCCGCTGAAGGGCGGCGGCATGTACACCATCCGCCCGATCCATCCCGATGACGCGCAGATGCTGCAGGACCTGGTGCGCGGGCTGTCGCAGGAAAGCCGCTACTTCCGATTTGCCAGCACGCTGCCCGAGCTGCCCATGCGCATGCTGGCGCGCTTCACGCTCATCGACTACGACCGGGAGATGGCGCTGGTGGCGGTGATCAAGACCACGGCCACGGCCGCCGACGGCAGCATCACCACCACCGAGCGCATCATCGGTGTCAGCCGGGTGGTGACCAACCCCGACGGCACCAGCTGCGAGTTCGCCCTGTTGGTGGCAGACGACTTCGTCGGCCAGGGCCTGGGCTCGCGACTCATGTTGTCCATCATGGACGCGGCGCGCAGCAAGGGTCTGGCCGAAGTCATGGGCCTGATCCTGACCAACAACACGCCGATGCTGCGGCTGATGGCGCACCTGGGCTTCCAGGTGGCGGCCTTCCCGGAAGACCCGGACTTTCGCATCGCGACCAAGGCGCTGTAGCTGGCGGCGGGCTAATCGCCGGGTGCCGTCAGCCGGCTGGCGGCGGCCTGCTCGCGCGCCTGCAGCTCCAGCGCCAGCCGCTGACCGGCCGGGTCGTTCTTGGCCCGAGCCACCAGGCTCATCGTAAAGTGGGCACTAGCTCTTACCGAAGCACAACGAGCGCTTTCATCGAGACACCCGGCCAAGGCCTTCTCGGCCGACGCAGCCGCGGGGCCGGCAGCTTCCGGGACACCGTTGAGCAGCTGCTGGCTGGCCAATTCCGCCGCCGCGCCGAGCCGGGCCGGGTCGTCGGCTCGGGCCACGCTCTGCAACAGGCCATGGGCTTCGGTCAACACCCGCAATGTTTCCTCGGGCTGGCTCATTGCCCGGCCGCTCACGGCCAACTGGGCCAGGACCTGGCCCCGCAGCACTGGCCGGCCCTCGAAGCCCTGCCGGGCGCGCATCAGCGCAGCCTGCCAATGCTGCAGATCCTGGCTGCCCGGCGGCAGCGCCTCGGCCATGAAGGCACGCGCCAGGCGGTCGCGGGCATCGAGTGCCTTGGCCTGCCCGTGCTGCTGCCACAAGACAGCGCCCACGGCCGCCAGCAGCGCCAGCGCCGACATGGCCCCGGCCAGCGCCAGGCGGTGCCGCCGGGCCCACAGCGCCGTCGTATGGGCCCGACCGGCCGGCGCCGCCTGCACCGGACGGTGTTCGGCCAGGCACAGCACATCCTCAGCCAGGGCGGCCACCGTCGCGTAGCGCTGCACGGCGCCAGGCGCCGTGGCGCGCTCCACGACGGCCTGCAGGTCGTTGCGCTGAGGGCCTGCACCCGGTGCCTCGGCCATCAGTTCGCGCAGCAGCACGCCCAGCGCATAGACGTCCTGCGCGACGGAGGGCGCGACGCCCTGCCGCTGCTCGGGTGCCTCGTAGCGTGCCGCAGGCCCGCCCTCGGGGCCACCGGGATGGCGCGGCCGCCAGCCGGCCAGCAACCGGCTCAGGCCGCTGTCCAGCAACTGGACGTTCCCTTCGTCGTCCACGCGCAGGTTCGATGGCTTGAGCCGCCCGTGCGCCCAGTGCAGGCCATGCACATGCGAGACGGCGGCGCAAGCCTGCAGCAGCAACGCCAGCCGGGCCCTGGCGGCCAGGCGTCGGCGGTGGGCGTGCAAGAGCAAATCGCTGCCCAGCACGCGGGCGGTCACCAGGTAAGGGCGCCCCCGGACGTCCACGCCGGCATCGAAGACGCGTGCAATGTGGGGGTGCTCCAGCCGGGCGGCGAGCTTGCGTTCGGTCGCCATGCGCTCGGTCCAGGCCAGCGCCGGCAGGTTCCCGGCCGCGGCCTCTGGCGGCGGGTGCAGCAGCTTGAGCGCCACCTCGCGCTCGAAGTGGCCATCGGCGCGTTCGGCCAGCCAGACCGAGGCGACGGGGCTGCGGCCGATCTCTTCCAGCAGACGGTAGACGCCCACACGCACGCCCAGGCGGTCCGCCTCGCGGACGTCGGCAACGGGTTCGCCCACGGGCTGTTCAGGGCGCGGATCGGCAGCGGAAAGCGGCATCGCGGTCGAACGGCACGGCCCCAAGCGGGGCACCGAGTCTGCAAACCTGCACTCTAGGCCGGCAGCTGCGCGCCCGCCTGCATCAAGACGTCAGTTCGGTGGCCAGCCATGTGTCGAAATCGGCAAAAAAGCGCTCCGGCTGCTCGAAATACGGCAGGGCCCCGGTCTGCATCACGCTGACGCGCCAGTTCGGGCGGGCCGCCAGCATCGACAGGCCGCGGTAGTCGGTGAAGTCCCCGCGCACGCCGTGGCTCACCCACACCCGCTGGGTCAACGACTCGTACACGGTGTGGATGTCGGCGCTGAACAGGCCGGCACCCAGGAAGTACAGCGGTGCGTGGCGCGCGCCGGGTACGCGGGCGTTGCTCAAGGCGCTGGCCCACATCCGTTCATCGATGGCCTTGCTGCCCCAGGTGCGCTCCAGGAAGTAGCGCACCACGCCGGGCCGCGTCAGGGCCTCGAAGAGCCCCTGGCTCCAGAGCGGGGCAGCCAGGATGCGGTGCAAGCCCGGCACGGCGCGCGTGCTGCCGGGCGGCCCCCGGCGCGGCTTGGTGCCGTTGAGTCCGGTGGGGCTGACCAGGGCCAGCCGGCCCCAACGGGTGGGTTGCTCGGACGCCGCACGGGCCAGAAATTCGCAGCTCAGCGACAGCGCCATGGCGTCCAGCGGCGCAGGCCCGCAGCGGCGGGCGATGAACGCCGCCATGGCGTGCAGCGCGTCGGTCATCAGGCGCGGCGTGTAGGCGCGATCGCTGCGGTCGCTTTGCCCGAAACCCGGCAGGTCCATGGCGAAGACGGTGCGGCTGGCGCGGTAGTGGTCGAAGAGCGGCTGGACCTCGGCTGCCGAACCGGTGGCGTTGACGCTGTGCACCAGCAGCAGTGGCGGCCCGCTGCCCGCCACGTAGCCACCCAGGCCGTCGAAGGCGACGAGCTCGGCATCGAGCACGCGGGGCGCGCTCACGCCGGGCCGTCCCCTGGCCATGCGGCCCTGACAGGCGGGACCGACCCTGCGCCCATGACCTCGACCCCCATGCCCAACCCTTTCGCAACGACCCTGCGTTCCGCATGGTAACGGTGCGGAAGGTGACGCCCACGGACCGTGTGGGCGGGCGGGCCGGGCTAGAAGCCGATGACCTGCACGCGCATGCCGCGCGCCACCAGCACCGACAGCGCCCGGTCGGCCTGGTGCCGGTCGGTATAGGGCCAGCCCACCACCCGCCAGTCGTCGCCCTGGGGCAGGATCTCGGTGCGCACGGTCGGGTCGCCGAGCGGGCGCAACAGGCCATCCATCGCCGCCATGACCTGTTCGGCCTCGGTGCGGGTGCGCAGGGGTCGGGTGGAGATCGCCCACACCGGCTCGTGAGGCGGGGCGGCGGCCGGTGAAGACGCTGGTGCCCCCGGCTCGACGGGGGCAACGCCCTCTCTCGCCCGCCGTGCCGCCCGCGCCTGCGCCTTGGCGGATTCGGGAATCAGCTGGGCCAGCACCGGCAGCGCGATGCGGCCCGGGCGTGGCGCCATCTCCACGGGCGGCAGCGGGCCGGCCGCCGCAGAGGCCGGCACGGGTGGAGCCGGCAGCGTGATGGCGCGTTCGACCACCGCATCGGGCACGGCCGGCACGGATATTTCGTGCGGCAGGGCAGATTCGGGTTCAGAGGCCGCCGCGCGGACCTGCGCGACCTCGATGGCCGGGTGCCGCGCAGCGATCGGGCGGGCGCCTTCGTGATCCCCGTCCGCGGCGCTGGCCGGCGGATCTGCAGGGCCGGCCTCCGAAGCGGATGTGGCGGCGGTTGCGGCAGAAGCCGCCGAGGCGGCATCGGCCACGGCCGACGCCCCATCGGCCCGCGCGGCCCGTCCCAGAAACAGGTGGTAGCCCGCCGCGCCCCCGGCCACCAGCAGCAGGGCCGCCACCGACAGCCCGCCCATGCGCGGCCAGTCCCACAGCCGGCGCCCGAGGATCTGCGGATCGTTGCCGCCGCCCAGCAGCACGCGGGTGCGGCGCGGCCCGATCTCGATGGCCGCCGTCAGCACGTACAGGGTCAGGGGGTGCGGTGCCGCGGCGGCGGCCGCTGCGTCCTCCAGCACCTGGCGCAAGGGAGCCTGGGTCGGCGGCTCGGCCAGCGTGCGCCCGTGGCGCGCCGCCCAGCGGGCCACCTGGGCAGGCTTGAGCGGCGGGATGAAGGACTCGGTGAACGCGCCCCGCAGGTCTGCCGGCGCTGGCTGGGGCGGCGGCGCGGGGGTCGGTGGTGCGGCATCGCCCTGCCGGGCACGCGCCATGGCACGCTCGCGCAGCGACCCGCCACCATCCGCAGGTGACTCGGCGGCATCGCGCGCGTCCGGCGCTGCGGACACGCTGCGGAAGGGCAAGGCCACGAAGCCGATGGAGTACACATGCGCCGCCGTGATCGGCCGCGCCAGGGGATGTTGGTTGTGCCAGGCCACCACGCGGGCAGCCACGGCCTGCAGGCGCAGTGGCTCCATGGTGTCAGGGGATTCTGGCCATGCCGCCAGCCCTCAGCGCCCGCATAAGCGGTCCGCCACACCCTCATTTCAGGGCGTGGGCAGCACCGTGCCGTGGACGCGTCCCAGCCCGATCGGCCGGGCTCCCGGGGCCTGGCAGTAGGCCCGCAGGGTCACGGTGTCGCCATCCTCCAGGAAGGTGCGCATCTGGCCGCCGGGCAGATTGAGCGCCACGCGGCCGCCCTGGGTGAGCTCCAGCAGCGAGCCCGCCTGCTCCGGCCGGGGCCCCGACAGCGTGCCGGTGCCCAGCAGATCGCCGCGGCGCAGGTTGCAGCCGTTGCTGGTGTGGTGCGCCAGCAATTGGGCCGGGGTCCAGTACAGATCCAGGGCATTGGAGTGCGACAAACGCACCGCGGGCATTCGCTTTTCGCGCATCTGCGCCGTCCGCAGCCAGACCTCCAGGTGGATGTCGATGGCGCCCCAGGCCCGGTTGAAGGCGCTGTCCAGGTGGGGCAGCGGTTGCGGGTCGCCTTCTGGCCGCACGAAGGGCCGCCGAAAGGGCGTGAGGGCTTCCCAGGACACCACCCAGGGCGATACCGAGGTGGCAAAGCTCTTGGCCAGGAAGGGCCCCAGCGGCAGGCTTTCCCAGGCCTGGATGTCGCGCGCCGACCAGTCGTTGAGTGCAGTGATGCCGAAAAGGTGGTCTTCGGCCCGCTCCATCGGCACCGGCTGGCCCAAGGGGTTGTCGGCGCCCACCCACAGGCCGAGTTCGAGCTCGTAGTCCAGCCGGCGGCTGGGGCCGAAGACCGGCCGGCCGTCGGCGGTTCGCAGCTGGCCCATGGGGCGCCGCACGGCGGGTGCCACATCCACGGAGGAGGCCCGCCCGTGGTAGCCCACCGGGACCCACTGGTAATTGGGCAGCAAGGGGTTGTCGGGCCGCGCCAGGGCGCCCGTGGCGCGCGCATGGTGGATGCCTGCGAAGAAGTCGGTGAAGTCGCCCACCCGGCAGGGCATGGCCAGCCGCACCTGCGCCAGCGGCCAAAGACACATGTCGAGAAAGGGCGCCTGGTCGCTGCCCTCGGAGAGCGCGGCCGACAGGGCCGCACGCAGGAGCTTCCAGGCTGGCCGGCCCAAGGCCATGAAGGCGGCCAGGTCACCGGCCGACAATGGCTCTAGCAAGGGGTAGATCTCATCGGCCCAGGGGCACAGGGTCGACGCCAGCCGCAGGTCGAGCACATGCTCGCCGATGGCCACGCCCACGCGCAGGCTCTCGTCGGCTTGGTCGTCGTAACCCCTGACAGCGTCGATCCTGGGCGGCAGGAAGCAGGCCATCGGCAGGTTCTGCACCGGGAACTCGGCGCCCGGCGCATTGGCTGAAGGCACCCAACTCAGACGAGTCGGGTCATGCGTCGGATCACATAGCGGATTCACGGCTCGGGGGTGGGCCAGGACGCATCGATGAAAGGCACACGCATTTTCGACCCCGTCCTTCAGCGAAACAATGGGCATCTGCAACCCCGGTCCCCGCGAAGTTAGGGGGGGACGGCCACGGCGGCGCTCGTAAGTGCCGATGCCGGCAGCCGGCAGCTGCGGGATATTCCGCGATCCATCGTCGGGAACATCAACATCCGGAGAACGGCATGCATGATCGCAGAACCTTCATCGTGGCTGGCTTGGCTGGTCTGGCTGGCCTGGGCGGCTGCGCCAGCGCGGGCCCCGGGGCCTGGACCACGCTGCTGGACGGCGCCGGGCTGAAGGACATGGCCGGCGTGGCGGGCTGGAGCGCCATCGGCCAAGGCAACTGGAGCGTGCAGGACGGCACGGTCCAGGGCCAGAACGGCAAGGCCGGCTTCCTGGTCTCGCAGGGCAGTTACACCGATTTCGAGCTGCGCGCCGAGTTCTGGGCCGATGCACCGGCCAACAGCGGCATCTTCCGGCGCTGCCAGGACGCGAAGAAGGTGGGCTCCGACAACGCCTACGAGGTCAACATCTTCGACCAGCGGCCCGACCCCAGC
>CAIJPE010000354.1 GCA_903822435.1 uncultured beta proteobacterium | reverse complement strand
AGTGCGCGCAGGGTGAAGCGGTTGGAGTTGTAGATGGCCCCGGGCCGCAACGGCTCGCCGGGCATCATGAGCTCATCCCCGGTGGAGAACATGGCCACGCGCGGGCGCCGCACCACGTGCAGCGTGCCGGCACCCACCGCCGCCGCCAGCCCCAGGGATTGGGGCGTCAGGCGCTGGCCGCGCTGCAGCACGGCTGCGCCCTGCTGCACGTCTTCGCCGCGCAGGCGGATCCACTGGCCGGGGGCCGGTCGGGTGTTCACGCGCACGGCAGGCCGCACGGCGTCGCCATCCGAGGGGACGGTTTCGCACTGCTCCTGCATGACCACGGCGTCGGCGCCCGGGGGCACCTGGCCGCCCGTGAAGATGCGCGCCGCGGTGCCGGGCTGCAGGGGCTGGCCCACGTGCCCGGCCGGGATGCGCTGAGACACCGGCAGCACCACGCCGGGGGCCGGCACGTCGGCCACGCGCAGGGCGTAGCCATCCATCGAGGTGTTGTCCTCGGGCGGCACGTTCAACGTGGACAGCACGTCCGATGCCAGCACGCGGCCCAGGGCATCGAAGGTCGAGACCGTATCCACCTCGGCAATTGCATGGCCGCCGGTGCCTTCCACCAGGCGGGCCAGGGCATCGTCCAGGCTGAGCAGGGGGCGCGGAGCGTTCATGCGGCGCACACGCTTTCGATCAGGGCCTTGACCGCGCCCACGTCGGCCGCCATGGCCGTGAAGCGGCGCGGCAGGGCTTCGAGTTGGCGCAGCGCGGCGGGCGGCTCGGGGTCGAGGCCCACGGCCTCGCGGATGGTGGCGGCGAACTTGGCCGGCAGCGCAGTTTCCAGCACGATCATCGGCACGCCGGGATCAAGCTGCTCCAGGGCCACCTTCAGGCCATCGGCCGTGTGCGGGTCGATGAGCAGGTGCATCTGCTCCCAGGTGCGGCGGATGGTAGCCAGCCGGTCGGCGTGGGTGCTGCGGCCCGACTGGAAGCCCAAACCCGCCGCTCGAGCGACCGCATCCGGCCCCAGGCTGAAGCCGCCCTCACGGGCGATCGCCGGGCCGAAGAGGCTGGCCGTGCGGACGCCGTCGCGGCCCAGCAGGTCGTACACGAAGCGCTCGAAGTTGCTGGCTTTGCTGATGTCCATCGAAGGGCTGG
Organism: uncultured beta proteobacterium; assembly: GCA_903822435.1. Classification (GTDB taxonomy): domain Bacteria; phylum Pseudomonadota; class Gammaproteobacteria; order Burkholderiales; family Burkholderiaceae_C; genus Rubrivivax. The sequence continues at coordinate 7,034 of CAIJPE010000354.1, read as the reverse complement.
AGGTCTCGTGCGTCTCGGCCGTGCCGCGCACGCGGTAGGTGCCGGTGCGGAAGAACTCGTCCAGCACGTCGTTCTCGTTCGTGGCAAGCACCAGGTGCCGGATGGGCAGGCCCATCATGCGGGCCACGTGCCCCGCGCAGATGTTGCCGAAGTTGCCCGAAGGCACCGCGAAGCTCACGCCGTCGGCTTCGGCCCGGGTGGCCGCGAAGTAGCCCGCAAAGTAATAGACCACCTGCGCCAGCAGCCGGGCCCAGTTGATCGAATTGACCGTGCCGATGGCGTGGCGGCGCTTGAAATCGAGGTCGTTGCTGACCGCCTTGACGATGTCCTGGCAATCGTCGAACACGCCTTCGATGGCGATGTTGTGGATGTTGGCGTCCTGCAGGCTGAACATCTGCGCCTGCTGGAAAGGGCTCATGCGGCCCAGCGGGCTGAGCATGAACACCCGCACCCCGCGCTTGCCGCGCATCGCGTATTCGGCCGCGCTGCCGGTGTCGCCCGAAGTGGCGCCCAGGATGTTCAGCACCTGCCCGCGGCGCCCCAGTTCGTACTCGAACAGGTTGCCCAGCAGCTGCATGGCCATGTCCTTGAAGGCCAGCGTCGGGCCATTGGACAGGGCCTCCAGGTACAAGGTGCCGCCGTTGGGCGCCAGCGCCGGCAGCGGCTTGAGCGGCGTGATCTGCGGCGTGCCGAACACGGCCTCGGTGTAGGTGGCTTCGCACAGCCGGCGCAGGTCGGCCGGCGGGATGTCGTCGATGTAGAGCGACAGGATCTCGAAGGCCAGCTCGGCATAGCGCAGGCCGCGCCAGCGCGCCAGGGTGGCGACATCCACCCGCGGATATCGCTCGGGCAGGTAAAGCCCGCCATCCGGCGCCAGGCCTTCCAACAGGATGTCGCAGAAGCCGCGGGGGGTGGTGTCGCCGCGGGTGCTGAGGTATTTCATGGCTGCCTCCGCGCTTCGAGGCCGCTCGAGCCAACGCCGCGGATCCGGCCCCGCCGGTCCGCTGGGGTTGCTGCCCGGGGGGGGAGGTGCCGCAGGCGCATCGGGCAGGGGCTTGTCAACTCAGTTCCTCTTTGCGGATTCGGACGATGGGGGCGAGAACCGTCGGCAGGCCCTGCATCTGCGCCAGGGCCGTGTTCATGCGGCCCTCGACGGTGTCGTGCGTGAGGATGATCAGGTCGGTCTGCTTCTCGCCCTCGGCGCTCTCGCGCTGCAGCACGGCGTCGATGGAGATGTCGCACTCGGCCAGGATGCCGGTGATGCGCGCCAGCACGCCGGCCTTGTCGGCCACCTGCAGGCGCAAATAGTAGGCGGTGACCACCTCGGCCATGGGCAGGATGGGGGTGTCTTGCAACTCGCCGGGCTGGAAAGCCAGGTGCGGCACACGCTGGTCGGGGTCGGCGGTGTGCAGCCGGGTGATATCCACCAGGTCGGCCACTACGGCACTGGCAGTGGGCTCGGCCCCGGCGCCCTTGCCATAGTAGAGCGTGGTGCCCACGGCATCGCCCTGCACCACCACGGCGTTCATGGCGCCTTCGACGTTGGCGATCAGCCGCGTGCCAGGCACGAGCGTGGGGTGCACGCGCAGTTCGATGCCGCCCTCTCTGCGCTTGGTGATCCCCAGCAGCTTGATGCGGTAACCCAGCTGCTCGGCATAGCGGATGTCGGCCGCCTGCAGGGCGGTGATGCCCTCGACGTAGGCCTTGTCGAACTGCACCGGCACGCCGAAGGCGATGGCGCTCATGATCGTGGCCTTGTGCGCCGCGTCGATGCCTTCGATGTCGAAGGTGGGATCGGTCTCGGCATAGCCCAGGCGCTGGGCCTCGCGCAGCACGGCGGCGAAGTCCAGGCCCTTGCTGCGCATCTCCGACAGGATGAAGTTGGTGGTGCCGTTGATGATCCCGGCAATCCACTCGATGCGGTTGGCGGTCAGGCCTTCGCGCAGCGCCTTGATGATCGGAATGCCGCCGGCCACGGCGGCCTCGAAGGCCACCATCACGCCGTGCTCGCGCGCCGCGGCAAAGATCTCGCTGCCGTGCACCGCCAGCAGCGCCTTGTTGGCCGTGACCACGTGCTTGCCGGCGCGGATGGCCTCCAGCACCAGCGTGCGGGCGATGCCGTAGCCGCCGATCAGCTCGACCACGATGTCGATGGCCGGATTGGCGATGACCTGCCGGGCATCGGCCACCACGGTGGCCTGGCTGCCCACGATCTCGCGGGCGCGGGCCACGTCGAGGTCGGCCACCATGGTGATCTCGATGCCCCGGCCGGCGCGGCGGCGGATCTCTTCCTGGTTGCGGCGCAGCACCTTGAAGGTGCCGGTGCCGACGGTGCCGATGCCCAGCAGGCCGACTTGGATGGGTGTCATTGCGAGAAGCGTTTTCGGTAGTGGGCGAGGAATCGCTCGATGCGGGTGATGGCCTCGGTCAGGTCGTCGCTGTTGGGCAGGAAGACCAGCCGGAAGTGGTCGTGCGCGCCCCAGTTGAAGCCGGTGCCCTGCACGATCAGCACCTTCTCCTCGGCCAGCAGTTCATAGGCGAATTGCTGATCGTCGGCGATCGGGTACAGCTTGGGGTCCAGGCGCGGGAACATGTACAACGCCGCCTTGGGCTTGACCACGCTGACCCCCGGGATCTGGCTGAGCAGGCTGTAGGCCAGGTCGCGCTGGCGGCACAGCCGGCCGGTGGGCGCCACCAGGTCCTTGATGCTCTGGTAGCCGCCCAAAGCGGTCTGGATGGCCAACTGGCCCGGCGTGTTGGAGCACAGGCGCAGGCTGGCCAGCATGTTCAGGCCTTCGATGTAGTCGCGGGCGTGGCGCTTTTCGCCCGACACCACCATCCACCCTGCACGGTAGCCGCACGAGCGGTAGTTCTTCGACAGCCCGTTGAAGGTGACGAACAGCACGTCGTCGGCCAGCGCCGCCATGCTGGTGTGGGTGTGGCCGTCGTACAGGGTCTTGTCGTATATCTCGTCGGCGAACACCACCAGCTGGTGCTGGCGCGCCAGCTCGATGATCTCCAGCAGCACGGCATCGGGGTACAGCGCGCCGGTGGGGTTGTTGGGGTTGCAGACGATGATGCCGCGGGTGCGCGGGGTGATCTTGCGGCGGATGTCTTCCACGTCGGGCATCCAGCCCGCCTGCTCGTCGCAGATGTAGTGCACGGGCTTGCCGCCGCTCAGGCCCACCACGGCGGTGTACAGCGGGAAGTCGGGCGTGGGGATGAGGATCTCGTCGCCGTCGTTGACCAGCGCGCTGATGCTCATCTGGATCAGCTCGGAAGCGCCGTTGCCCAGGTAGACGTCGTCCACGGTCACGCCGTGGACGTGCTTTTCCTGGGTGTAGTGGACCACCGCCTTGCGCGGGGCGAACAGGCCCTTGCTGTCGGTGTAGCCGGCCGCGTGCGGCAGGTTGCGGATCATGTCCTGCACGATCTCGTCGGGCGGCTCCAGGCCGAAGGCCGCCACGTTGCCGATGTTCAGCTTGATGATCTTGTGGCCTTCTTCCTCCATCTGGCGGGCCTTGTCCAGGACGGGCCCGCGGATGTCGTAGGCCACGTTGGCCAGCTTGTCGGATTTGGCGATGGGTCTCAAGACGGTGGCCTCTCAACGGTGGATGGCGCCCGGGCGCGGGCGACTTAGAATTATCTACCCATGAAGTTCCAACCCGAGACGCTCGCCGGTGCCAACGCCATCACGCGCCAGGAAGCCGGCAGGGTGTGGGTGGGTCCCCGCGCCTACGACCACAGCCTGATCGTGCCCTGGACGGGTGAAATCGAGCCCTGGCAAGCCGCCGATCCGTCCCAGCTCACACCCGCCCACTTCGAGCAGATCGCCGCCCGGCGCCCCGAGGTGGTCATCTTCGGCAGCGGGCTGCGGCTGCGCTTCGTGCCCGCCGCCCTCATGCGCAGCTTGATCGAGTTGCGCATCGGCGTCGAGACGATGGACACCGCGGCAGCCTGCCGCACCTACAACGTGCTGCTCTCGGAAGGGCGCGCCGTGCTCGCCGCACTGCTCATCGAGGGCCCCGCTTGAGAGCCTTCGTCGCAGTCAACTTATAATCAATCGCTGGGGCCGGTTTCGCAGTTTCGGCCCATCCCAACGTTCCGTGGGGCCTTCGGCCTTGGTGCAGTCCGAGAAAACGATCCATGACGCCTGTCATCAATAAAGCTCTCCCGGAATTCGAAGCGCTGGCCACTGGCGGCGTGAAGTTCACCCCGCAATCCCACCTGGGGCACGCCGTGGTGTTGTACTTCTATCCGAAAGACAACACACCCGGCTGCACCACGGAAGCCATGCAGTTCCGCGACCAGCACAAGGACTTCCTGAAGGCCGGTGCGGTGGTGTTCGGCGTGTCCCGCGACAACATGGCCTCGCACGACAAGTTCAAGGCCAACCTGGGACTGCCCTTCGAGCTGATCGCCGACACCGAAGAAAAGCTTTGCCACATGTTCAGCGTGGTCAAGAACAAGATCATGTACGGCAAGAAGGTCAAGGGCATCGAGCGCAGCACCTTCCTCATCGATGCCGAGGGCATCATGCGGGCCGAATGGCGCGGCATCAAGGTAGCCGGCCACGTCGACGAAGTGCTCAAGGCAGTGAAGGCGCTGAAGAAGTCCGCTTGAGGCCCACCTGCATCACCGGGCAGCGGACGCGCGCCGCCGCTCGATCCATCCCGAACGAAGCCGCACAGCAGCCTGTGCGGCTTTTTTCCTTTCCAGACACCTTTTCATCCCCATCCGCCCATGCCACTGCCCAAGCCGCCCGCGAAAAAAGGTGATGTGCTGCCCAGCGCCGACTACGAGGCCAAGGCCGCGCCGCGGGCCGACAAGCGTTCTCTGAAGACCCGGGCGGCCGAGGCCCCCTCGCAAGCCGCGCTGGAACTGCACGACGGCGGCCCCGCGATCGCGGCACGCGCAGCCACGCCGCCTGTGCGCCCCGCCCCCGCGCCGGCGCGGCAGATGGCGGCGTTCGCCCCGCTCACGCCGCCTGCACCGCCGCGGGCGGCCCCGGCGCCACGGCCGCGCAAACCGCGCAGCACCGGCCCGGCCAAGCTGTTCGTGCTGGACACCAACGTGCTCATGCACGACCCGATGAGCCTGTTCCGCTTCGAGGAACACGACGTCTTCCTGCCCATGATCACGCTGGAAGAACTCGACGGCCACAAGAAGGGCATGAGCGAGGTGGCGCGCAGCGTGCGCCAGGTCAGCCGCGAACTCGATGCGCTGGCCACCCTGGCCGGCAAGGAAGGCCCGCTGGACGCCGCTGCCGGCATCGAACTGGCCAAGACCGGCCACCGCGAGGCCGGGGGCAAGCTGTACTTCCAGACCACCTTCCTCGACTTCAAGCTGCCGCCGGGCCTGCCGCAGGGCAAGGCCGACAACCAGATCCTGGGCGTGGTGCAGTCGCTGCGCGAACAGCAACCCGGCCGCGACGTGGTGTTGGTGTCCAAGGACATCAACATGCGCGTGAAGGCTCGCGCCCTGGGCCTGCCGGCCGAGGACTACTTCAACGACAAGACGCTGGACGACGGCGACCTGCTCTACACCGGCGTGCTGGCCCTGCCGGCCGACTTCTGGGAGCGCCATGGCAAGACCATGGAAAGCTGGCAGCAAGGCGGCCACACGCACTACCGCATCAGCGGCCCGATGGTGCCCTCGCTGCTGATCAACCAGTTCGTGTACCTCGAAGTGCCCGGCGCCACGGCGCTGTACGCCCGGGTCACCGAGATCACCGGCAAGACCGCGGTGCTCAAGACTTTGCGGGACTACACCCACAGCAAGAACGCAGTGTGGGGCGTGACGGCCCGCAACCGTGAGCAGAATTTTGCCCTGAACCTGCTGATGGACCCCGATTGCGACTTCATCACGCTCACGGGCACGGCCGGCACGGGCAAGACCCTGATGACGCTGGCCGCCGGCCTGAGCCAGGTGCTGGACGACCGCCGATACACCGAGATCATCGTCACCCGCGTGACGGTACCCGTGGGTGACGACATCGGCTTCCTGCCCGGCAACGAAGAAGAAAAGATGGGCCCCTGGATGGGCGCCCTGGACGACAACCTCGAAGTTCTGGCGCGCACCGACAGCAGCGCAGGGGAATGGGGGCGTGCCGCCACGAACGACCTGGTGCGGAGCAAAATCAAGATCAAGAGCTTGAATTTCATGCGGGGCCGCACCTTCCTGAACAAGTTCGTGCTGATCGACGAAGCGCAGAACCTCACGCCCAAGCAGATGAAGACCCTGATCACGCGCGCCGGGCCGGGCACCAAGATCGTGTGCCTGGGCAACCTCGCCCAGATCGACACGCCCTACCTGACCGAAGGCTCTTCAGGCCTGACCTACGCGGTCGACCGCTTCAAGGGCTGGCCGCACGGCGGGCACGTCACGCTGGCCCGCGGCGAGCGCTCGCGCTTGGCCGATTTCGCCAGCGAGGTCTTGTAAGGTGGGCCGGCTGGGCGCCCTGGCGGTCCTGGCCGTGCTCGGCGCCTGCGCCCTGCCCCCACCGGCACCAGGCACCGCGCGCGACGATGTGCTGCGCACCTGGGGCCGGCCCAGCGCCCGCTACACCCTGCCGGCGGGCGAGCGGCTGGAGTACGCGACGGGCCCGAACGGCCGCACCACCTGGATGATCGACGTGGACGGCGCCGGCCGCGTCACGCGGTCACGCCAGGTGCTGAACGAACTGGAATTCGAAGCCGTGCAGGCCAGCAGCCTGACGGCCGACCAGCTACTGATGCGGCTGGGCACGCCCGGCGAGCGCAAGAGCGGCGGTTATGCCGGCGGCCAGGTGTGGTCATGGCGCTATCCGACCAACGACTGCCTGTGGTTCCAATCCTCGGTGGCCGAGGACGGGCACGTCACCGGCAGCGCCTACGCGGTCGATCCGGCCTGCGACGCCCACGACCAGGGCCGCCCTTAGAACTTATCCGTAAATAATGTTGACGGCCAGGGGCACCTTGCGGAACGCGATGATCGCCGCGGCGAGATGGTTCAGTGCCATGAAGCTGCGTTCGAGCTTTTCGTAGCGCACGAGT
>CAIJPE010000353.1 GCA_903822435.1 uncultured beta proteobacterium | reverse complement strand
TTCAATCGGTCGAAACGTGCTCTAATTTTCTTCTATGATAACAACGAGATCCGCACCTTTCAGACCAGGGTGACGGTTCGGCGCGTTTTCACATCCAGGGCGCCGACATCAGCGTTGCTGAGCCCTATCTTCCGGTTTTGATGGAGGGGTTCCGAGTAACCTCCCCTCGGTGGGCTCCAGGGCCAGAACCCCGGCTTTGCCCTTCTTCCTCCCGCTTGCGTCCGTTCCTCGCGCGTGGCACCCCACGGGCTCATTCGGGGGGGTGTCATACATGCGGCCGACGGTTGATGTGGCTGGGTTCATCGACGAGCAGAAGGTTGGCGGGTTTCAGGTCCGCCTGTTGCTCACCTGCGCCGCGGTGCTGTTTGTCGATGGCTTCGACACGCAGGCGATCGGCTATGTCGCGCCGGCACTGATCCGTGAGTGGGGTATCGGGCGCGCGGCGCTGGGCCCGGTATTTTCGGCGGGGCTGTTCGGCTTGATGCTGGGAGCTCTGGTGTTCGGGCCCTTGGCTGATCGGATCGGGCGGAAGTGGATCATTGTCGCCAGCACGCTGGCATTCGCGATCGGCACGCTGGCCACGGTGTGGGTCAGCGATGCGTCCGGCCTGTTGATCGTGCGCCTGTTGACCGGATTTGGCCTTGGCGGCGCGATGCCGAATGCAATTTCGCTGACCAGCGAATACAGCCCGCGGCGCCGCCGGGCGACGATGGTGATGACGATGTTCGCCGGGTTTTCCGTGGGGGCGGCGCTGGGCGGGTTGCTGGCCGCCGCGATGATTCCGGCCTATGGCTGGCGGTCGGTGTTCTTGCTTGGCGGGGCCGCGCCGTTGCTGCTGGTGCCCTTCCTGGCAGCAAGACTGCCTGAATCGGTACGGTTCCTGGCGCTGCGCGGGGACGCACAGGTGCGCGTTGCCGCCTTGCTGGCGCGTGTGGCGCCCAAGGTTGTGCAGCCGCCAGGCACGGTGTTCGCGGTGCATGAAGAAAGCTTGCCAGGCCTGCCGGTCTCGCAACTGCTGCGGGCCGGCCGGGCGCCGGCCACGCTCCTGCTGTGGGTCGTGTTCTTCATGAGTTTGCTCGATCTGTATTTCCTGTCGAACTGGCTGCCGACGGTGCTCAGCGACCTCGGCGCCTCGGTCTCGCTCGCAGCCGTGATCGGCGCGATGCTGCAAATCGGCGGCGTGGTCGGCACGATCACGCTGGGCCGCGTCATCGACCGGTTCTCGTTCAGGGCGCTTGCTCTCACCTATGCGGTCGCAGCTGTCGCGGTGGCCGCGATCGGCGTCTCGACCGGCTCGGTGGCGCTGGCGGGCCTTGCCATCTTCGCGGCCGGGTTCTGCATTGTGGGCGGGCAGATCGCCGCCAACGCGCTGGCGGCCCAGTTTTACCCCACCGCCATTCGTGCCTCGGGCGTCGGCTGGTGCCTGGGCATCGGCCGGGTCGGTTCGATTGTCGGCCCGCTGGTCGGCGGCATGCTGTTGGCGATGCACTGGAGCACCGGCGCATTGTTCGTCACCGCCGCAGCACCGGCTCTTGTCGCGGCTGTGGCCTGCTTCATTCTGGCACAGCGGAGGGTCGCATGACCGCGCAGGTTGTCATCGCCGGCGGCGGGCCGGTCGGCATGGGATTGGCCATCGAGCTCGCGCAGCGCGGCGTGAAGGTCACCGTGGCCGAGCGCCACGTCCAGCCGCAGCCCATCCCGAAGGGCCAGAACCTGACCCAGCGCACCATGGAGCATTTCGCTGCCTGGGGCGTGGAGGCTGCGGTGCGCGCGGCCTGCCCCATCCCGAAGAGCTATGGCATCGGTGGGCTGACCGCCTATGGCACGCTGCTTGGCGACTACCACTACGACTGGCTGCAACGCGCGCTGGTACGGCCGTACTACAACGCCGACAACGAGCGCCTGCCGCAATATGAGACTGAGCGAGTCCTGCGCGCCCGCGCCGGCGAACTGTCGGGCATCACCCTGCGTTATGGCGGCAGAGTGACCGCCGTGAAACAGGATGAAGCGTCCGCCACTGTTATGCTGGAGGACGGCACAATGCTGCGCGGCGACTATGTCGTCGCCTGCGACGGGAGCCGCTCGGTGGTTCGCGACGGTGCCGGCATCACCCAGACCCGCTCGGATCACGACCGGCTGATGGTGCTGCTGGTGTTCCGCTCGCCAGCACTGCACACGCTGCTGGAACGCTATCCCGGCAAATCCTTCTACAACGTGCTGCACCCCAGTCTGAAGGGCTACTGGCGCTTCTTCGGCCGCGTCGATCTTGGGCACGAGTTCTTCTTCCATGCCCCGGTTCCGCCCGGCACCACCGCGGACAACTTCGATTTCCACGCGCTGCTGCACGAGGCGGTCGGTGTCCCGTTCGCCGCTGAGATTCGCCATATCGGGTTTTGGGATCTGCGCTTCACCCTGGCCGACAGCTACCGCGCCGGGCGCGTGTTCGTCGCGGGCGACGCGGCGCACAGCCATCCGCCTTATGGCGGCTATGGCATCAACACCGGGCTGGAAGACGCGCGCAATCTCGGCTGGAAACTCGCAGCCGTGCTGCAGGGGCAGGGCGGGGCAGCCCTGCTGGACAGCTATGACGCGGAGCGCCGCCCGGTCTTTGCCTCCACCGCCGCCGACTTCATCGCCCGCTCGATCGC
>CAIJPE010000352.1 GCA_903822435.1 uncultured beta proteobacterium | reverse complement strand
GCTCTGCACCGATGTCGAACTGCTCCCGCCAGTCCTGCTGGCCGCGCGTGAGCTCCTGTCCCGCGAGGGTGTAACCCCGGAAGTGGGGGGAGTTGACCATACGCAGCGCGCTTTTTTCCGCCTGCGGCAGCTCGAAGAAGGCTCGGGCCAGCGCCAGGGCCTCGCCGCCATCGTGGCCGTGATCCACCAGGTAGAAGAAGCCGACATCGCGCGACACGGCGCGCAGCCGCTCGATGGCCGCCGCGTCGCCACTGCGCAAGGCGTCGAGGGAGAGGGTGGGCAGATGGGTCATGCGGGGCCGCCGGGGTTGCTCACATCGGTGGCGCGAAGCCATCGCGGCCGATCACCAGCCGCGTCGCGGTAGGTACGCCATTGCGTTGCACGGCCACGATAAACACCTTGGCACCGGGCACGATCAGCGATGTCTCGCCGGCCTTGAAGGTCACCACGGGCACGTTTTCCGGGACCAGCACCTGCTTCTCACCGTCCTTGTATCGCAGCGTCAGCTGCCGGCCTTGCGGCGACTGCACGAGGTCGGCCACGGTGGCGTTGGTCATGCTGCTCGCGGGCTTCAAGTCCCACGGGTAGTGCCCCTCTCCCGTTCCCCGCGCCGCCTCTGGAAAGACCACCACCTCCAGCGATTCCAAACGTCCGTCGGCCCGTGGCACGGCCGCCGTGCCGATGAAGCTCCCGGGCTGGATCGCCGACAGGGCGATGGGCACCACTTCCTGGAAGGTCAGCTTGTCTGCCAGGGTCAGGGTGATCGACTCGCCGCTGCGTTCCTTGAGCGTGATGCGCGGCAGTTCGACGCGCTCGATGACGCCCCGCAGGCGCACCGGCGGCGGATCATCAGCAGGTGTTTGCGCCAGTACCGTCAGGCCAGACAAGCAAAAGCTCAAGGCAAGCACGTAACGGCACGTCATGGTGTTTCGCTTCAGGTTGATATCGCCAATTCAAGGATTTGCATGCGCGCCTGCAAGTGCGCCCTGCGCAAGATGTTGTTCTCAATCACCCCGAATGCCCGCGCGCTGGATGATCTGGCCCCATTGCGCATGGTCGGTGCGAATCACTTCCGCGAATCGGTCGGGCGAGCAATTCAGCGCCTCCAGGCCCAGCTGGGCCAGGCGCTGACGCAACTCCGGCTGCTGCGAGATCCTGGTCAACTCGCTCGACAACCGGTTCACGATGGCCTGCGGGGTGGCTGCGGGAACCACGAGGCCGAACCAGGAGACCGACAGCACTTGCGGGTATCCGACCTCGGCCGTGGTGGGCACGTCCGGCAGCAGCGAAGAGCGCTCCGGGCTGGTGATGGCCAGGGCCTTGACCTTGCCTGCCTTGACCTGCGGCGCGAGGATGGTCAACGTGTCCGAGGCGAGGCTTACCTCGCCTGCCAGCAGCGCGCTGACGGCCGGTGCACTGCCCTTGTACGGCACGTGCAGAAGATCGACGCCTGCGGCCGACTTGAACAGCTCGCCGGTGAGGTTGCACAGCGTGCCATTTCCGCAGGACGAGTACGTCAATTTTCCGGGCTGCGCCTTGGCCAGGCGTACGAGGCCCTGCAGGTCGTTCACCGGCAAGGAAGGTTGCGCCGCGATCACATAGGCCACCTGCGCCAGCAATGTGACGGGCGCGAAGTCCTTCAACGGGTCGTAGCCGATGGCCTTGTTCAGGTGCGGCACGACGGTAAGCTGCCCCGCCGGCGCCAGCGAGAGAGTGTAGCCATCGGCGGGCGCCCTGGCAGCCAGATCGCCACCGATGGACGAGCCGGCACCCGGCTTGTTGTCGATCAGCACGGGCTGCCTCAGCGCGTCGGCCAGCTTCTCCGAATAGATGCGCCCCACCGCGTCGGCCGCGCCGCCCGGCGGGAAGGGAACAATCAGCCTCAGCGGCCGGCTGGGCCAGGTGTCCGCCCACGCGGGCGCCGCGGCGATCAATGCCGCCAGTACAAGGCCTGCGCCGGGGCGCAGCGCAATCACTGGAGTGCCTTTCGCAAACTGCTTTCAGGGGCGGGGCTTCGTGGAGAGTGCATGTGCGTCTCAGGCCCGATCCCGGCTGTCGCCCAGCCATTCATGAAATCGAATCGGCCCCAGGCTGGAGGCTTGTTCGGAATCAGGGGCGTCGTCACCGATACGCAGGGTGGGCATGAGCGGGCTCCTCGAAAGCTCCTGAGCACCGCGAGGCGCGGTCGACTCCGACTTTAGGGCGCGGGCGGCAGCCACCCAAAGAAGCAAACCGCCATTGCATATGTTCGATGCGCATGCGTGGGCGGCACAGGCTTTGCCACGGTGTTCTTACCTGCCGTCCGATGCATTTGCAGATGCGGAATTCTTCTTTGGGTTCAGGATCCCGCAGCCCTACTCTGCGCGGCTTGCCCAGTGCATTTCATACCCACAGGAGGTTCACCCCATGCCCCGATTCCCGACCGGCTCGACACGCCGAATGCTGGCCCTTCTGGCCTTGTGTGCGGCAGGTCCCGCTTTCGCTGGAAAGACCCTCGACACGATCAAGCAGAAGGACGTGCTGGTCGTCGGCGTCAGCACGGGGCTCGCAGGCTTTTCCGCGGCAGACAGCCAGGGGAAGTGGAGCGGTCTGGACGTGGATGTGGGCAAGGCCGTGGCGGCGGCCATCCTGAGCGATCCCGAAAAGGTGCGTTGGGTGCCCTTGACGCCGCAACAGCGCTTCACCGCGCTGCAGGCCGGCGAGGTCGACCTGCTCAGCCGCAACACGACTTTCACGCTGACCCGCGATGCCTCGCTCGGGCTGCACCAGACGGCCATCACGTTCTACGACGGCCAAGGCTTCCTGGTGGGCACCAAGAGCAAGATCACCAGCGCCAAGCAACTCAAGAACGCCACCGTGTGCGTGCAAACCGGCACCACGACCGAGAAGAACTTGACCGACTACTCGCGGGCCCAGAACCTCAACATCAAGCCGGTGGTCTTCGACAAGCTCGAAGCCGCCAATGCGGCCTACTTCGGTGGGCGATGCGTGGCCTACACGACGGATGCCTCAGGACTGGCTTCGATCCGCGCCAAGGAGGCCAAGAATCCGAAGGAACACGTGATCCTGCCCGAGCTCATCAGCAAGGAGCCGCTCGGCCCCCTGGTGCGGCGCGGCGACGACGAATTCTTCGCCATCGTGAAGTGGGTCATCTACGGGCTGATCGAAGCCGAGGAATACGGCATCACCCAAGCCAATGTCGACAAGCTGAAGGCCGACAGCACCGACCCCGTGGTCCAGCGCCTGCTGGGCAAGAGCGAAGACACCGGCAAGCTGCTGGGCCTGGACCGCGACTGGCTGGTTCGCGCGGTGAAGGCGGTGGGCAACTACGGCGAAATCTTCGAACGCAACGTCGGGGCATCCACGGTTGTGGGCCTGCCGCGCGGCAAGAACGCTTTGTGGACGCAGGGCGGCCTGCACTACGCCCCGCCCATCCGCTGACGGCCCGGGCCCCTGGCGTGACGGAACCTGCCCCCCGCCGACCGCCACCGCGGCGGCGGCTTGGCCTGAGCTGGCGAAACCCGACCGTGCGCGGGTGGTTGTGGCGGGCCCTCGCCCTGCTCTTCGTGGCCGCCTTCCTGATCTGGCTGTCTTCGAACACGCGCACCAACATGACGGCGCGCGGCATCCAGAGTGGCTTCGATTTCCTTCTGCAGCCGGCGGGTTTCGACATCGGCGAACACGCCATCGCCTTCGAATCGAGCGACGATTACGCCCGCGCCTTCTGGGTGGGCATGTTGAACACGCTGCGCGTGGCCGTGCCGGGGATCGTGGGCGCCACCCTGCTCGGCACATGGCTGGGCGTGGCCCGCTTTTCCAGCAATGCGCTGCTGCGGGGGCTGGCCTATGGCTATGTCGAACTGTTCCGCAACGTGCCGCTGCTGGTGCAGTTGCTCTTGTGGTACGTGCTGATGCTGGAGGCGCTGCCGGAGGGCGCCGAGCCCTGGTCCGTGGGCGGGATGGCCCTGCTCAGCCGGGTGGGCCTGGCCCTGCCCTGGCTGGCCCAGGACGCTCAGGGCTGGCACTGGAGCTGGCCCGTGGCCGAGGGCTTTTCGTACAGCGGGGGGCTGGTGCTGAGCCCGGAATACCTCACGGTGCTCGTGGGCCTCGTGTTCTACACCGCGGCCTTCGTGGCCGAGGTGGTGCGCAGCGGCATCGCTGCGGTGCCACGCGGCCAGATCGAGGCGGCGCAGAGCATCGGCCTGTCCGCTGCGCAGCAAATGCGTCTGGTGGTCGTGCCCCAGGCCTTGCGGGTGATCGTGCCGCCGCTGGCCAGCCAATACCTGAACCTGACCAAGAACTCCTCGCTGGCCGTGGCCGTCGGCTACCCCGACGTGGTGGCAGTGGCCGGCACGGCCTTGAACCAGACCGGCCGCGCGGTGGAGTGCATCGCCATCGTCATGGCCCTCTACCTGCTGATCTCGCTCCTCACCTCGGCGCTGATGAACCTGTGGAACAGCCGCGTGGCCCTGAAAGAACGATGAGCCGCGCCAGCCCCGCCGCAGCGCGAATGAGGCCACCATCGACACAGCGCCTCGGGCAGCGCATCCGGCGCGCTTTCTTCGCCGGCCCCGGCAGCACGGCCGCCACCGCAGCGATCGTGGGGATCGCGCTGTGGCTGGTGCCGGACGCCGCGGCCTGGCTTGTCGGCCATGCGGTGTGGAGTGCCGACGAGCCCGCCTGCCAGGCCGCGCGTGGCACGGGCGCCTGCTGGGGTGTGATCGCCGAGAAATACCGCGCCATTGTCTTCGGCCGCTATCCCTACCATCAACAGTGGCGGCCCCTGGTGGCCATGGTGCTGGTGTTCGCGTTGCTGGCAGCCAGCTGCGTTCGTGCGCTGTGGCACTGGGCGCTGATGCCAGCCTGGGTGGCGGGTCTGGCGGCCTTCTTCCTGTTGATGGGCGGTGGGCTGGCAGGCCTGGCGCCCGTGGGTACCGATCGCTGGGGCGGCTTGCCGTTGACGGTCATTCTGGCCACGCTGGGCATTGCGCTGGCCTTTCCGCTGGCCATCGCCGTGGCGCTGGGCCGGCGCTCGCACCTGCCGGCCCTGCGTGGCCTGTGCGTGCTCTACGTCGAACTGGTGCGCGGCGTGCCCTTGATCAGCGTGCTGTTCATGGCCAGCTTCATGTTCCCCTTGCTGCTGCCATCGGGCACCTCGCCGGACGTGCTGCTCCGGGTGCTGGCCGGGCTCGTACTTTTCGCGGCTGCCTACATGGCCGAGATCGTGCGGGCCGGTCTGCAATCGGTGCCGCGCGGCCAGCTCGAGGCGGCCGCCTCCGTGGGCCTGGGGTGGTGGCAGACACAGCGCCTGGTGGTCTTGCCGCAGGCGCTTGCCGCCGTGGTGCCCGGCCTGATGAACAACTTCATTGCGATCTTCAAGGACACCTCGCTGATCACCATCGTGAGCTTGTACGAGCTGACCGGCGCGCTGGGTTTGGCATTGAACGGCGACCCGCTGTGGCGTCCCTACAAGACCGAGGGCTACCTCTTCATCACGGCCATCTACTTTGCATGCTGCTTTTCCATGTCGCGCTACAGCCTGTGGGTGGAGCGGCAGTTGGCGCGCGGCAAAGCCCGCTGAAGCCTTCGCAAACGCAGTCAAGCACCCATGAACGACACCCATCCCGGCGATGGCGCCATCCGTTTCGAGCGGGTCAACAAGTGGTACGGCGAGAGCTTCCACGTGCTGCGCGACATCGACCTCGTCGTCGGCAGCGGGGAACGCGTGGTGGTCTGCGGGCCTTCCGGTTCCGGCAAGAGCACCTTGATCCGCTGCATCAACGGCCTGGAGGCCTTCCAGGAGGGCCATCTGGCGGTGGACGGCATTTCGCTGGCCACCGAAGGCGCCGAGGATGACCGCGCCATCGCCAGGGTGCGCCAGCGCGTGGGCATGGTGTTCCAGCAGTTCAACCTGTTTCCGCACCTCACGGTCCTGCAGAACCTGACGCTGGCTCCCATCCAGGTGCGCGGCATGCCGCGGCGCCAGGCAGAGGAAGACGCCATACAGCAACTGGCGCGGGTCCGGATCGCCGAGCAGGCCGCCAAGTACCCTTTGCAGCTATCGGGTGGGCAGCAGCAGCGGGTGGCCATCGCCCGCGCGCTGAGCCTGAAGCCGCGTTTTCTGCTGTTCGACGAGCCCACCTCGGCGCTCGACCCGGAAATGATTCGCGAGGTGCTGGACGTCATGGTCGATCTGGCGGGCCAGGGCATCACGATGGTGTGCGTCACCCATGAGATGGGCTTCGCACGGGAGGTGGCCGACCGGGTGGTGTTCATGGATCAGGGCCAGATCGTCGAGCAGGCACCGCCGGGCGAATTCTTCGCCACGCCCAAGAGTGAGCGGACGCGCGACTTCCTGGCCAAGATCCTGGCCTGAAACGGCGAAAGCGTTCGACCGCGGCCTACTCGAGGCCGAAGCCCAGCCCGCGCAGAATCTGCGCCAGCCGGTCTCGGCCGGACAGGCTCTGCGGGCCCGCCACGCGCTGGCTGGCCTGCTGCGACCAAGGCATGGGCGCGAGGCCCTGGCTGTGCTGGAACGACTGGATGAGCTCGTCGTAGGCCGCCACGGCTTCGGTCTCGGTCTGTGCACTCTGCGCGTAAGTCTCGAGGTGCAGCACGGCCGACTGCGGCAGCCGCGGCTTGATGGCCGTGGGCTTGGCTGGGTCGGGGTGCCCGACGCACAGGCCGAACAGCGCAAAGGCGTTCGGTGGCAACTTGAGCTCGGCCGCCACGGCTTCAGGATGGTTGCGCAGCGCGCCAATGTAGACCGTACCCAGTCCCAGCGCCTCAGCGGCCACCACGGCATTCTGCGCCGCCAATGCGGCATCGACCGCGGCTACGAGGAACATCTCCAGGGTGCGGTTGGCTGCCGACGCACGCAAAAGCCTGGCTGCGGTACGGTCCAGCCGCGACAGGTCGGCCACCCAGACCAGGAACAGGGGCACCTGCTCGATGTGGGCCTGACGGCCGGCCAGCACCGCCAGGCGTGCCTTGCGCGCAGGGTCTTGCACCGCGACGACACTGAACGCCTGCAGGTTCGATGAACTGGCCGCCGACTGCGCCGCGGCCAGAAGGGTCTGCAGGGTGCCATCGGGCAGCGCATCGGGCAAGAACGCACGCACGGATCGGTGCGAAAGCAGTTGCTCAATGACGGCCTGGCCGGTGGGCGGCAAGGCAGCCGGTGCAGCGCCGTAGCGCTGCTGCCAAAGGTTGGTGTAGTGGCTCATCGCGGGTCTTGGTGACGGGAGGGCAACGTGTCGAAGAAGCGGTTGCGCGGCCGCGGCAGACCCAGGTGTTCGCGCAGCGTGCGGCCCTCGTAGGCGGTGCGGAACAGGCCACGGCGCTGCAACTCGGGCACCACCTGATCCACGAATTCGTCCACCCCCGCGGGCAGATAGGGGAACATCACATTGAAGCCGTCGCACCCCCGCTCATCCAGCCAGCGCTGCATGTGGTCGGCAATGGTCGTGGCGCTGCCGATGAATTCCAGCGTGCCGTAGTTGCCGCCGACGAGCTGGGCCAACTGCCGCCCGGTGTAGCCTTCGCGCTGCGACAGGTCCACGAGTTTCTGGCGCCCGCTCTTGCTGGCGTTGCTGGGGGGAATCTCGGGCAAGGGCGCGTCGAGTTCGAAGCCCGAGGCATCGGTGCCCAGCTGGACCGACAGCGAAGCGATGCCGCTGGCCGGGTGCACCAGGGCGTCCAGCCGGGCCTTCTTCGCCCGGGCCTCTTCGTCGCTCGCACCGACGACCACGAAGGCCCCGGGCAACACCAGCAGGTGGTCGGGATCGCGGCCGACGGCACGGGCACGCGACTTCAGGTCCGCGTAAAAGGCTTGCGCGTCGACCAGCGCGCGGCTGCTGCCGAACACCACTTCGGCGGTCTCCGCGGCGAGCTGCCGGCCGGCCTCGGACGCCCCGGCCTGCACGATCACGGGCCAGCCTTGCAGCGGCCGGGCGACGTTCAACGGCCCGCGCACCTGGAAGAACTCGCCCTGGTGGTCCAGCGTGCGCATGCGACAGCGGTCGAAAACCAGGCCCGCATCGACATCGCGGATGAAGGCATCGTCGGCCCAGGTGTCCCACAGGCCGGTGACGACCTCGAAGAACTCCCGCGCACGGCGGTAACGCAACCCGTGCTCGAAGTGCTCGTCGCGGCTGAAGTTCAGGGCCTCCAGTGGATTGGCCGAGGTCACCAGATTCCAGCCGGCACGACCTCCAGACAGGTGGTCGAGAGAGGCGAATTTGCGCGCCACGTGATAGGGCTCGTTGTACGAGGTGCTGGCGGTGGCGACCAGTCCGATGCGCTCGGTGACCGCCGCCAGCGCGGGCAGCAGAGTCAAGGGATCGAACGAGCTGACGGTGTGGCTGCGCTCCAGCGCCCCGATCGGCATGTTCAGCAGCGCCAGATGATCGGCCATGAAGAACGCGTCGAAGCAGCCGCGCTCCAGCGTCTGCGCCAACTGCTTCAGGTGGCCGAAATTGAAGTTCGCATCCGCCCACGCCCCGGGCCAGCGCCAGGCGCCGGTGTGGATGCTGACGGGGCGCATGAAAGCGCCCAGGCGCAGTTGTCGGCGGGAGGGGTTGGAACTCATGGTGGGCCTGGCGGCATTGACACGGGCGATGAGTCTATGCGGTCGCGCTCGCCATGGTACTCGTTATCTTAATCATACTTACTATTTCTATTCATAGATGATTTGCATAGTTCTGAGGGGCATCCAAGATCCATAGGATCGATCCCCCACCCCCCATCTCAAGCACGGAGACCCCATGCCGCAACGCGAACTCAAGCTCGGCGCGATTCTTTCGGGTGTCGGCATCACGCCCGACACCTGGCGCAAGCCCGGCGTCCCGGGCGACGCCAGCATCGACATCGATTGGTACATCGCCGCCGCCCAGAGGGCCGAAGCGGCCAAGTTCGACTTCGTGTTCATCGTCGACAGCCCCTTCATCACGCCCGACAGCGCACCGCATTTCCTCAACCGGCTGGAGCCCTTGACGCTGCTTTCCGCGGTGGCGGTTCACACCCGGAAGATCGGTCTGGCAGGCACGCTCACCACCTCTTACAACGAACCGTTCAACGTCGCCCGCGCCTTCGCCTCGTTGGACCTGATCAGCCGCGGTCGCGCGGGCTGGAACGTCGTCACCACCGGACTGGAAGGCGCGGCCGGCAACTACGGCCGCGAGCAGCACTACCCGCACGACGTGCGCTACCGCCGTGCCCGCGAACACCTGGCCGTGGTGCGTGGCCTGTGGGACAGCTACGAGGACGATGCCTTCCCACGCGACAAGCGCAGCGGCGTGT
Source organism: uncultured beta proteobacterium (assembly GCA_903822435.1). Taxonomy (GTDB): domain Bacteria; phylum Pseudomonadota; class Gammaproteobacteria; order Burkholderiales; family Burkholderiaceae_C; genus Rubrivivax. Next base: position 4,365 of record CAIJPE010000352.1, on the reverse strand, counting down.
TCCTGGACAAGGGCAAGCTGCACGCACTGAACCACAAGGGCGAGTTCTTCAACGTCAGCGGGCCGCTGAACATCTCGCGCAGCCGGCAGGGCCATCCAGTGATCTTCCAGGCCGGCGGTTCCGAAGATGGCCGAAGCCTGGCCGCCGCCAGCGCGGATGCGATCTTCACCGGCCACGAAACCTTCGACGAGGCGCACGCCTTCTACCGCGACGTCAAGCAGCGCGCATGCAACGCAGGCCGCCCAGGCCCTGAGCCACTGATCTTCCCTGGCATCTCGCCCATCATCGCCGACACCGACGAGCAGGCGCAGCAGATCCAGGCGCAGCGCAACGGCAAGGTCGACCTGGCCAAGGCCCTGGTGCAGCTGGGCCGGCCCTTCAATTACTACGACTTCAGCGCCCACGATCTGGACGCGCCCTTCCCTGACCTGGGCGACCGCGGCGCCAACGGCTATCGCAGCCACGCCGAGCGCATCAAGACGGTGGCGGCCGAGCGCAGGTTCACCTTGCGCGAGGCCGCCCTGCACTTCGCCCTGCGCCGCTCTCCGTTCGTGGGCTCGCCAGCCACGGTGGCCGACGCGCTGGAGCACTGGTTCCGCAACGAGGCCGCCGACGGTTTCATCCTGGGCGCTTTCGGCGACCCGGAAGACGGCCAGCGCTTCACCGACTCCGTGCTGCCTTTGTTGCGTGCACGCGGCCTGTTCCGCAGCGAGTACAGCGCCGATACGTTGCGCGGCCACCTGGGGCTGCCGATACCGCAGAACCGCTACACCGCGGCGCGCAAGCAGGTGCAGGATCAGCTTCAAACCGTGACGGCTTGACGCGGTCTGGAACATGAGCGCGGCGGCATCACCCCTGCGCTTCCTGGCAGTCTTCACGCTGCTGTCCCTGAGCATGGGAATCAGCGTCGGCGTGTCGAAGATCGTCACACCGCTCTATGCCCTGCACCTGGGGGCCGGCCCCGCCCAGATCGGGCTCATCACCAGCGGCGGCATGGTGGGCATGCTGGTCATGGCGTTGCCCATCGGCTTCATGGTCGATCACTGGGGGCCGCAGCGGCTCTTCGTCATCGGCTCGGTGCTGGGCGGAACGACCTATGCGCTGTTGCCGCTGGTGGCTTCGCCCTGGTTCCTGCTGGGCGCCACCACGGCCGTGGGCTTCTTCATGCCACTGCGCTTCGTGTCGCTCAACAGCGTATTCTTTGCGCACATCCGGAAGATGGGAACCAGCAGGGCCGGCTGGTCCAGGGCCACGCACATGAGCGGCATGTTCCTCATCGGGCCGGGTGTGGGTGCGTTGCTGGCCAGCCGGCTGGGCTTCACGCTCACCTGGTGGCTGGTGGCGGCCAGCTTTGCGGTCACCCTGGCCGTCTCGCCGTGGGTGATGGGCGCACAGGCCTCCTCCGACGGCAAGGCGGCGCAGGACCGTCCGCGCGGGCTGGCCGGCCTGGGTGCGTTGCTGCGCGACCGCGAGCTTCGCGAAGTCAACGCCATCGACTTCGTGAGTCAGTCGACGACGCAATACACCACCACCTTCATCCTCCTCATTGCACTGCAGACCTTCCACCTGGACGCCCCCCAGGCCTCGGGTCTGGTCACCGCCTGGGGCGTGGCCTTCATCGCCATGCTGCTGCTCGGCGGGCCGATCATCGGCAGGCTGGGGCCCGCCGCCAGCGTGCGGCTGGGCTTTGCCACCGTGGCGGGCGCCTTGCTGCTGCTGGGGGGCGCTGCCGAGGTGACCGGGCTGTGGGCCGGCGTGATGCTGCAGGGCCTGGGCGCCGGGCTTGTGCAGGGCGTGAACCTGGGGCGCATCGTCGCGGCCGGTGCACGCCACGGGCAGGGACGGGTGTCGGGCCTGAATCTGCTGGTGGGGCCCCTGGGCGGTCTGCTGGGCAGTGGCCTGGGTGGCCTGCTGGGCCAGCACCTGGGTCTGCAACACGTGTTCTTCTGCTTCCTGCCCGTCTACGCATTGCTGACGTGGTGGCAGCAGCGCCATGGGCGCGCCAGCGCCGTGGCTGCGACGGTATGAGCAACCGGGAACATACGCCAGGAACGCGCCGCGCCCTCACCGCACGCGGCTGCGCTGGCCGTCCACCGCCACCGGCACATCGCCGGCGATGGTGACGCGGCGCACCACGCGGTGCTGGTCCCCGTAGTCGTTGATGGCGTAGTGCTGGGTGGCACGGTTGTCCCAGATCGCGACGTCACCGGCCTGCCAGCGCCAGCGCACGGTGTTCTCCAACCGGGTGATGTGATTCTGGAACAGGGCGTAGAGGTGGTCGCTGTCTTGCGTGTTGTAGCCCAAGAAGCGCTGCAGGAAGTGCCCTGCCACCAACGTGCGTTCCCCCGTTTCAGGGTGCACACGCACCAGGGGATGCTCGGCTTCGATGCGCTCGCGGGTGAACACCTCGCGGTACTTCTGGGCGCCATGGGCATCGGCATCCACACGCGTGGCGGCGTAATCGTAGTGGTTGCTGTGCACGGCCCACAGTTGATTGGCCAGGGTCTTCAAGGCCGGCGGCAGTTCTTCATAGGCCAGCGCGGTGTTGGACCACACCGTGTCGCCCCCATAAGGCGGGATCACCACCGCCCGCAGGATCGAGACTTGGGGGTAGTCCACCTCGAAGGTCACATCGGTGTGCCACGAGTTGGCGCGGCCGCCATGGCGCGAATCCAGTTCGAGCAGTTGCGTACCTTCCCTGGATGGCACTGTGGGATGCTCCACGATCGTGCCCCACAGCCGGGCAAAGGTCTGCTGCCCCGCGTCGTCCAGATGCTGCTGGCCGCGGAAGAACAGCACCTTGTGCCTGAACAAGGCCTGTCGGACGGCGTGAAAGGTGTCGGGCGACAGATCGCCCGACAGGCGCAGCCCGCGGACTTCGGCGCCAATGCGGCCCGCCACGGGTGAGAGATCCAGCGTGCGGGTTCGGTCCGAAGTTTCGATGACGATGCTCATGCGTGTCTTTCCTGGGTTAGGCGATGGCCGCTTCCGACTGGCCGACGATCTGGTGGTAGGTGCTGCTGGTGGTCGCCCCGGCCGTCACGCGGTTGAAGGTGACGCGGTTGTTGACGCGGCGATGGGGCCAGTAATCGGCCAGCGCGTAGTGCTGCGTGCTGCGGTTGTCCCAGATGGCGATGCCATGCGCTTCCCACTTGTGCGTGTAGGTGAACTCGGGCTGCACGATCCATTCGCGCAGAAATTCGAGCAGTCCGCGGCTTTCGCGGAAATGCACGCCGTCGATCTGCTTGGTGAAGTTCTCGTTGACGAACAGCACCTTCTTGCCCGAATCGGGGTGCACGCGCACCACCGGGTGCTGCACCGGCTTGTATTTCGTCAGCGCCTGGGCCAGCGCCTGCGGGCCGCCCAGACGGTCGAGCGCATCGCGCCAGCCGCTGATCTCCCAGGTGTGGGTGGCGGTCAACCCCGCCAGGTATTGCTGCAGGCCCGGGGACAAGGCGTCATGGGCCCGGGACAGGCTGGCCCAGGTGGTGCCGCCACCGATTGGCGGCGGTTCGATGATCTGGATGACCGTGCCATTGGGTGGCTCGGCCAGCCAGGTCAGGTCGCTGTGCCAGACGTTGACCTCGGGCTTGCGGTGCTCGTCGAACTCGATCACCTCCACCAGCGGATGGCCCGACTGGCGCGGAAAGAAGGCGCCGGGTGCGACCGGACCGAAGACGCTGGCCAGTTCCACATGTTGGTCCAGCGTGATGCGCTGCGGCGGCAGGAAGATGACCTCGAAGTCCAGCAGGGCCTGGTTGAGCTCGCGCTTCACATCGGCCGACAAGGGCTGCGTGAGGTCCACGCCCTCGATGTAGGCCGCGAAGTTGGGCTGCTGCGGCCGCGGCAGGATGTGGCGGTAACGGCCCGGGATGTCGATGGCTTCGACGGTGGGCAAGGCGTGGCCTCGGCTCATGGTGGCTCTCCTTTGTGGGAAAAGAAAATGGATCGACGTCAGGACCGACGTCAGTGGCCCGCCGGCAGGCCGGCGAACTCCTGCAGCACGCTGTGCTTGACGCGGGCGAAGTCGGCACCGCTTCGGTCACGGGGATAGGCCAGGTCCACCGGCACGGTGCGGCGGATACGCCCCGGGCGAGGCTCCATCACGACCACCTTCTGCCCCAGGAACACGGCCTCTTCGACATCGTGAGTGACCAGGATCATCGTGATCCCCTCGGCCTGCCAGATGCGGTGCAATTCCTGCTGGAGGTGGGCCCGTGTCAGCGCGTCCAGCGCGCCGAAGGGCTCATCGAGCAACAGCACCTCGGGCCGGTTGACCAGCGCCCGTGCGATGGCCACACGCTGGGACATGCCGCCGCTGAGCTGATGCGGGTAGGCCGTCTCGAAGCCCACCAGGCCGACCAG